>NZ_JBEZZR010000002.1:0-489517 GCF_040639325.1 Actinoplanes sp. NPDC023936 | reverse complement strand
CCCGGGTGGACTGCTCGCCACGGGCGTGCTGGTAGTAGGCGGACCGGGAGACCTTCAACAGCTCGCACGCACGCTTGACGTTGTGCTTGCCGGCCTGCTCCGCCTCGATGAACGGGTACACGTTCACCGGGTCTCCCTGGCGAAGAAAGCCGTAGCTCGCTTGAGGATGTCGACGTCCTGCTGCAGCCGCCGGTTCTCCCGCCGCAGCTCGGCCAGCTCGGCCTGCTCATCGGAGGTCAGCCCGTCCGATCGCGTGCCGGCGTCGAGTTCGGCCTGCTTGACCCAGGACCGCACCGCGGTCTCGGTCAGATCGAAATCCCGCGCGACCTGCCCAATCGTGCGGTCATCACGCTGACACAACTCGACGATCTCAGCCTTGAACTCCGGCGTGAACGCCCGCCGCGGCCTCGACCGCTTCTTTCCCACGCTCTCCATAATGCTGGACATCCTCCCGGAGACCCCAGGTCCCCTGATCTTGGATGTCCGTCAAAACGGGGCAGGCTCGGGGTGGCTGGGCCGTAGCGGACGCAGGTCATGCGCTGTGGGGACATGTCTGAGCTACGGCTGGGGTGGCTCGGCCGTAGCACGCGCAGGTTATGCGCGGCGGTGAGCTGTCTGAGCTACGGCTCGGGTGGGCGGGCCGTAGTTGAGGCATGTGATCACGCGGCGGTGAGCTGTCTGCGCTACGGCTCGGGTGGCTGGGCCGTAGTTGAGGCATGTGATCAAGGCCGGTTGAGCGGTGTGGGCTACGGCCCGCGCCGAGGTCCGGCGCGGGCCGCTGTTCGGTGCGCTCGTCAGGCGGTGGTGGTGCCGCTCGCTGAGCCGGCGCTGGGCGTGGCCGGTGAGGGCAGGTCGTTGGCCGGTGAGGTCAGGTCGTAGACGGTGGTGCTGCCCACCGTCTTCGCTGTGAAGTTGGCGGCCACCCACTCGCTGATCTGCGAGCTGTAGTCGCTGCCGCCGTTGCCACCGCCCCGGCTGAAACCGCCGCCGCCGATGAAGTAGTGGATCTTGCCCTCGGACACGTACTGCTGGAACTGCTCCAGCGTGGGCGACGGGTCGGTGCCGTTGAAACCGCCGACCGCCATCACCGGTTTCTCGGTCGCCAACTGGTAGCCGGAGGCGCTCTGCGAGCCGATCGCCGCGGCCACCCAGGTGTACTGGTCGGCGTTCTCCTCGAGCAGCGCCTTCATCTCGTCGCTGACCTCGGCGGCGTCGAGGAGGCCGCCCATGCCGCCGCCCCCGCGCATGCCGCCGCCGGTCCGCCCGCCACCGTCCTGGGTCCCGCCGTTCCGCCCGCCGAGGCCGCCACCGGGAACACCGCCGTTCTGGGTGCCACCCTGCGTGCCGCCGCCCTGGGCGCCGCCCGGGACTCCGGCCCCACCGGGGAGTCCACCCTGGGCCGCGCCACCGGGGAGTCCACCCTGGCCCGCGCCGCCGGGGAATCCACCCTGACCGCCACCGGGGAAACCGCCACCCCCACGGTTGAACCGACCGCGACCACCCCCCGGCCCGCCACCGATCCCGCCGGAGACGGCCGGCCCGGCGGACGGGATGGAACCGGTGTGCGGCTCGGACGCGGTCTGCACCGCGTACGCCGCCGGTCCGGCCAGTCCGGCGACGGCCGCGACCGTCGCGGCCACCAGGGCCAGACGCTGGGCGAGCCGGAACGAGGCGACCACCGCGACCGCCGCCACCAGGCCCACGATCAGGACCGGCAGGCGCAGCCAGGGAAGGAAGTCGGCGCTGCGCGTCAGCAGCGTGTACGACCACCAGGCCGTCACCGCGACAGCCGCACCCAGCGTGAGCGCCGCGAAGATGTTGCGCCGCCGCTGGAAGAGCAGCGTGGCGCCCATCGCCACCACCGCGCCGGCCGCCGGTGCCAGCGCGACCGTGTAGTACGCGTGGAAGATGCCCTGCATGAGGCTGAACACCAGCCCGGTAATGAGCAGCCAGCCGCCCCAGACGATCAGCCCGGCCCGCTGCAGGTCGGTGCGAGCCCGGCGGGCCGTGATCACCAGGCCGGCGAGCAGGACGATCAGCGCGGCGGGCAGCAACCAGGAGATCTGGCCGCCCTGCGCGCTCTCGAAGAGCCGGCCGAGCCCGCTGGCGCCCCACATGCCGCCGCCGTTGCCACCTCCGCCGCCTCCGCCCCCGACGCTGCCGGTCTCGTCGCCGTTGAGCCGGCCGAGGCCGTTGTAGCCGAGGGTGAGTTCGAGGATGCTGTTGTTCTGCGAGCCGCCGATGTAGGGCCGCATCGACGCCGGGACGAGTTCGACGACGGCGATGTACCAGCCGGCCGACACGACCAGCGCGACGAGCGCGAGCACCAGCTGGACCAGGCGTTTGCCGAGCTTCGGCGGACCGGCGATCAGGTACGCGAGACCGAACGCCGGCACCACGAGCAGGGCCTGGAGCATCTTGGCGAGGAAGCCGAAGCCGACGAAGACACCGGTCAGCACGATCCACTTGGTGGAGCCGGTCTCGACGGCCCGCAGTGTCGCGTACGCGCCGGCGACCATCAGCAGGACGAGCAGCGCGTCCGGGTTGTTGAACCGGAACATCAGCACGGCTACCGGCGTGAGTGCCGAGACGGCGCCGGCGAGCAGACCGGCGGCCGGCCCGTACGCCCGGCGCACCGTGGCGTAGAGCAGTCCGGTGGTGGCGACGCCGAGCAGCGCCTGCGGGACGAGGATGCTCCACGAGCTCAGCCCGAAGATCCGTACCGAAATCGCCATGATCCACAAAGCGGCCGGCGTCTTGTCGACCGTGATCGCGTTCGCCGCGTCGGACGAGCCGTAGAAGAACGCCTTCCAGCTCTCCGATCCGGCCTGGACCGCGGCGGAGTAGAACGCGTTGCCCCAGCCGGACGCGCCGAGCCCCCAGATGTAGAGGACAGCGGTCAGCAGCAGGAGGGTGATCAGCGAGGGACGGATCCAGGCGGCGTCATCGCGGCCCAGGAGAAGACGGCTCGCACCGGTGCGATCACGTGGTGGAGCCGGCTCCGCGAGAACGGGAGCCGGCTCCTCAACAGCAGGCGGCGGCAACGTCGAGGTCATTCGGGTACTCCCCGGGGAGAGCTGGCGGATTCGTACCCGATGAACGATTGACGGATGTTCTGTCGCGCCCTTGTGTCGTTGCTGTGTGAAGCCTGAGAGTCCTAAGCAGAGAGCCGGCGCTTCGCGGATGCCGCGGCCAGCCGCTCCAGCACCGCCACGGTGGCGTCCCAGCCCATGCACGCGTCGGTGACCGACTGCCCGTACTTGAGGGAATCGCCCAGATCCTGGCGTCCCGGCTCGATGAAGCTCTCCAGCATCACGCCGCTGATCGCCGTCTGACCGGCCTCCATCTGCGCGGCGATGTCCTCGGCAACGAGCGGCTGGCGCAGGTGGTCCTTGTTGCTGTTGCCGTGCGAGCAGTCGATGACGAGACGCTCCGGCAGGCCGGCCTTGCGGAGCAGCTCGACCGAGGCCGCGACGTCCGCCGCGCTGTAGTTCGGCTTGCCGCCTCCGCCGCGCAGCACCAGGTGGCAGTCCGGGTTGCCGGTGGTGTGCAGGATCGCCGGGGTGCCGGAGTAGTCGATGCCGGGGAAGACGTGCTGCGCGGCAGCGGCCTGGATCGCGTCGACAGCGGTGGAGACGCTGCCGTCGGGGCGGTTCTTCATGCCGATCGGCATGGACAGCCCGGAGGAGAGCTGGCGGTGCACCTGCGACTCGACGGTACGCGCGCCGATCGCGCCCCAGGCCACGGTGTCCGCGATGTACTGCGGGGTGATCGGGTCGAGGAACTCCACGGCGACCGGCAGGCCCCGGCCGACGACCTCGAGCAGCAGCTTGCGGGCGACCCGCAGACCGGTGCCGACGTCGCCGCTGCCGTCCAGCGCCGGGTCCATGATCAGACCCTTCCAGCCGACCGTGGAGCGCGGCTTCTCGAAGTACACCCGCATCACGATCAGCAGGTCCTCGCTGAGACGCTCGGCTTCCTTGCGCAGCAGGTCGGCGTACTCGCCGGCGGCGATCGGGTCGTGCACCGAACACGGGCCGACCACGACCAGCAGCCGCTGATCTCGGCCGTTCAGCACGTCTTCGACCTGTTTGCGGCCTTCCAGCACGGTGTCGTGCAGCTCGGACGTGAGCGGCAGCTCGTGGTGCAGCAACGCCGGGCTCATCAGCGGTACGACCTTTTCGATGCGCTGGTCGCGGACTCGCTGCACCTCAGGGGCGGTCATGACTTCTCTCTTTCCTCGGCCGGCGTCGCCCGAGGCGAGAGCCGGCTTGCTTGACGCAAACAAAAAGGCAGCGACGTCGTGTCGCTGCCTCAGCCGGCTCTGGCGGGTGTCTCAGGTCATGCGGTCATGGCCGAGGCACCGGCTTGAGCCGGCCTCGTAAACCAATAGAACGACCACGTCTGAGACACGCCCGCCAGCATAGCCCTCTCATCGCACCGGGTGCAGCTCCTGCGGTTGTTGTTCAGCTGTTGGGACGACCGGTGGTGGGCCGAGTGGCAGCATCACGGTGAAGACGGTCTGCCCGGGCCCGCTCTGCACGCCGACCTTGCCGTGGTGCGAGGTGACCACCGCGTGCACGATCGACAGGCCGAGGCCGGTGCTGCCGGCGGCGCGCGAGCGGGAGCTGTCGCCACGGGTGAACCGCTCGAAGATCCGCGGTACGAGTTCCGGCTTGATGCCCGGACCGTTGTCGATCACCTGGAGCACGGCGGCGTTCGGCACCGCGCCCACCTTGACCGTCACGGTGGTGCCCTCCGGTGTGTGTGTCCGCGCGTTGGCGAGCAGGTTCGCCAGCACCTGGTGCAGGCGCGCCCCGTCGCCGATCACCGTGACCGGCTCCTCCGGCAGATCGAGCTGCCAGTAGTGGCGCGGCCCGGCGGCGTGCGCGTCGCTCGTCGCGTCGACGGCCAGCATGGTGAGGTCGACCGGGTCCTGGGCGAGCGGCCGGCCGGCGTCGAGCCGGGCGAGCAGCAGCAGGTCCTCGACGAGCGCGGTCATCCGCTTGGCCTCGGACTCGACCCGGGTCAGCACGTGCGCGATCTCGTCCGGGATCACCTGGCGGCTGCGGCGGCTGAGCTCGGCGTACCCGCGGATCGCGGCGAGCGGGGTGCGCAGCTCGTGGCTGGCGTCGGCGACGAACTGCCGCACCTGCATCTCGCTGGCGTGCCGCGCCTCCAGGGCGTTGCCGACGTGGTCGAGCATCCGGTTCAGGGCCGCGCCGACCTGCCCCACCTCGGTGCGGGGATCGGTGTCCTGCTCGGGCACTCGCTGCGCGAGTTGCACCTCGCCGCGGTCCAGCCTGAGCTCGGAGACGCGCGTCGCGGTCGCTGCCACACGATCAAGAGGCTTGAGGGTACGGCGGACGATGAGCGCCCCACCCCACCCGGCGATCAGCAGCGACCCGAGGACGACGCATCCGGTGAACATCGCGACGGTGACCAGGGTGTGGTTGACGTCGGCCAGCGGCAGCGCGGTGACCTGCATGACGGAGTCGTCGATGCGAAGTGTGGTGACCATGACGCGGTACTCGGCGGACTCGCCGTCGACGTCGATCGTGACGTCGCTCTTCCCGCCGTCCACCGGCAGCGTGCTCAGCGTCGCCAGGGCCGAGGAGGACAGGTCGTCGAAGCCGTTCTGGCCTCGCGAGCCGGAGGTGGTGGCCTCCTCGTATCGGACGATTCCGCCATGGCGGTAGGTCGTGGACCCGTCGGCGCCGATGTCGAAATACAGAATGATCGACTCTTGTTGCGCGGTGTCCGGGGGCGCCGCGATGATCTTGTCGATGTTGATGAGGAAGTCGACGGGCGGCCGGCTGCCGTCGCCGGGGCCGCGGTTCTGGCCGCCTTCGAAACCGGCCATCTTCTTGGCCTCGTCGAGCTTCTCGTCGAGTTGGCTGTAGAGAGACTTCTGCAGGTAGATCTCGGCGGTGCTGCCGACGACCAGGCCCAGGACCGCGAGCAGCCCGATCATGATGGCGACCAGCCGGGTGCGTAGCGGCCAGCCCGCGGGGCTGCGCCAGCGGGCGGGACGGGGCCGGGTGGCGGCGGACATGTCAGTCGGCCGGCTTGAGCACGTAACCGGCGCCGCGCATGGTGTGGATCATCGGGGCGCGGCCGGCGTCGATCTTCTTGCGCAGGTAGGAGATGTAGAGCTCCACGACGTTGGCCTGCCCGCCGAAGTCGTAGTTCCACACCCGGTCCAGGATCTGCGGCTTGCTGAGCACCCGGCGCGGGTTGCGCATCAGGTAGCGCAGCAGCTCGAACTCGGTCGCGGTCAGCGTGATCAGGTCACCGCCGCGGCGCACCTCGTGCGAGTCCTCGTCCAGCGTGAGGTCGCCGACGACCAGCTGCGATTCGGTACGCATCGGCGCGTGCCCCATCCGCCGCATCAGGCCGCGCAGCCGGGCCACGACCTCCTCCAGGCTGAACGGCTTGGTGACGTAGTCGTCGCCGCCGGCGGTCAGACCGGTGATCCGGTCCTCCACCGAGTCCTTGGCGGTCAGGAACAGCACCGGGACCTCGGGGGTCTCGCCGCGCAGCCGGCGCAGCACCTCCAGGCCGTCGATGTCCGGCAGCATCATGTCCAGGATGACGGCGTCGGGCCGGAAGTCCCGGGCGGTGCGTACGGCGGTCATGCCGTCGCCCGCGCTCCTGACCTCCCAGCCCTCGTAACGCAGCGCCATCGAGAGCAACTCGGCGAGAGTCGGCTCGTCGTCGACCACGAGGACGCGGACCGGGGTCCCGTCGGGCCGCCGGAGGTCGGTGCTGGAGTCTGCGTTCGCCATCGTCATGCCCCTACTGTGCTGGGCGACGCTCTGCGCCGGCTTTTCGTTTCCTGTGTAGCAGCTGTGCGGTGCGGACACGGTTCGGTCACGCATAAGGCACAGCGCCCCTACACCAGATGTCGTCACAGTCTTCGGCAGGGCGGCGCGCGGCGATGAGGCGCCGGCGGTTGCATGACGGTGTTTTCTCCAAGCGATGATCGCCAGCCGGCGACATCACGGTTACCGTCGGGGAAGGAACACTCGCTGGTGGCCCGTTGTTGTGTGAGCGTTGGCTGAATTCCGGCCACGCAAGCGGTGGGGAGCGTGACGTGAATCTTCTCGAGGAGTACCGCAGGGCAACCTTCTTCTTCGAGTCCGGCGATCCGCTCGGCGCGTCGAAGCTGCTCGAGCCGATAGTCGAGGCCGAGCCGCACAACGCAGCGGTCCGCCAGCTCCTGGCCCGGGCCTACTTCAACTCGGCCCAGCTGAACGGCGCGGAGACGCAGCTGCGGGCGCTGATCGACCACGATCCGTCCGACCACTACGCGCATCACGTGCTCGGCCGGACCCTGGAGCGGGCCGGTCGTTTCCGGGAGGCGCTGCCGCACCTGCGCCTGGCCGCGGCCATGAAGGCACAGCCCGACTATCAGGACGCGCTGCGCCGGGTCGAGACCTGGCTCGGCAAGAACGACGCCGCGTAGGGTTTCCGATCGTGAAGCTGAAGCTGGATCTGCACGACATCTTCAACAGGGGGCACGAGATCGACCGTGCCCTGCGGGGAATCATCGACGAGGCGATTCAGAAGAAGGCCTCGTCGGTCGAGATCATCCCGGGGAAGGGAAGCGGAGCGCTGAAGAAGAAGGTGCTCCGCTTCCTCGACCAGAAGGAGATCAAGCAGCTCTACCACCGGGTGGAGAAGGACGGCGACAACTGGGGACGGCTTTTCGTGCATTTCCGGCACGACGCGCCAACCGGTCGCCGCGGGCGCGGTCGGTGACCCGTACCCCTCACCGGGTGTCGGTGTCCTGCGACTCGGGGAGAGACCCGGCCCGCGCAGGGTATCGATCAGGTGGTCGTGAACCTTCTCGTTCGCCGGGCTGCCGGCCGGGTGCGGCGTCGCCGCGATCCGCCGCACCTGTTCGAAGGCGCGCTCCGCGCTGAAGTCACCGGCCGGGGCGGACGCCGGCCGGGCGGCCGGCGGTGTGATCGACCGGATCGCGAAGAGCCCGGCCAGAGCCAGGACGGCCGGCACCGCCGCGGCCGCGATCGGCCGGCTCGCCGGCCGGATGAGAGCGAGGCCACGCATGGCTCGCATCTAAGCGGCCGAGGTCACTGCCGGGTACCCCGAAGATCCATTGGCGCGTGCAATAGCGTGGTCCGGGTGACTACTCCGCTCGACCCGGCCGCTGTGATCGCGGAATTCATCGACGCGGTGGCGCCGTACAACCCGCAGCCGGACGCCGCGCCCGTCGCCGTCATCGGTGTGCGTACCGCGCTCGGCGAGGACGTCTTCACGCTGAGTGATCATGTGGTTCGCGCGCTGTGCAAGGCGCTGGTGTCCTATCGCGACCCGGAGGACCGTGGCTCGTGCTCCGGCTGTGGCGGCCGGCACCTCGACGAGAACCTGCACTGCCGGGACTGCGGGCAGCTGCACGGCATCCTCGGCCAGGTCATCGCCGAACACGCCCGGCGGGTCGCGGCCGAGAACGACGGCTCACAATGAGCGCAGGTCACGAGGTGATGACCGGAGTTGTGGTCCCGCCCCGAGTGGTACACGATTTGCGAGTCATCTGCGCGTCGAGTGGGGAATCGGAATGACGGAGCGGTCGCTCGCGCCCTCGCGGTACGCGGCGAACCAGCTGGAACGGTTGCGGATCCTGCTCGTCGAGGACGACGAGGGCGACGCCTTTCTCGTTCGTGAGCTGCTCGAGGAGGCGGAGGCGCCGTTCGAGCTGACCGTCGCCAGCACCCTGCGTGAGGCGCGGGAGCGGCTGGTCGGCGTGGAGTGCGTGCTGCTCGACCTGGGCCTGCCGGACGCCGAGGGCATCGACGGGCTGCGCAAGCTGCTCGCGGTCGCCGGCACCGCCGCGGTCTGCGTGCTCACCGGGCGCTCGGACGAGCACCTCGGCGTGCAGGCGGTCGCCGAGGGCGCCCAGGACTACCTGGTCAAGGGCCAGGTCGACGGGGTGTTGCTGATCCGCTCGCTGCGGTACGCGGTCGAGCGCAAGCGCGCCGACGAGAACGCCCGCCGGCTGCGCGAGGTGGAGCTGCTGCAGGCCGAGTCGGCCCGCCTGGAACGGGGTCTGCTGCCGCAGCCGCTGATGCAGACGTCCGAGGTGTCGGTGGAGACGTTCTACCGCTCCGGCCGGGCGCTGGGCCTGCTCGGCGGTGACTTCTTCGACGTGGTGCAGGTCGGCGAGGACCGGCTGCACGTGATCGTCGGCGACGTCTGCGGGCACGGCGTCGACGAGGCCGCGCTCGGCGTCGAGCTCCGGGTGGCCTGGCGGGCTCTGGTGCTCGCCGGCGTGCCCGAGGACCAGGTGCTGCCCTCGCTGGAGCAGGTGCTGATGAGCGAGCGGCGGGCCCGTGAGGTGTTCGCCACGGTGGCCGCCGCGGTCATCGACCTGCCGGCCAATCGGGCGTGGGTCCGGCTGGCCGGCCACCCGCCACCCGTCGTGCTCTCCGGTGGGCGGGCCCACCCGGTCGCCGCGCGTACCGGAATCGTGCTCGGGGTACGTCCCACGCCTACACCCGTGACGGAGTTGGAGTTCACCGACCATGACTGGTCACTGCTGATGTACACGGACGGACTCATCGAGGGGCACACCGGCGTGGGTAACGAGCGGCTCGACGTCGACGGGCTCTGCAAGCTGCTGGACGAGCCGGAGGCCCGGGGAGTGTCGCTCACCGGGCTTCCGTCGTGGCTGGTGGCCCGCGCCGACCAGGCCAACGGCGGACCGCTCACCGACGACGTCGCGATGCTGATGATCTCCCGGGGTGGTGGACGGTGAACCTGTTCAGGGCGAGCAGCTGGACGCTGCGCCAGCGGATCATCGCGCTCTGCATCGCTGTCGGTGTGGTGCTCGGCGGTCTCGGCGTGCTCGCGGCGATCACCGCGGCCGCGAACAACCGGCAGGTCGACGACGTGCTGAACCGGGCCAGCCCGATGCGGGCGGCCGGCGAGACGCTGAACACGGCGCTTGTCGACCAGGAGACCGGCGTCCGTGGGTTCGCGATCACCGGTGAACAGCGCAGCCTTCAGCCGTACGAGGTGGGCCTCGCCGACCAGCAGCGGCAGATCGCCCGGATCGAGTCCCTGCTCAAGCCGGACGACGACGACATCCGCAACTCGCTCGCGATGGTCAAGGCGCGTGCCGACACCTGGCGGACCGACGTGGCCGACCCGATCATCCGGACCGTGCGGGAGCAGGGCCCGGAAGCGGCGCAGGAGATAGTCGAGGCCTCCGACACCGCGGACTTCGACGCGGTGCGCGCGGCGGTCGCCGACATGCAGGCGCACATCCAGGTGCTGCGGACGATCTCGGCGGACGCGGCCCGTGACTCCAGCCGCACGCTCGTCGCGATCGAGATAGCCGCCGCGGTGATCATCGTGCTGACCGGCGCGTTCCTGCTCTATCTGCTGGACCGGGTGGTGACCCGGCCGGTCACCGACCTGGCCGACCAGGTGCGTCAGGTGGCGGCCGGCGACTACGACCGGCACATCGAGATCAAGCGGGGCTCCTCGGACCTGGCGGCGCTCGCCGACGACATCGATCGGATGCGCCAGCAGATCGCCAGCGAGCTGACCGAGGTGCGCGACGCCCGCAGTCACGTCGAGTGGGTGAACCAGCAGCTCAAGACGCAGACCGACGAGCTCACCCGATCGAACCGGGACCTGGAGCAGTTCGCCTACGTCGCCTCGCACGACCTGCAGGAGCCGCTGCGCAAGGTGGCCAGCTTCTGCCAGCTCCTGCAGCGGCGGTACGCCGGGCAGATGGACGAGCGCGCCGACCAGTACATCGCGTTCGCGGTGGACGGCGCCCAGCGCATGCAGCGACTGATCAACGACCTGCTGGCGTTCTCCCGGATCGGCCGGCTCACCGCCGGGTTCACCGAGGTCGACCTGAACAAGGTGCTCTCCGACGTGAAGTCGCAGCTGGACGCGCGGGCCGGTGAGGAAGCCGAGATCACCTGGACGCCGATGCCCACTGTGGAGGGCGAGGAACCGCTGCTCACCACGCTGTTCATGAACCTGATCGGCAACTCGCTGAAGTTCCGCCGGCCGGACGTCCCGCCGGTCGTGCGGATCACGGTGGAACGCGACGGCGGGGAGTGGCAGGTCAACGTCCGGGACAACGGCATCGGCATCGAGGCCGAGTTCGCCGACAAGGTGTTCGTGATCTTCCAGCGGCTGCACTCGCGGGACGCGTACGAGGGCACCGGCATCGGACTCGCGATCGTCAAGAAGATCGTCGAATACCATGGCGGGCGGATCTGGCTGGACGTCGACGTGCCGGAGGGGGCGTCGATTCACTTCACCCTGCCGGTGCTGCCCGGCACCGAGGACCCGCAGGAGCAGGCCGGCACGCGAGAGGTGGTGGGAGCATGACCGACGCCCGAGAGAGTGGCACCCCGATCGAGGTGCTGCTCGTCGAGGACGATCCCGGCGACGTCCTGATGACCCAGGAAGCGTTCGAGGAGCACAAGGTCCGCAACCGCCTCACCGTGGTCCAGGACGGCTCGGAGGCGCTCTCCTACCTGCGTCGCGAGGGCCAGTACGCGGGAGCGGTCCGCCCGGACCTGATCCTGCTCGACCTGAACCTGCCGAAGCGGGACGGCCGCGAGGTGCTCGAGGAGATCAAGAAGGACGACGAGCTGGGCCGGATCCCGGTCGTCGTGCTGACCACCTCCTCCGCCGACGAGGACATCCTGCGCAGCTACCAGCTGCACGCGAACGCGTACGTCACCAAGCCGGTGGACTTCGAGCGGTTCATCGCGGTGATCCGGCAGATCGACGAGTTCTTCGTCAGCGTCGTGAAGTTGCCGCCACGTGCTTGATCAGGTCGCCGAACTCATCCGCGAGGTCGCACACACGATCGTCCTGCCGCGCTGGAAGCACCTGGCCGAGGGCGAGGTGTCCCAGAAGGCGCCGGGTGACCTGGTCACCATCGCCGACCAGGAGTCCGAGCGGGCGCTGACCCGGGGACTGACCGCGCTGCTGCCCGGTTCCCTGGTGGTCGGCGAGGAAGCTGTCGCCGCCGATCCCGCGGTCCGGGACCGGCTCGGCTCGGACGGCGCCGTGTGGATCGTCGACCCGGTCGACGGGACGAACAACTTCGCCGCCGGCAAGACGCCGTTCTGCGTGATGGTCGCGCTGGTCCGCGACGGGGAGCCGCAGGCCGCCTGGATCCTCGACGTGGTCGGCGATCACCTGACGGTGGCCGAGGCGGGCTCCGGCGCGTACCGCGACGGCGTCCGGGTGAAGACGCGCACCGACGATCCGGGCGCGGCCGCGCTGCACGGCGTGATCTCGCACAAGTACTTCCCGGACGACCTGCGGGACTCGGTCCGGACGAACGCCGCCGGCTTGGGCGGGCACACCCCGGGACGGCACTGCGCGGGGTACGAGTACCCGGCCGTCGCCACCGACGAGCAGCAGTTCGCGATGTTCTGGCGGATCCTGCCCTGGGACCACGTGCCCGGCTCGCTGATCGTGCGCGAGGCCGGCGGCACGGTGCGGCACTGGGACGGCTCGGACTACCGGCCGACGAACCGCCGGCGCGGGCTGCTGGTCGCCGCGAACGACGAGATCTTCCAGACCGTCCACGGCACCCTCTTCCCGGACGGTCCGCCCGAGGTGCCGGAAGGCTAGGGTTCGCCTCGTGACGTCGTACCTTGATCGGCTCTTCGGTCTGAGCGGGCGCACCGCGGTCGTGACCGGCGGCAGTTCCGGGATCGGCAGAGAGATCGCCCTGGCTCTCGGCCGTTCCGGCGCGCGCGTGGTGCTGGTGGCGCGGCGCGCGGCGCCGATGGCCGAGGTGGTCGCCGAGCTGCGCGCGCACGGCGCGGAAGCCGGCGCGATCTCCGCGGATCTCTCGGTGCGCGAGGCGGTCAAGGCCGCCTCTTCGCAGATCATCGACGGGTACGGGGAACCGGACATCCTGGTCAACTCGGCAGCCGTGAACCTGCGGCCGCCGATGTCCTCGCTGACCGAGGACGTCTGGGATCTGACCCTCGAGGCGAACCTCACCGCGCCGTTCCTGCTCGGCCAGGCGTTCGGGCCGGCGATGGCCGAGCGCGGCTGGGGACGGATCATCAACGTGGTCTCGCAGCAGGCGTTCCGTGCCTACGGCAACAGCGGCGCCTACGGAGCCGCGAAAGCCGGCCTGGTCGGGCTGACCCGCTCGCAGGCCGAGGCGTGGTCGCGCCAAGGCGTCTGCTGCAACGCGATCGCGCCCGGTGTGGTGCACACGCCCCTCACCGAAGAGGTGTTCTCGGATCCCACGAAAGTGTCCGCCCATGCCGCCCGCAGCATGATCGGGCGCAACGGTCTGCCGGCGGATTTCGCCGGATGTGCCGTTTTCCTGGCAAGCGATGCTGGTCAGGCGGTCACCGGTCAGACACTCTTCGTCGACGGTGGATATTCGGCCACCTGATCGATCTCTCTTACTCCAGGTCCGGCACGGTAGAGTACCGGCGCTCACGACTTGGAGGTCATCTGTGGCGGCCAGACTCCCGCGCCGGTGCACTGCCCTGTTGGCTCTGCTCGTCGCCGCCGTCGCGGCGATCCTGGTGTTGCCGGCGTCCCCGGCCGCCGCCGACCCGGACGACGAGGGCGGCAGCAAGAAACTGCGCACCGCCCTGGAGACCGCCGCCAAGGGGTACGACCAGGCGAAGACCAAGCTCGCCAACTCCAAGAAGCGCCAGAAGCAGCTCACCGAGGGGCTCAAGAAGTCCGAGGCGACCGCGAAGGCGCTGACCGACCAGGTCAGCGAGGTGGCGAACCGGTCGTACCAGATGGGCCGGATCAGCACCGTCACGATGCTGCTGAACAGCACCTCGCCGGACGGCTTCATGGAACGGGCGCAGAGCCTCGACATGCTCGCCCAGCTCGACAGCGGCACGCTCGCCCAGTACCAGGAGGAGATCGCGACGGCGAAACGCGCCAAGGTCGCGCTGGACACCGAGGTCAAGGAGCAGAAGAAGCAGGTCACGCTGATGGCCCGCAAGAAGAAGGAGGCCGAGCTGGCGCTCGCCGAGGTCGGTGGCGGGGCGGCCGGCGGGTTCGTCGCCGCCAACTCCCCGGCGGCCCAGCCGGCGCCGCGCAACTCCGACGGCTCGTGGCCCAAGGAGTCCTGCACGGTCAAGGACCCGACCTCGGGCGGGTGCATCACGCCGCGCACGCTGCACGCGTACCAGGAGTCCCGCGCCGACGGGTTCAAGCGGTACACGGTCTGCTACAGCGCCCGGGCGTCCGGCGAACACCCGAAGGGCCGGGCCTGCGACTTCTCCGCGGCCGCGAGCGGCTTCCAGAACGTGGCGGCCAGTGGCGGGGACAAGAGCTACGGTGACCGGCTGGCCGCGTACTACGTGAAGAACGCGAGCAAGCTCGGCGTGATGTACGTGATCTGGTACCGGCAGATCTGGATGCCGAGCACCGGCTGGCGCGCGTACAGCGCGAGCGGCGGACCGGCCGCGGTGCACACCAACCACGTGCACCTGAGCATGCTCTGAGGTTTTCTTCGAGCCGGTTGTGCCAGGATTCGAAAGTGCGGCGTCAGCGTTCCGATGAGGTACGGGCCGTGACCCGTGACCGCAGACTGGAGCCGTATGGACCACCACCGGTGGATGAGCCGCGCCGTCGACCTGGCGCACCGCTGCCCCCGCTCGGAGACCGCGTTCGCGGTCGGGGCGGTCATCGTCGACGAGTCCGGCCGGGAGATCTCCTCGGGGTACTCCCGGGACGACGACCCGCGGGTGCACGCCGAGGAGTCGGCGCTGCTCAAGGCCGCCGGTGACGCGCGCCTGCGTGCCGCCACCATCTACAGCACGCTGGAGCCGTGCTCGGAGCGGGCCAGCCGGCCGCACGCCACCTGCACCAGCCTGATCATCGCGGCCGGGATCCCGCGCGTGGTGATCGCCTGGCGGGAGCCGGATGTCTTCGTGCACTGCGAGGGCGTGGCGCTGCTGCGCGCCGCCGGCATCGAGGTGCTGGAGCTCCCCTCCTTCGCCCCCGGCGCGCAGCAGCCGAACCTCCACCTGGCCGCCCTCCGCTAGCGAACTGGTTTCCCCGCGATCTTGGCGATTTCCCACTGGGACGGTGCGGCGGAAATCGCCAAGATCGAGGGGGATGGGTAGCATCCGCGCGGTGGAGAACCCGCCGCGCGCCCTGCCCTCGGCCCTCGCCTCGGCCCTCGCTTTTGGATCCAGTGGGGCCGTGCTGGTCCTGGAGATCGTCGCGCTTCGCCTCGTCGGGCCGTACGTCGGCGTCACCCTCCAGGTGAGCAGCTCGGTGATCGGTGTCGCGCTCGCCGCGATCGCCTACGGCGCCTGGCTCGGCGGCCGGCTCGCCGACCGGTACGACCCGCGTGCCCTGCTCGCACCGGCCCTGATCCTCGGCGCCATCGGCACCGCGCTCACCCTGCCGCTGGTCCGCTGGGGCGGTGAGCTGCTCCGCGGCGGCGCCGCCCCGGCCGTGCTGATGCTCGCCGCGCTGGCGATCTTCCTGCCCGCGTTCGTGCTCTCCACGATCGCGCCCATGGTGGTGAAACTTCAGCTCGGCGACCTGCGGCAGGCCGGCAGCGTGGTCGGGCGGCTCTCCAGCATCGGCACCCTCGGCGCGATCACCGCGACCCTGGTGACCGGGTTCGTCTTCGTGGCCGCCATGCCGAGCAGCGCGATCGTGCTCAGCCTCGCCGTGCTGCTCGCCGTCAGCGGCCTGGTCCTCGGCTGGTGGCTGCGGCGGGACATGCCCGGGTCGCCCCGGGTCCGTGCCGCCCTCGCGGCCGTCGGCCTGGTCGGCGCCGGGCTCGGGGCCACCTCGCCGACACCGTGCGACCTGGAGACCGCCTACCACTGTGCGCGGGTCGACGCGGATCCGGCCCGGGACGGCGGGCGGACGCTGATCCTCAACTCGGCGCGGCACTCCTACGTCGACCTGAACGACCCGCGGTACCTCGAATTCGAGTACGTCCAGTGGATCGGCGCGGTCCTCGACGGGCTGCGGCCCGGGCCCGTGGAGGCCCTGCACATCGGGGGCGGGGGATTCACCGTACCCAATTATCTGCGGACCACCAGGCCCGGCAGCGACCAGCTCGTGCTGGAGCTCGACGGTGGCCTGGTCGATCTCGACAAGCAGAAGCTCGGCCTCGTCACCGGGCCCGACCTGCGGGTTCAGGTGGGAGATGCGCGGGTCGGGGTGGCCGGGCAGGCGAGCTCGTCGTATGACTTCGTCGTCGGGGACGCTTTCGGTCATCTGGTGGTGCCGTGGCATCTGGCGACCCGGGAGATGGCCGTCGACGTGGCGCGCGTGCTGCGGGACGGTGGGATCTACGCGCAGAACGTCATCGACTACCCGCCGAACCGTTTCATCCGTGCCGAGGTGGCGACGGTGGCGGCGGCGTTCCCGCATGTCGCGTTGATCGCCCCGCCGGAGGCGATCGCGGGTGGGCAGGGGTCGAACTTCGTGATCCTGGCGTCGAAGAGCCCGCTGCCGCTGGAAACGGTGCGAACCGGCCTGTCCGGGGTGAAACAGCCAGTGACACTGCTGTCCGGGAAGGAACTGGATGACTTCGTCGCGGACGCCCGCGTCCTGACCGACGACTACGCCCCGGTGGACCAGTTGCTGGCCGGCTGATACCCACCCCCTCGTCCCCTCCCACTCGCCGCTCTTCCGCGATCTTGGCGATCTGCTCAATGGCGGCAACTCGCCAAGATCGCCCCCGTGGAGTTCGGCGGGAGGCGGCGGGCCGGAAATGGGGCGGTTGGTGGGTTTAGGGACGGGTTTTCGGGTGCGGGTCCGGAGGGCTCGCTGCTCGGGCGAGAATCGGCGCATGGCGCGAACGGAGCGAAACGGTCAGGGCGGATCGCTCCGTATCGCCGGGCGATACCGGCTCGTCGAGAAGCTCGGCACCGGTGGGATGTCGGTGGTCTGGCGTGGCTACGACGAGACGCTCGGGCGCGACGTCGCCGTGAAGGTCCTCTCGCCGCAGCTGGCCGAGGACCGTACCTTCCGGGATCGGCTGCGGCAGGAGGCGTTCGCCGCCGCCCGGCTCTGCCATCCGCACATCACCGGCATCCACGACTTCGGTGAGGCGCGGTTCTCCGACGAGCTGACCGTCCCGTTCGTGGTGATGGAGCTGAACGACGGGGAGTCGCTCGGGGCCCGGATCGCACGGCAGGGCTCGCTGCCCTGGCGGGAGGCCGTGATCATCGCGGTCGAGGTGGCGTCGGCGCTGGCCACCGCGCATGCCCGGGGCGTCGTGCACCGCGACGTCACGCCGGCGAACGTGATGCTCACCGGCGCCGGCGCGAAGGTGGTCGACTTCGGGATCTCCGCGGTCGTCGGGCAGCGGGACGCCGCCCCGGACGGCAGCCTGCTCGGCACGCCCGCGTACCTGGCGCCGGAACGGCTCGGCGGCGCGTCCGTCTCGCCCGCCACCGACGTGTACGCGCTCGGCCTGCTGCTCTACCGCGCGCTCACCGGCCGGATGCCGTGGCCCGCCGAGAACACCGCCGAGGCCCTCCGTGCCCACCTGTACTCCGACCCGGCGCCGCTGCCCGACGTGCCCGGGATGCCGGCCGCGGTGGCCGCCATGTGCCTCCGCTGCCTCGCCAAGGATCCGGCCGGCCGGCCCGGCGCGGCCGATGTGGCCCGGGCCCTCGCCGCGGCGGTCGGGGTGCGGCCGATCATCCCGCCGTTGCGGAGCGGCGAACGCCCGACCGTCCCGGCCGCCCGAGCCGTCGTGCCGATGCCGGCGACCCAGAGATTCCCCTGCCCTGCCCCGCAGGGATCCCCGGCCCGCGACGGCGAGCAACCCTCGGCGCCGGCCGGCAAACGGTCCTGGGGGCTGCCACGCCGGGACGCGGCCCAGGTGATGAAGCTGCGCCTGCGTGCCGGCCTGAAGATCGGTGCGGCGCTGCGGATCCGCCACGTGCGCCCGCTGGGCGGTGGTCTCTTCCTGGGCGGCCTCTTCCCGGGTGGCCGGAATTTCACCGCCCCCTTCGGCCGGCTGCGCGACACCGCCGATCGCCGGCGCAACCGGATGTCCGCGATCGCCGCGTTCGCCACGGTGCTGCTGCTCGGCTCGTCCGCGCTCAGCTGGTCGGCCCGCGAGGAGGCGGGCGAGACCGGCGCGACGCACACCGCCGCGGCGGGCTCGGCCGACGCGGCCGTCGGCAGCCTGGGCACCGCGAGCACCCCGCGCGGGCGGTGCGCGGTGACCTACGAGGTACGGCGCGACTCCGGCACCGACTTCGTGGCGCGGCTGACAGTGATGACGACTGCCGCGGCGAACGCCCGCTGGCGGGTGGAGTTCCGTTACCCCGGCACGCAGCGACTGGCACCGGCCTCGAAGGCGATCAGCCAGCAGGGCCGGCACGTCGCGGTGAGCGGCAAGGGACGATCGAAATCGGTCCTGCTGCACGGCGGATATCGCGACCGGAACCCGTTGCCGTTGTCCTTCTCGGTGGACGGCCTGCCGTGCCGCGCGGAGGTGCTGGGCAGCACCGGCCCGGGCGCCGTCAACAACAACTCGGTGCGGGCGGCGACCGGCGAGGAACCCCCGGCCAAGGTGGGGAAGCGCAAGCGTGTGCCGCCGCGCCGGGCCGGTGGGCAGCCCGATGGGGTACGCGAACCAGCCGTGCCGCAGACACCGCAGCGCGATCCGGCGCCCATCCCGAAGCGCGGCGCCGGCTTCTCGCTGGCGATGTGAGCACGCCGGCTCAAAACCGGTCGATAGGCTCGGACCATGACACGACTCGCAGTGGTCACCGGCGGTGGGACCGGCATCGGGAAGGCGACGGCGGGGATGCTCGCCGGCGAGGGTTTCGACGTCATCATCGTCGGGCGGCGCGCCGAGGTGCTCGCCGACGCGGTGAAGTGGATCGGCCCGCAGGCGAGCGCGGTGACCGCGGACGTCTCCGACCCGGCCCAGGTGGCGAGGGTCGTCGAGGCGGTCGGCGACCGGGACCTGGACGTGCTGGTGAACAACGCCGGGGCGTACGTCGCGCACGACGAGAGCACCCTGGAGGGGGTCGCCGAGCGCTGGCGGGCCAACCTCGACTCGAACGTGCTGACAGCGGTCCTGACCACCACGGCGCTGCTGCCGAGGCTGCGCCGCCCCGGCGGCAAAATCATCCTGACCAGTTCGATCGCGGCTCAGCGCGGCGGCGGCGGGCCGTACTCCGCAGCCAAGGCCGCACTGCACGGGTACGCGCTGGATCTCGCCACGAGTCTCGGCCAGGACGGGATCACCGCCAACGTGATCTCACCGGGATACGTCACGGACAGCGAGTTCTTCCTCGGCCGGATGACCCCGGAGGGACATCAGGCGCGGATCGACGCCACCCTGGTCAAGCGGGCCGGTGTGCCGGGCGACATCGCCGAGGCGGTGCGCTGGCTGGTCGGCCCGGGCGGCGGCTTCGTCACCGGGCAGATCATCAACGTGAACGGCGGGTCGGTGCTGGGCCGTTAGCCGGGCTGGTTGACCTCGCATCGCAGGGCCTGCCACCGCTCGTCGATCGCCACCTGGTCGCAGGCTCGCAGGTCGTAGTCGGCGACGATGGGCGAGAGGTCCAGGTCGGTGGAGTTCCCCGTCGGGTACGCGATCCAGAACGCCCCGGGCTTATCCAGATCCGCCCGATGCTCGGCCAGCTGCTCCCGCGCACCCGCCGCGTCCTCCACGAAGAGCACGGCGGTGCCGGCGGTGGCGAGCACGCCCGTCTCGCGGACGCCCTCGGGCATCGGGGTGAGCAGCGGCAGCCGGGACGGCTCGTTGAGCCAGACAGTCGAGTTCGACTTGATCATCAGCTTCTCGGCGATCGTCGTGGTCATGCGTCGAGACTTTCACCCCGGCCGCCGCGCTTCGCCACTTTCGGCGAAGCGGCCACCGTGCCGGTTAGGAGGGGTCACCGTGCCGGCCCCGGAGCGGAACCGTGCCGTCCACCGCCGGACGACCGTTCGAAGATCGACACGCCGGAAAATCTCTGACGAAAATCTGCGCAACTCAATACGCGAAGCCGCCACGGCCATCACGGACGGTAAGCAAGCCATGTCTAGAGTGTCGCTTAATCGCCAAATGCCCCATTGGCCCGTTAGGCCGGGATCGGACGTCGGAATTCCGGACCGGCGGTCGGTGAGGAATCCGGCCGACAATGGTGGTCGTGGCGGATCTGTCATAAACAACGCGCAGTGCGTCGGGGCCATCGCCATTCGGCACGCCGGATCGCAATGTAAATGGAAAGGGAATGCTCACAGTGAGTCTTTCTTGTTCCTTTGCTGTCGCCGTCCGGCATCCTCCGGAGAGTCTGATCGGCGGCACGATCGGATGATTCAAGTGATCTAATTGACCGGCCCGGACCCGGTCGCTGTGTAGATCAATTCTGATAGCCATTGTCGACGACTCGAAACCGTACGATCATTCCGTTTGGGAATCTCCTGGTGAAGGGCTTCGATCTGCGTTCTCGGTGGCGTGCCGGAGAGGTTCGCCGGTGCTGATCCGGGTTGCCGGAGAAGTCTTATCTCTCGCTTAACAGTGGTAACGATCTCGATGGCCCCGGGCGGTGGCGGGTAAGGTGGCGCCCGTGGGCGACGAAAGTGGTCCTGCCCGATGTTGTGTTCGGTTGGTCCCGGGCCACTTCGGCTGAGCAATATCAGGAAGCGGCTATGGTGGCGGTCTTCCTGGACGGTTGAGGGGCCGGTGTGCGATCAAGCGCGCACCTGGCCCCTCAATCCTTTTCCCGGCACCCTTTCCATGGAGACTCGTAAGATCTACGAGCCTGCCCACCGACCCGTTGTGTGCAACTTTCACGTTTCGCGGGCCTGTGGATCGTCCGGTCGGCGCCGAATTCCGGGTTGGTGCACCGGTGCGGGTGAGTGCAGAATGTGTATCCGGCGGTGCGGACTTGTCCACCATCAAGCCCGTTATCGCATATCTGATCTTCGGCTCGGGACCACCCAGACCAGCGCAATGAAGGGTTGGCAAGAATGTCGCCGTCCGCAAGTAATAGCGTTTCGGAGAAGCACTGTCCGGTCACTGTCGGTGATCGGGGCGTCCGGTGACCCGGTATCGTGACGACGCCGACGACGTGGGCAAGACGTTCCACTACGCGCCGGCCCCACGCCGCGGAGATCCCTACGCCGCCGGCCGTCACCGGGAGTCCGAGCCGGCCCCGATCGGCCAGCCCGGCGCGATGATCGGCGCCTCCGACCTGGTCCACGACCGGGAGTTCGCCCGGATGCGGGCGCGGTTCGTCGACGGCACGAGCGCCTGGACCGAGCTCGTCGACCAGCTCAACATCGCCCACCTGAGCGGCGGCAAGCCTTCGCTGGCCGTGCTGGCCGCGCGGGTGCGGTACAGCAAGGCCACGCTCAGCAAGGTCCTGGGCGGCAAGATGATGCCCTCCTGGAAACTGGTCGAGCTGCTCGGGGAGGCGCTGCGCGTTCCGTCCGAGGTGGTCGTGAACGAGTGGTTCCGGCTCTGGACGGCCGCGGAGATGCACCGGGCCAAGCGGTGGGGCGCGATCCGGGGCACGGCGAAGGTCCCGGCCCCCGGCGGGAGGGCGAAGCCGGACGGCACCGACACGGTGACCGGGACCGCGACCAGCCCGGCCGCCGCGATCGAGGACCCGGACGGCTACACCTGCCTGCGCTGTGGCAGCTGGGTGGTGGACACCACGGTCCACACCGACTGGCACATGCGCATGGAGCCGGCCGAGCCTGAGCCGCCGGCCGAACCGATCACCGGCGCGGCCATCGCGGAACGGGAGATCCGCCTGCTGCGCGCCGCGCTGGGCCAGGACGACGCCCCGCCCGACCCATCGGGCGGTCCTGGACGACGCCCCGCCTGACCCACCGGGCGGTCCTGGACGACGCCCTGCCTGACCCAGGGCCAGGACGACGCCCCGCCTGACCCGCCGGGCGGGCCTGGCCGGCCCGGCCGGCACAGACCCCCGGCGGGAAGCTGTGGATAACGGCCCGGCCTGTGGATGACGGCGGCCGCACCCCGCCGGGCTGATAGACATGCCGGGTGACTGATACGACGCAGGACCGAGCCGCTGTCCGTGAGCGCGCCGAAGCCGTGTTGCGCCGCCTCGCCGGGGACCACGCGGTTCTCCGCGAGGACCAGTGGCGCGCCATCGAGGCGCTCACCGTCGACCGCCGGCGGGTGCTCTGCGTGCAGCGCACCGGCTGGGGCAAGTCGGCGGTCTACTTCGTGGCGACGGCCCTGCTGCGAGCGGACGCCCGGACCGGTCCCACGGTGATCGTCTCGCCGCTGCTGGCGCTGATGCGCAACCAGGTGGAGGCCGCCGCCCGGGCCGGGATCCGGGCGCGGACCATCAACTCGGCGAACCTGGACGAGTGGTCGCTGATCGAGGCCGAGGTGCGGGCCGGCGAGGTCGACGTGCTGCTGATCAGCCCGGAGCGCCTCAACAACCCGGACTTCCGGGACAACGTGCTCCCCGGCCTCGCGTCCAGCACCGGCCTGCTCGTGGTGGACGAGGCGCACTGCGTCTCGGACTGGGGGCACGACTTCCGCCCCGACTACCGGCGGCTGCGGACGTTCCTGGCCGGGCTCCCCTCGCACACCCCGGTGCTGGCCACCACGGCGACCGCGAACGCGCGGGTCACCGCGGACGTCGCCGACCAGCTCGGCGAGGGCGACACGCTGGTGCTGCGCGGCCCGCTGGACCGTGACTCGCTGCGGCTCGCCGTGCTGCGGCTCGACGACCCGGCACACCGGCTGGCGTGGCTCGCCGACCATCTGGACCGGCTGCCGGGTTCCGGGATCGTCTACACGCTGACGGTGGCGGCGGCCACCGAGACCGCCGAGTTCCTCCGGTCGCGGGGGTTCGCGGTGGCGTCGTACACCGGGCAGGTCGAGGACACCGAGCGCCGCGCCGCCGAGCAGGACCTGCTGGACAACAAGATCAAGGCGCTGATCGCGACGTCCGCGCTCGGGATGGGCTTCGACAAGCCGGACCTCGGTTTCGTGGTGCACCTCGGCGCTCCGCCCTCGCCGATCGCCTACTACCAGCAGGTCGGCCGGGCCGGCCGAGCCGTCGAGCACGCCGAGGTGGTGCTGCTGCCGGGGCGGGAGGACGCGGCCATCTGGCGGTACTTCGCGTCGCTCGCCTTCCCGCCGGAGGACCAGGTGCGCTCGGTGCTGGCCCAGCTCTCCGCTGATCGGCCGCTCTCCACGCAGGCCCTCGAACCCCTCGTCGACCTGCGCCGCACCCGCCTGGAACTGATGCTCAAGGTCCTCGATGTGGACGGCGCGGTCCGTCGCACGCGCGGCGGCTGGCTCGCCACCGGCGAACCGTGGACCTACGACACCGTGCGACTGCGCCGGGTCGCCGAGGCGCGAGCCGCCGAGCAACAAACCATGATCGGGTACGCGGACACGCCCGACTGCCGGATGGAGTTCCTCCGCCGCTGCCTGGACGACCCGGAAGCCGTACCGTGCGGGCGCTGTGACAACTGTGCCGGACCCCTCTTCGACGCCGAGATCTCGTCGGCGTCGGTGGCCGCGGCGGACGCGTTCCTGGGCCGCCCCGGCGTGGTGATCGCGCCGAAGAAGATGTGGCCCACCGGCCTGGCCGCCGTCGGCGTCAGCCTGAAGGGCAAGATCCCGCCGTCCGAGCAGATCGAGCCGGGCCGGTCCGTCGGCCGCCTCTCCGATCTGGGCTGGGGCGGCCGGCTGCGCTCGGTGGTGAGCCCGGAGTCCGCGGACGCCCCGATCCCGGACGATCTCGCCGCCGCGGTGGTCGAGGTGCTCAAGACCTGGGCGCACGGCGAGGACGCCTGGCGGCAGCGCCCGGCGGCCGTCGTCGCGGTCGGCTCACAGCGTCGTCCACAACTTGTCCACAGCCTCGCCGAGCACATCGCGACGGTGGGGCGGCTGCCCTTCCTCGGCGTCCTGACCTCGGACGTGGCGGGGGAGACCTCCGCGCGGGGCAACAGCGCCCAGAGGGTACGGGCGTTGCACGACGCCTTCGCCGTTCCGGCCGACGTGTCCGCCGCCCTGGCCGGCGTGACCGGCCCGATCCTGCTCGTCGACGACCTGGTCGACTCCGGCTGGACGATGACCCTGGCCGGCCGCGCCCTACGCCGGGCGGGAGCCGACGCCGTTCTCCCGCTGTCCCTGGCCATCGCGGGGTGACTGGCCGTCGCGGGGTGACCGGCCATCGCCGGTTGACTGGCCGTCGCCCGCTGCGAGACCCAGGATCGCGTTGCGGGTGGGGCGGCGGTCGATCTCCATGAAGCGGTGCGCGCCGGCGAGCTGTTCGAAGCCCGACCGGCGGTACACCTCGTGCGCGTCCCGGGTGGCGAGCAGGAACCGCAGGATGCCCCGCTCGGTGAGACTCTCCAGGATGCTGTCGACGAGCCAGGTGCCGAGTCCGTGACCGCGGTGGGCCGGGTCGATGAAGACGTCGCAGATCCAGGCGAACGTCGCGCCGTCGGTCACCGCGCGGGCGAACCCGACCTGCTCGTCCCCGAGGAAGATCGAGTAGGGCAGCGACCCCTCGATCGAGCGGACGACGATGTCGCGTTCCCGGCCGGCGGCCCAGTACGACTCCTCGGAGAGCCACCGATGCACCCGGCCGAGGTCGACGCGTTCCCGGTCCTCGGTGAGGACGTACTGCCCGTGCTTGCGATCCGTCACGGGCGGCAATCTACCTATCCGCCGGAATTCGCGGCCGGCGGATTCCTGATCGCTGGGAACCCCGGGCGGACCGGGGACGACCAATTCACGGCGGCCGGGAGGCTGATACGGGTGGGGGGTATAGTCGGTATGTCCGTTGGGACGCGAGTCCAGGGAGGGGTTCGATCATGGCGGTGACCAGCACGTACCAGGTGACGGGCATGACCTGCGCGCACTGCGTCCAGGCCGTGACCAAGGAGATCTCGGCGCTGTCCGGGGTCGCCGGCGTCCAGGTCGACCTGACCTCCGGCACGGTGACCGTGACCAGCGACACGCCGCTCTCCGGCGACGCCGTTCGCGAGGCGGTCGACGAGGCCGGCTACGAGCTCGCGGATGCCTGACCCGGCCGCCGCGGCGCACCCGGCCCCCGAGCCACGCACCGGCGCCGACGACGCCCCGGCCGCGGCCGGCCCCGCCGTGCCCGAAACGGCGGGAACCGAGCGGACCGACGAGCCGCCGGTTCTGGGCTCCGCCGCGACGGCTCCCGCGATCCCGCCGAACGCCGGGTTCCGCCTGGCCGCCTTCGGCGCGCTGCTGATCGTCGTGCTCTTCGCCGGATACGGTCTGGGCCGCCTCAACAACGGCACCACCGCCACCCCGGCCCCGGCCTCGACCGGCGCCGCCCCGGCGGCCTCCTCGACGGTCGTGGACGAGAGCCAGCCGCACACCCACGGCGTGAGCGTCCCGGTGCCCGGCGCCAACGCGGCCGGCGCGGCAGTCGGCGGCCTGTCGCTCAGCTCCGGCGGACTGACCCTGACCCCGGTGACGACCACGTTCCCGGCCGGCCGCGCGCAGAGACTCGAGTTCACCATCCACGGGCCCGGCGGCGCGCCGGTCACCACGTACGCCGTGGTGCACGACAAGCCGCTGCACCTCATCGTGATCCGCCGCGACCTCACCGGCTTCCAGCACCTGCACCCGGCGATGGCGCCGGACGGCACCTGGAGCATCGACCTCACCCTCGCCGAGCCGGGCAGTTACCGCATGATCGCCGACTTCACGGCGCTCGTCGGCGGCACGCAGATCGCGACCACGCTGGGCAGCGACCTGACGGTCGCCGGGAACTACACGCCGGAGACGTTGCCCGATCCGGCGCGGGCCGCGACCACCCAGGGCTTCCAGGTGGGGTACGAGGGAGCGCCCGGCACCGAGTCCACCCAGCCGCTGCTGATGACCGTCAAGGACCCCGCCGGCAAGCCGGTGACGGTCGAGCCCTACCTGGGGGCGTTCGGCCACCTGGTCGTCCTGCGGGAGAACGACCTTGCCTACGTCCACGTGCACCCGGAGAGCCGGCTCATCGACGGCAAGGTCAAGTTCTGGCTGTCCGCGCCCAGCCCCGGCACCTACCGGATGTTCTTCGACTTCCAGGTCGCCGGGAAGGTCTCCACGGCGGCCTGGACCGTCGTGGTGAGCTAGGGCAGTTCGGCGGCGAGCATTTTCTCCAGCGCGGGCGTCACGCCCCACTGACCGGTCAGCGCGGAGTACTCCGCCTGCTGGTCGGCGGTCGGCGCGGCGCCCGTGCGGCGGGACCGGAGCAGCAGGTTCCGCGGGGTGTGCGCCGAGTCGACGAACTCCACCACGTCCACCCGGTACCCGTTGAGCCGCAGCAGGGCGGCGCGCAGCGAATCCGTCAGCACGTCGGCGAACCTCTCCCGGAGGATGGCGTGACGTGTCGTTTCCCCGTACGGGAAAGGGGTCTTGAGGGTCTTCAGTTGCGCGGCGATGTCGTGGTGGCAGCAGGGCGCCGCGAGGACCCACTTCGCCTCCCAGCGCACCGCCCGGGCCAGCGCCTGATCGGTGGCCGTGTCACAGGCGTGCAGCGCGAGAACCAGGTCCGGCGCGAACGGCAGCTGCGCGTCCTCGATCGTGCCGGCCACGAAGCTGACCTCGCTCGCGCAGCCCAGGCGCTCCGCGACGGCCGTGTTGCGCACCCGCTGGTCCTCGCGGACGTCGACACCCACCACCTCGACCCGCGCGCCACGCATGTGCAGGTAACGGTAGGCGGCGAAGGTCAGGTACGCGTTGCCGCAGCCCAGGTCGACCACCCGCAACGGCTGCGGCAGCTCGTCGGGGAGCGTGGCGGCCAGCGCGCGCAGGAACGCGTCGATCTGGCGGCGTTTCGCGGCGTTGCCCCCGATCACGTCGAAGAGCGGGTCACCCGGGTCGAGCAGCCACTGTTTCTCCCGGTCGTGAGCCTGCTCGGCGGGCTTGGCAGCGGCCGCGGCGGCCGCGGCGGCCCGGTGGACCTGGGCGTCGCCCTTCTTGGTCACCCGCACCTGGACGGTGGCCGTCTCGGTCTCCACGTGCCAGTTGCCGAACGGCTCGGCGAGCAGCTCGTCGAAGGCGGCGGCCGCCTCGGCGCCGGGCGCGACATTGCGGGTGAACGGACGGGCGCCGTCGTCGGTGACGATCTGCAGTCGCTGCCCGGACTTGAGCGTGACCGGCCGCACCTGCGCCCGTGTGACCGACGGCACATGGCCGCGGCGCCGGCCGGCCGCGACGGCCCGGGTCAGGCCCGGGGCGAGCAACAACTCCCGGACCTCGGCAAGTACTTGATCGAGCGGCTCTGGCATGTCTTCCATTCTGCCCACGGCCCGAGGGGCTGTGGATCTCGCGCGGCACGGTTAGGTTGATCAGCGGGCAAGGAGGTGTCGTTGATCGTCGGCCTGCTCTCCGACCGCTTGCGGGAGGTCACCCGGGAAGGGCGCGCCGTCGCGCAGCGGAGTCGGTTCGTCGACGGGCTCGCCACCGGGCGGCTGCCACTCGCCGCCTACGCGGAACTGGCCGCGCAGCACTGGTTCGTCTACGAGACGCTGGAGCTGGCCGCCGCCGCGATGACCGACGATCCGGTCGCCCGGCACTTCGTCTACCCGGAGCTGTTCCGGATCCCGGCGCTCGAAGCCGACCTGCGATTCCTGTTCGGCGCGCGCTGGCAGAGCCGGATCTCCGCGCTGCCGGCCACGACCACGTACTGCACCCGGATCCGGTCCGCCGCGTTCGACCATGCCACCGGGTACGTGGCGCATCACTGCACGCGGTACCTCGGTGACCTGTCCGGCGGGCAGTGGCTCGGGCAGCGGCTCGTCGAGGCGTACCGGCTGGACCGGCAGGGGTATCGGTTCTTCGTCTTCGAGGGCGTCGACCCGCCGCTGTTCCGGGCTCGGTACCGCGACCAGCTCAACGCCGTGCCCTGGTCACGCGGGGAGCGCAACGCCTTCCTCGACGAGGTGGCTGCGGCGTACCGGCTCAACATCGGGCTGCTCGGCGAGCTCGAGGAACGCTGGCGCTGAGCCGCACGGGACCATCCGTGGTCCCGTGCTTCTCACCATCGGCGATCAGGCCTCGGCGGCCTCGGTCGTCTCGGCGCGGGTGCGACGCCGACGGCGGCGCGGCGCTGCCGCCTCGCCCTCGGTGGCCTCCGCCGTCGCCTCCGCGGGAACCGCGACGACGGGCGCCTCGGCAACGGGTGCGGCGGATGCCTCGGCAGCAGGTGCCTCGGCAGCGGGCGCCTCGGCGGCGGTGCCGTCCGAGAACGCCACGGGAGCCGTGGCGGGCGTGCGGCGCCGCCGGGTCCGGGCACGCGGGGCGGCGGGCGCCTCCTCGGCGGCCGGTGCGTCCTCGGTCACCGGGGTGGCTTCTGTCACTGCGGTGGCTTCGGTCACCGGGGCGGCCGGCGTGGCCGTACCCTCGGCGTCCTCGGTCACCCGGCGGCGGCGCCGCTCGCGCTTGGGCCGCTCGGTCGTCTCAGCCTCGGAGCCGGAGTTGTCGGAGCGGGCGTTGTCGGACGGCCCGGTGGAGCCGCCGCGGGACCGGCCGCCGCGTCCGCGATCACGATCGCGGTCCCGGCCGCGCCCGCCCGGACGGCGGCTGGCGGTGCCCAGGTCCTCCTCGACCTCGGCCGACAGCCCGACGCGGCTGCGGTCGGCGGTCGGCAGGGTGCCCGAGACCTCGGCCGGGATGTCCAGGTCGGCGTAGAGCGCCGGGCTGGTGTGGTAGGTCTCCGGCGGCTGCGGCATGCCCAAGCCGAGCGACTTGTCGATCAGCACCCAGCGGGGCATGTCCTCCCAGTCCACGAACGTGATCGCGACACCGGTGGCGCCCGCCCGGCCGGTGCGGCCGATGCGGTGGGTGTAGGTCTCCGGGTCTTCCGGGCAGTCGTAGTTGATCACGTGGGTGACGCCCGACACGTCGAGGCCACGGGCGGCGACGTCGGTCGCGACCAGCACGTCGATCTTGCCGCTGCGGAACGCCCGCAGCGCCCGCTCCCGGGCGCCCTGGCCCAGGTCGCCGTGCACCGCCGCGACGGCGAAGCCACGGAAATCGAGGTCTTCGGCGACCCGGTCGGCGGCCCGCTTGGTGCGCGTGAAGATCATCGTGAGACCACGACCGCGGGCCTGCAGGATGCGGGCCACCATCTCCAGCTTGTTCATCGGGTGCGTGCGGTAGACGACCTGCTTGGTCAGCGGCGAGGCCGCGCTCTCCGCGGTGTGGCCGGCGTGGATCGTCACCGGGTTGCGCAGGAACCGGCGGGACAGCGCGACGATCGGGTCCGGCATGGTGGCCGAGAAGAGCATCGTCTGACGCTGGTCGGGCAGCATCGCGAGGATCTTCTCGACGTCCTCGAGGAAGCCGAGGTCGAGCATCCGGTCCGCCTCGTCCAGGACGAGCGCGCGGACCGAGCTGAGCTTCAGCTGCTTCTGCTTGGACAGGTCGAGCAGGCGGCCGGGCGTGCCGACCAGGATCTCGACGCCCTTCTTCAGGGCGTCCACCTGCGGTTCGTACGCCACGCCGCCGTAGATCGGCAGGACGCGGACGCCGCGGGTGCTGCCCGCCGCCGCGAGGTCGCGGGCGACCTGCAGGCCGAGCTCGCGGGTGGGCACGACGATCAGGGCCTGCGGCTTGCCGTCGGCGCCCTCCGACGGCGCGGTGACGCGCTCGAGCAGGGGCAGGCCGAAGCCGAGGGTCTTGCCGGTGCCGGTGGGCGCCTGGCCGATCAGGTCGGTGCCGCGCAGCGCGATGGGCAGCGCGTACTCCTGGATGGCGAACGCGTGGGTGATGCCCGCCTTGGACAGCGCCTCGACAGTCTCGGCGCGAACGCCCAGCTCGGCGAAGGTGGGGCTGTCCGGACGGACCGGTGCACGGCTGGTGACGGGTACTAGAGCTTGCTCATTGTCGGTCATGAAGTTTTACGGGTGCCCTCTCGTGGTGCGCCCGTCGAAGTCTGGGGCGCGGTCTTGTTTGGCGCGGGCCACACGCGGGTGTTGCGGGCCGCACGCGCGATCGCCGTGCTTCGCGGGCCCGGTTTGAACCGGACCCGGGGTCGATTTGACAAATCGACGAGGACGGCGACGGCGCAAGTCTACCCGACCTGGGGCCGGACGCACCCGAGAGCAAGTTACGGGAGGGAACCCTGCGATCAGGGCGCCCTCCCGTTGTATAGCTATGTGTCGATTAGCGCGTCGTGAAGCCGAACGGGCGGTGCGACGCCTCGGCGATCTCCACGTAGGCCACCTTGGCGACCGGGATGATCACCTTGCGGCCCTTCTCGTCCGTCAGCGTCAGCACGCCGTCCTTGGCCAGCGCCTCGGACACCGCCTGCTCGACCTCCGCCGGGGTCTGCGCGCTCTCCAGCACAAGCTCACGCGGCGAATGTTGCACGCCGATCTTGACCTCCACGGAGCCCTCCTCTGTCAACGTTCTCCGCTGATGAGGCTATCCGATTTCCGGCGGCGTTCCGGCTGATGAACCTCCCTGGAGCGGGAAGCTGGCGATCCCGCGCCAGATCAGCGCTGCTACGAGCGCTTCGGCTTCAGCTTTAGGCGTACGCCGGCCGTTGGCGAGCCAGAACTGCGCGGCCTGTCCGGCCGCTCCGGCCAGGCCGGACGCCAGAAGCTCGGCCTGATCCGGGCGGAGCCCGGTATCCGAGATGATGGTGTCGGTCACAGCCGCGATGCAGCCCTGCTCGACCCGCTCGACCCGCTGGCGCACCTGCGGGTCGTTGCGCAGATCCGACTCGAAGACCAGCCGGAACGCCTCACTCTCGTGATCCATGAAGTCGAAGTACGCGCGGACCGCGCCTTTGACGCGTTCCTTGTTGTCGGGAGTGGCCAGCATGGCGCTCCGCACCTTGGCGATTATCGCGTCGCAGTGCGTGTCCAGCAGGGCCAGGTAGAGCTCCAGCTTGCCGGGGAAGTGCTGGTAGAGAACGGGCTTGGAAACCCCCGCACGCTCCGCGATGTCGTCCATCGCCGCGGCGTGGTAGCCGTGCGCGACGAAGACCTGCTGCGCCGCGGCCAGCAGCTGCTTGCGGCGCGCGGAACGTGGCAGGCGGGTCGGTCGGGCGGTCTGTGCCCCGCCGGACGCAGCGGTCATTTCTTCAACCTCCAGGGGGTCGGTCCCCGCGGTTCGTCGTCGTGGATTGCCCGGATCGGCGCTTGTCGCGGTCGTGCGGGCAATTGTCGCGACGCTGCAACTTATCGCCACTGCAACCACACGGTAGCCTCAGCAGGGGCGAGCGAGGAGCACGCGGTGGATGAAACAGGGCATTCGGGAGACACCGGGGCCGCAGGGAGCGGTAACGGTGCCGACTCGCGTGACCGCAGTCGAGTGAACGGGTGGGCGAACGCCGACAGTCCGTGGTCGAACGCGGGCGCGGCAGTGGAGCAGGAGACGGACGTGCCGCCGTGGCGTCGCCCGTCGGATGGACGCCCGTTCGGGCGTCAGTCGTTCCCGTCGTCAGCCGTTCCGGCCCAGAACCAGGTGGAGAATCCCCCTTCCGTGACAGCCGACCCGCCCGCGCCGTGGCCCGGTGAGCGCAGCCGCCTCGCCGAGATCCTCGGCCACCGCCGCACGCCCGCCACCCCGACGCCGGTCAGCCCGACGCCGGTCAGCCCGGCCGCCGCGCCGCGGCCGAACAGCGCACCGCCGTACCCGTACGAGGGTGATCTCGACGACTCCTACCGGGACGGTCCGCCGCCACGCGCCACCATGCCGATGACCAGGCCCGACTGGGCGCCCGCCACCGAGCCCGCGGCGGCCGCGCCGACTGCCCCGGCCACTCCGGCCCCGGCCGAGCGGTCCCGGCACGCGCTCGTCACCGACACGCTGGCGCAGGGCCTGCCCCAGATCGACCCGGCAGCCGCGGGTGACCAGCGATCGGTGGACAACCCGGCCGCGCTGGCCCGCCCGGCGTACGATTCGGCCAGCTTCCCGCGCCGCTACGACCCGGCGCCGGTCGCGTTCCCCCCAGCCACCGACCCACTCACCGACGACGCCAGCCCGTACCCCGCGCCCGGTCGTGCCGAGGAGCCGGACAGCGCGCTCGCCGCGGCCGTGACCGAGCCCAGCGGCGCGCTGCCGCAGCGGGTGCCGGCCCAGCCTGACGTCCCCCGAGTTCCGGAGCCGCCCTCCGTGGAGCCATCGGCCGAGGCGCCTGCCCTGGCGCGCATCGCGACGCATCTGCGCCGCGGTGACGTCGTGCCGGTGCAGGAGCGGCAGGAGGGCTTCGACGTCCAGGACATCCTGGCCGCCGTGCGCGGCGTGGCAGGTGTCCGCGACGCGTCGCTGCGAGCCACCCCGGCCGGCGCGCACAGCCTCCGGCTGGACCTGTCCGACGGCGCCGACCCGGCCGAGGTGAGCCGCCGCGTGGCCCGGCTGCTCCAGGACCGGATGGGCCTGGACGCGGCGATGCCCACCGACGGCCCGGCTGCCCCGATCTCCGCGCCGCCCCGCGCGGCCGCCCCGATCTCGGCGCCGCCGCGCGCGGCCGCGCCGGTGTCCGCCCCGATCGTTCCCGGTCAGGCCCGCCCGGGCCGGGCCTCGGTGCCGGCCCCGGTCTCCGCGGCGCCCGTCTCCGCCGCTCCGGCCTCCGCCCCGCCGCGTGTCACCCCCGCGCCGGTGTCGTCCCCGCCCGTCTCGGCGCCCTCGTTCTCGGCGCCGCCCGTCTCGGCGTCTCCGTTCTCGCCGGCTCCGGTTTCGGCGGCTCCCGCTCAGCGGACCCCGGCCGTCGAGCGCGCCTCGCTCGTCCCGGTCGACGCGAGCCGGCCCCGCCCGCTCGACCCGGGTGAGAGCCCCGGCCCCCGCGTGGTCATCGAGAACGTGCACGTCAACACGTTCGGCGCGGACGCCAGCGTGGAGGTCCGGCTGCGCGCCGGCGAGCGCGCCGCGTCCGGCGTGGCGACCGGTCCGGCCGTCGACGGTTACCTTCTGCGCCTCTGCGCGACGGCCACCGCCGGAGCGGTCGACGAGCTGCTCGCCACGTCCCAGCACGAGCACGGCCCGGCCCGCTGCTTCGTGGAGCACGCCGCCGCTGTCTCGTTCGGCCAGATGCAGGTGGCGGTCGTCGTGCTGCTGCTCTCCTGCGACGGCGGCTGGGTGGAACAGCTGGCCGGTTCCGCCGTGGTGACCGGTGACGAACGGCATGCCATGGTCCGCGCCACACTGGCGGCGGTCAACCGGCGCCTTGAGGCACTGTTGGCTTGATGAAAGGCGCGGTGCTGGCCGACGACAGCGCGCTGTTGTCGGCGGATGAGATCCCCTCGCCCTGGCCCGCTCGCCGGGTCACGGTCGGCGGTTCGATGCTGCACGTCCGGGACACCCCGGGGCAGCCGGGCGCCGAGCCGGCCGTCTACGTGCACGGCCTCGGCGGCTCCTCGCAGAACTTCACGGACCTGGCCGGCCTGCTCGCCCACCGTCTCGACGGGCAGGCCGTCGACCTGCCCGGCTTCGGCTACAGCGACGCGATCCCGCGCTACTCCATCCCGGCCTTCGCGGCGACGCTCATCGATTACCTGGAGCACTCCGGCCGGGGGCCGGTCCACCTGATCGGCAACTCACTGGGCGGCTCGATCTCGGTCCGGGTCGCGGCTCTGCGCCCCGACCTGGTCCGCACGCTGACGCTTGTCTCGCCGGCTATGCCGTTCCTGAATCCGCGCCGCACCGCACAGGGTCCGGTGCTGCCGCTGCTCGCCCTGCCCGGCGCCGAGCGGCTGATGGCGTGGGCGCTGACCCGGGTGACCGCCGAGCAGATGGCCGAGCAGGTCCTCGCCGCCTGCTTCGGTGACACCACCAAGGTCCATCCGCAGCGCCGTGCCGAGGCGATGGAGGAGATCCAGCTGCGCTACACGGTGGCGCACTATCCGAAGGCGTACCTGGGCACCCTCCGGGGTCTGGTGGGGAGCTTCCTCCGGGCGTACCTCCCGGGGGTGAATTCGCAGTGGCGGCTCGCCGCCCGGGTCCAGGCGCCGACGCTGGTGATCGGCGGTCTCAACGACAAGCTGGTCGATCCGCGGGTGCCGGCCCAGGTGGCGCGGGCGATTCCGGACAGCCGGCTGCTGGTGCTTCCGGGCGTGGGCCACGTCGCCCAGATGGAGGTGCCGAGGCTGGTGGCCCGGGGCATCGTGGGCCTGCTCGACGACATCCGGCAAACCGCTCCACACTGAGTTCAAACCTTTCACCCGGTCCCTGTGTGCCACACCGCAGTTGATCAACTTTCGGTGGGCCGGATCGACAGCGTGTGCCAGGGTGAAAGACCCATGATCTCTTCAACACCGCCCGCCGAGCCGCCTGCCGGGCTCTTGTCTGCCGGGCTTTCTTCTGCCGGGCCGCAGTCTGCCGGGCTTTCTTCTGCCGGGCCGTACAGCTCTGACCGCGCCGATCGGTGGCGGCAGTCCTGGCTGGTGATCCTCGCGCTCACGCTCGTCGTGCTGATCGCGGTGGTGATCGGCAACCAGGTGACCGCCGACCCGGCGCCGGTGGCGGCCTCCTCGCCGTCGCCGTCGCCGTCCGCCGCGTCGCCGCTCGATCCTGCGGCGCCGCTAGACCCCCCGTCACAGCCGCTGTCCGGCTCCGTGCCGCCGGCCGCCGCGTCGCCGGGCGCCTCCACGCCACCGCTCTTCGGCATTCCCGGCGCGCCGGTCGGGGAAGCGGCCTCGGCTTCGCCCTCGTCCGCCATTCCCTTCCCGGCGGCGGGCCTGCTGCGACTTTCCGGCAAGGTGCCCACGCACGGTTCAGGCCAATTTGTGTACGGGTCCAAGCGCAGTCCCGTCCTCGGCCACAAGGGGCAGTTGCGCCGTTTCCGGGTAGCCGTGGAGAAGGGCAGCAACGAGGACGCCGACGCCTTCGCCGCACAGGTCGAGTCGGTCCTCGGCGACAAGCGGAGCTGGATCGGCAACGGCAACCTGCGCCTGCAGATGGTCACCGGCGCCGACAAGGCCGACTTCACGGTCTACCTGGCGACCCGGGACACGGCGGGTCAGATGTGTGCCCGGGGCGGCACCAACATCAGGGTGGGCGGTGTCCCGTACACCTCCTGCCGTACCCCCGGCAAAGCGATCATCAACCTGGACCGCTGGCACTTGTCGGCGACGCCCTATCTGAACGCCGAGGTGGAGCTGGCCACCTACCGGCGTTACGTGATCAACCATGAGGTGGGGCACGAGCTCGGCCACGGTCATCAGGGTTGCCCGAAGAAGGGCGGTCCCGCCCCGGTGATGGTCCAGCAGACACTGACGCTGCGCGGCTGCGTGCCGTACGCCTGGCCTCGCCGGGACAACCGCAGCTTCGCGGGCCCCGCGATCTGACGCTGGTCCCGGCTAGCTGATGGCGGCTTGCGCATGGGCCGCAGCCCGAGCCGTGGCGGGCGGGTGCGCCACCCTCACATGGGCGGCAGCCCGAGTCGCGCCGCCCTCGCGGGGCTGTGAGCACCGGAAATGCGGGAGTTGGCGCGCCGTGTCACGGTCGGTCACCGGCGTCGGCGGAACACTGCGGCATCGCGGAAGCCTGCGGGGCCCGGGGCGTCCCGAGTTTTCCGCGAAGCGCCGCCTTTACCTCGGATTCCGGCACACGGGGTGACTAGAGCGTGCCTGAACTCCACACGTCCGGAGTAACCGCGGTGCGGGGGTGCACTCGCCATCGGCGGTTGCGCCAAAGCATGCGCCGCCGGCCTCGCTGCCCCGTTACCCCCCCAGCGGCGTCAGGCGCTTCATTGAGAAGTCGGAACCGGCGATCAACTCAAGCTGAGTGACTCGCCGACGAGCCGTGCGGCGTCGCGGCTCGTCCACCAGGCAAGGTGACCGTCCCGGATCTTCCGGACGGAAACGCGAAAGTCCTGTGACAAGCGGCGAGTCGTGGCACGCTGGCGGTTGCTATGGCAAACGCGACAAATAGCCCCGCTGAGCCCGGTGCTTCCTTCGCCGGGCGTTCCGTCGAGCGTTCCCGAGCCGAGGCCGCGCTGATGGCCGGTCTGCCACCGGTGCGGGTAGGAGCACACCGCGCCGCCGACCCGGAACCAGACGAGACAACACCGCTGCACGCCGAGGCGAACGAGGCGTTTGGTCGTAGCCGAACGCTTGCTGCCACGTCAACATCCGGCCGGGCCGTGGTGACCGCGTCTGCCGAGCCCGCACGCCGGGGCGGGAAGCATGCTGCCGAGCAGGATCCGGAAGACGAGACGACAGAAGTCGCGAATCCTTCAAAGTCGACAGCCGCGAAGTCGACCACAAAGAAATCAACTGCAGTCAACTCGTCCACCACGACGTCTGTACCCGTCAAGTCAACTCAAGCCGACCCGTCGACAGCGAACTCAACACCCGTCAAGTCAACTGCAGTCAAGACGTCGGCGGTCAAGTCAGCCCCGGTCAAACCAGCCGCCCTCAAGTCCACCGCCCTCAAGTCCACCGCCGTCAAGTCGAGTGCCGCGAAATCGGCAACCGGCAAATCAACAGCGGCTAAGTCCCTGCCGGTCAAGTCGACGGCCGTCAAGGCGTCTGCTGCGGTGAAGTCGACTCCGGTCAAGGCGCGTGCTGCGGTCAAGGCTTCTGCTGCGGTGAAGGCGTCTGCTGCCGTCAAGTCGACGGCCGTCAAGGCGTCTTCTGCTGTCAGGTCGTCCGCCGTCAAATCGACGTCGAGCCGTCCGCCTGCTGACGAGCAGCCGACCGGCAAGACGTCCAGCCGGGCCGCGCGCAAGACCACCTCGGCGACTCAACCCGAACCCACGCCGCCACCCGCGAAGAGCATGCGGCGCACGTCCACGAACAGCGTCAAGAACAGCGCGTCGAGTGCCACCGCGGAACAGGCGGTCGCGGAGCCGAAGGCGACTTCGCGAGCGAAGAAGCAAGCCGACAGCACGAAAGCCGCAAACCGAGCAGCTCTCGCGGGCCGCGGTGCCGGACCGGCCAAAGCCGTTCCGGAGAACCGGGCCACACCGGCACGCGTGCGATCCGTAGAAGCTGCACTGGAAGCCCGGTCGGGCGCTTCCACAAAGACGAACCGGTCGACCCGCGCCGCCGCGAGTACTCGTGCGCTTCCTAACCGGAAGGACGCTGTCCTATCCGAGCACGCTCAACCGGAGCACACTCCATCCGAGCGCACCGGAGCTGAGCGCACCGGACCCGAGCACACCGGACCCGAGCGCACCGAGATGACGCGGGGAATCCTGGAGCTTGCGGCCGAGCGCTTGGCCGCCTCCCGCCCCAGCCAACCCGTCATCGCCCGCGCGCCCGAAGCGCCGGCATCTCCGCCCGCGCCGGCATCGGCCACGCGGACGTCCACTCCGTCGCGGACGCCTACGTCATCGCTGAAGACCACGTCTGTGCCCACGCCGTCTCTGGAGTCCACGCCCGCCTCGCTGACGCCCGCGTCCGCTGCGATGCCGGGGGCGGCCGACTCCGCTGTCGAGGCTCGGCCGGACGCACAACCGGAACAAGCCACCAACTGGGGGCATGAGACCCAGGCGGTCGAGGAGCACTACGAGCACAGCCGACCGGCGAGGGGTCTCCCGGCAAGCCTCCGGCTCCCAGCCGAGCTGCCCGCCAATCTGTACATTCCGCCCACCCGCGAGGAGACCGCCACCCGCGAGGAGACAGGCACCCTGGCGGAGACGCCCACCCTCCAGGAGACAGCCACCGGAGCGGAGACAGCCACCCGCGCCGAGGCGTCTGTGTGGGAAGGGACGCCCATCTGGGGAGAAGCGCCAACCCACAACCACCCCGATGCGGAAACCCTGCCCGAGGCAGCGACACGCCAAGCGACCCCCACCCACGTCGAGCCGCAGCAACACGACACCCCAGAAACCCACAGCACAGCGCCGGCCCACAGCATCGCCCCGGACGACGCCTGGGCCTACCCCCCGGAAACCCACGACTCAACCCCGGAGGACACGACAGCCGAGCGCTTGTACCTATCCGACCCGGACCAGCCACACCCCGGGCACCGCCCGGCCACAGACACCGACGACTACGACCGCCACCCCCACCATGACGACCACGACGACGGCTTCCTGCCAGCCGCCTTCGCCCGCGACGCCAACCGAACCGCCGCCAACCGAACCGCCGCCAACCAAACAGCCGCCAACCAAACAGCCGCCAACCGAACCGCCGACGGCGAACCCGCCGACTACGACCCCGACCCCGACGCGACGGCTCGGTACGGCGCGCCGGACGCCGGAACGCGACGGACCATTCGCCGACGACGGCGGACGGTGCTCCTCGCGTACCTCATGGTGGTTGCCGGGGTTTTGATCGTGGGTCATGAGCTCCGCAGTCAGGACAAGCCGCTCCCGCCCGAACCGGCAGGCCTCGGCGAAGGCGCAGGCGTGCAGACCCCGGCCCCGGCACCGACGCAGGGCATCGTGCCGAACGATGTGCGGGCGCAAGCGCCGGTCGAGGAGGAGGCGGCAGGCCAAGGAGCAGGGGAGTTCCGGTACGCGAAGTCGCGCGGCCCGATGCTCGGGACCGGCGGGAAGCTGCACCGTTTCCGGGTGGCCGTGGAGAAGACCGTGGACGGCACGGCGCCGGCCGCGTTCGCCGAGATGATCGATCGGACCCTCGGTGACGAGCGGAGCTGGGTCAACGACGGGCGGTTGCGGCTGCGGCGGGTGCCGAGCGCCGGCAACGCGGACTTCACGATCTATCTGGCGTCGGCGGGCACGTCGGAGAAGATGTGCGCCACCGGCGGCCTGCACACCGATGGTTTCACCTCGTGCCGGGTCCCCGGGCAGGTGATCATCAACGTCGACAGGTGGACGGACGCGATCCCGGAGTACGCGGAGCACGTCGACGAGTACCGGCGGTACGCGATCAACCACGAGGTCGGGCACGAACTGGGCCACGGGCACGAGGCGTGTCCGGGCGAGGGGGAGAAGGCGCCGGTGATGATGCCGCAGACGTACGGCCTGAAGGGTTGCACCCGCAACGCCTGGCCCTATCTCGACGGCAAACGGTACTCGGGTGAGCCGGCCGCCTGATTATTCCGCGATCCCGCATGTCGGGCCCGTGTCCCTCGTCATGGGCGTGTTGCGTCGCGACGAGCAACAATGGTCGGCGTTCCGTAACACCGAATCCACCGAACCCCGGGGAGTGAACTGTGGCTCTGCCCCCGCTCGTCGAGCCGGCCGCTGAGCTGAGCGTCGATGAGATCCGCCGCTATTCGCGACACCTGATCATCCCCGATGTCGGGATGGACGGGCAGAAGCGGCTGAAGAACGCGAAGGTCCTCGCGGTCGGCGCGGGTGGCCTCGGCTCGCCGGCGCTGCTCTACCTGGCCGCGGCCGGCGTGGGCACGCTCGGCATCATCGACTTCGACACGGTCGACGAGTCCAACCTCCAGCGTCAGGTGATCCACGGCGTCTCCGACGTCGGCACGCCCAAGGCGGAGTCGGCGGCGCGGAGCATCGCCGAGATCAACCCGCTGGTCAACGTGGTCATTCACAACACCGCGCTGGACCGGGACAACGTCAAAGAGATCTTCAGCCAGTACGACTTGATCGTCGACGGCACCGACAACTTCGCGACGCGTTACATGGTCAACGACGCCGCGGTGCTGCTCGGCAAGCCGTACGTCTGGGGTTCGATCTATCGCTTCGACGGCCAGGCCTCGGTCTTCTGGGAGGAGCACGGTCCCTGCTACCGCTGCCTCTACCCGGAGCCGCCGCCGCCCGGCATGGTTCCGAGCTGTGCCGAGGGCGGCGTCCTCGGTGTGCTCTGCGCGTCGATCGGCTCGATCCAGGTCAACGAGGCGATCAAGCTGATCACCGGCATCGGTGAGCCGCTGGTCGGCCGCCTGATGGTCTACGACGCCCTGGAGATGGAGTACCGCAAGATCAAGGTCCGGAAGGACCCGAACTGCGTGCTCTGCGGGGAGAACCCGACGCTCACCGACCTGATGGACGACTACGAGGACTTCTGCGGCGCGGTCTCGGTCGAGGCGCAGGAGGCCACCTTCAACGCGACCATCACGGCCCGTGAGCTCAAGGACTGGCAGGACTCCGGCAAGGACATCTTCCTGGTCGACGTCCGCGAGCCGGCCGAGTGGGAGATCAACCGGATCCCCGGCGCGGTCCTGATCCCCAAGGGCGAGATCCTTTCGGGTACGGCGTTGTCGCAGTTCCCGCAGGACAAGCAGATCGTGCTGCACTGCAAGTCCGGTGTCCGCTCGGCGGAGGCGCTGGCCGCGCTGAAGGCGGCCGGTTTCAAGGACGCGGTGCACGTGCAGGGCGGCATCGTGTCCTGGGTCAACACGGTCGACCCGTCGTTGCCGGCGTACTGATGACTGTCACTCTAGGGGGTTGGCGTGGCAACTCCCTAGAGTCACTCATACCGATCGGCACAGCGAAACTCAGGAGTGGACGGTAGCGTCACCACAGTGGTCGATATAGATGCCGCTATCGGGTACGTGGTCGCACACGGTGACCCGGTCGAGCGTGCCCGCCTGTCGTACCTCCGGACCGGTCAGCCGGCGCCGGAGGACGTCGTCGACCGCATCGCGGCGGGGCAGATGCCGGAGGGTGGCTGGTCCGCATCCGCCGAGGGCGGGGTCCCGTCGATCGACGCCACCTGTTTCCGCCTGGCCGAGCTGGACGACCTGGGCAGCCTGCGCGGCCCGGTGGTCGAGCGCGCGCTGAACTGGCTGGCCGTGGCCCAGCGCGGCGACGGCACCTGGCAGGAGCACGAGTCGCTGGCCGAGCAGGCCCCGCCGTGGGCGATGCCCGGTGACCCGGAGGCGACCCTCTACCTCACGTCGGTGGCCGGTTTCTGGCTGACCGCGGCCGCGGTGGAGGCCGACCCCTATCAGACCCGCTCGCCGTACGGTGACACGCTCGCCCGCGCCGCCGGCTGGGTGGTGTCGCAGCTGAACCCGGACGGCACCTGGCCGTCGTTCCTGGCGGTCGGCTGGCACGCCGCGGGTCTGCTGCACCAGCGCCAGTTCTACTACGAGTCGGCGCGGGTGCAGCAGGTGCTCGGCGAGCGGCTTCCGGACATGGCCCCGGCGGACGTGGCGGCGATGGCGGCCGCGCTGCGCCGGGTCAATCTCGGTGACGACTGGCTGCTCCAGAGCGCCCGCAAGCGACTGGCCGAGACCCAGCGCATCGACGGTGGCTGGGACAGCAACGAGGGCCCACTCTTCGACGTCAACATCACCCTGACGGCCCTGCGAGCCTGCCGCTAACCCTCGCTGCCTCCCGCAGCCCCCGCGGAGGCCGCGATCTCCCAACGCTGCTCGTCGGCGAATCGCCAAGATCGGAAATCTGGGGGCGGGGGCGGTCAGCGGGTGTGGCCGTTGCCGGTCACCACGTACTTCGTCGACGTCAGTTCCGGCAGCCCCATCGGCCCCCGGGCGTGCAGCTTCTGCGTGCTGATGCCGATCTCCGCCCCGAACCCGAACTCCCCGCCGTCGGTGAACCGGGTCGACGCGTTGACCATCACGGCCGCCGCGTCCACCCCGGCCACGAACCGCCGGGTGGCCGTGACGGACTCGCTCACGATCGCCTCGGTGTGGCCGGTGCCGTACTGGCGGATGTGGTCCAGCGCGTCCTCCAGGGAGTCGACGACCGCCACCGAGATGTCGGCGGAGAGGTACTCGGTGCCCCAGTCCTCCTGGGTCGCGGCGATCACGTCGTCGCTGTAGCCGGCGACCCGCGCGTCACCGTGCACTGTCACGCCCTTGAGCGCGAGCTCCTCCAGCACCAGCGGCAGGAACGAGTCGGCGATCTCGGCGTGCACGAGCAGGGACTCCGCGGTGTTGCAGGTGGAGAGTCGCTGGGTCTTCGAGTTCACGGTGACCGCGAGCGCCTTCTCCAGGTCGGCGGCGGCGTCCACGTAGACGTGGCAGTTGCCCACCCCGGTCTCGATCACCGGAACCGTGGACTGCTCGACCACCGTCTTGATCAGCGAGGCGCCACCGCGCGGGATCAGCACGTCGACCAGGCCACGAGCGCGCATCAGCTCTTTCACCGAGTCGCGGGTGGTGGCGTCCAGCAGCTGGATCGCGTTGGCCGGCAGGCCCGCGTCGGTGACCGCCTTGCGCAGCACGGAGACGATCGCGGCGTTCGAGGAGAAGGCCGAGCCGGAGCCGCGCAGCAGTGCCGCGTTGCCGGATTTGAGGCAGATGCCGGCGGCGTCGGCTGTCACGTTCGGCCGCCCCTCGTAGATCATCCCGACCACGCCGAACGGCACCCGGACCTGCCGCAGCTCCAGCCCGTTCGCCAGCGTGGAGCCGCGCACCACGTCACCGATCGGGTCGGGCAGCGCGGCGAGCTGGCGCAGCCCGTCGGCCATCGCGAGGACCCGCTCCGGCGTCAGCGTCAGCCGGTCGATCATCGCCTCGCCGATGCCGTTCTCCCGGCCGTTCGCGACGTCCACGGCGTTCGCCGCGACGATGTCGTCGGTGCGCTCCACCAGGCGGTCGGCCATCAGCAGCAGCGCCCGGTCCTTCTCGGCGCGGGTCGCCGCAGCGAGATCGATGGCCGCGACCCGGGCGGCAGCCGCCTGCTCCAGCACACTCATGGCAAACTCCTCAGAAAATCAACGATGGCTACAGCAGCACCAGGTCGTCGCGGTGCACGACCTCTCGTTCATAGCCCGGACCGAGTGCCGCGGCCAACTCCGGAGTGGACCGCCCGAGCAGCGCCGGCAGCTCCACCGCGTCGTAGTTGACGAGACCGCGGGCGACGGGCGTGCCGGACCCGGCGTCGACCAGGTCGACCGGGTCGCCGGCCGCGAACGACCCGTCCACCGCGGTGATGCCGGCCGGCAGCAGCGATTTGCGGCGGGCCACGACCGCGGCGACCGCCCCGGCGTCCAGGTGCAGCCGGCCGCGCGGGGTGGTGGCGTGTGCCAGCCAGAACAGCCGGGCCGCCGGCCGGGAGGGCGCCGCCTCGAACAGCGTGCCGACATCCTCGCCGGCCAGCGCCGGGCCGGCCAGGGGCGCGGCGGTGAGCACCACCGGGATGCCGAACCCGGTGGCGATCCGGGCCGCCTCCACCTTGGTCACCATGCCGCCGGTGCCGACGCCGGAGCGCCCCGGCGTCGCGATGTCGATGCCGGACAGGTGCGACTCGTCGGCGACCAGGCCGATGCGGCGCGAGGACGGATCGGACGGGTTGCCGGTGTAGAGGGCGTCCACATCGGAGAGCAGCACCAGCAGGTCGGCGTCGGCGAGCGCGGCGACAAGCGCGGCCAGCCGGTCGTTGTCACCGAACCGGATCTCCTCGGTGGCGACGGTGTCGTTCTCGTTGACGATCGGCAGCGCGCCCAGGTCGAGCAGTTTCCGCAGGGTCCGGTACGCGTTGCGGTAGTGCGCCCGCCGGGTCACGTCGTCGACGGTGAGCAGCACCTGCCCGACGGTCAGCCCGTGCCGCGCGAAACCAGCGGTGTACCGCCCGATCAGCAGGCCCTGGCCCACCGAGGCCGCGGCCTGCTGGGTGGCGAGGTCACGCGGTCGCCGGCTCAGCTGCAGCGGGGCCAGGCCGGCGGCGATCGCGCCGCTGGAGACCAGGACCACCTCACGGCCGGCCGTGGCCAGCCCGCCGAGGACGTCGACGAGGGCGTCCATCCGCTTGTCGTCGATGCCGCCCGCCGCGGTGGTCAGCGAGGACGACCCCACCTTCACCACGATCCGGCGCGCACCGGTCACCACATCCCGCACTCGGCCCATTCTGCAAGGCGGGCCGCTGTCGATCGCGGTCAGATCCCATATGGTGGCGATTGATGACACCCGAGGAGTACGTCGAACACGTCCTGACGATGGTGGAGGCCATCCCGGAGGGGCGGGTCATGTCGTACGGCGCGATCGCCGACGCCCTGGCCGAGCGCTCCGGCCGCAACTCGCCGCGCCAGGTCGGCACGATCATGGCCCGGCACGGTGGCGGCGTGCCGTGGCATCGGGTGGTGAGCAGCAGCGGCCGGCTCCCACCGGGGCACGAGCGGGAGGCGCGCGCCCGGCTGCTGGCGGAGGGCGTGCCGATGCGCGGCGAGCGGGTCCAGATGACAAAAGCAGGGTGGATGCCCTGATGAAGAGAAGCCGGGTGGACGCCCAGATGATGGAAGCCGGGTGGACGCTCTGATGCGCAACGGTGAGCCGAGCCGGACGGCGTGGAGCGCCGCGCGCTATCGAGCCGCGCACCAGCTGATCGAGGAGGGGTCGATCTTCCGGGACCCTCTCGCCGTACGAATCCTGAATGAACCGCGAGCGGATCTCCTGGCGGACGCACCGCGGGCGGCGATGCGGCTGTTCATCGCGGCGCGGACGCGTTTCGCCGAGGACGCGATCGGGGCGGCCGTCACGCGCGGGGTGCGCGAGCTGGTGATCCTCGGCGCGGGACTGGACACGTTCGCCTACCGCAACCCGCACCCGCAGTTGCGGGTGACCGAAGTCGATCACCCGGACACGCAGGCCTGGAAGCGTGAGCGGCTGGCCGAGACCGGCATCGCGGTGCCGGGGAACGTCCGCTACGCCGGCGTGGATTTCGAGCATGAGTCACTGAACGTGGCCCTCGACGGTCCGGCGTTCTTCCTCTGGCTGGGCGTGGTGCCGTACCTGACCGGCGAGGGCTTCGCCGAGACACTCTCCTTCGTGGCTGCGGCCGAGGGCAACGAGGTGGTCTTCGACTACGCGCAGTCGCCGGAGCGGATGTCACCTGACCGCCGGGCCGCCCTGGAGGCGCGGGCCGCGCGGGTGGCCAAGCTCGGCGAACCGTGGCTGACCTACTTCGAGCCCGACGAAATCGATGCTGAGCTGCGCGGACATGGCTTCACCGCGATCGAGGACCTGGGTCCGTCGGCGCTCGCGGCGCGTTATTTCGGCCGCCCGGACGTGCCACCGCAGACGCCCGGCGGGCACGTCCTGCACGCGCGGCGTCAGACCAGGCCGGCCAGCGACGCGGCTGACCGCATCTGATACTCGAAGAACCCGCGCCGGTCGTCGTCGATCGAGTTGTTGAGCTGGCCGAACAGCTCGGCGCTGATCGCGCCGCAGAGCTGGAAGAACGCGGAGAGGGTGTCGGCGACGACGCGCGGCGGCAGGCCCGGCATGAACGAGGCCGCGATCGGCTCCAGCTCGCGTGCGAAACCTCCGCTCAGCGGTTCCCGCTCGCGGACAAGACCGTTCCGGTACGCCTCGCCGAGCGTCGCACCGAGCAGGAGCAGGACCCGGGTCGCCGGCCCGACGGTGTCCTGCGGCGCCTGGTAGCCGGGGACCGGGCTGCCGTAGATCAGCGCCCACTGGTGCGGGTTGGCGAGAGCCCAGTCCCGCATCGCGTGGCAGGCCGCGAGCCACTTCTCCAGCGGCGTCGTCCCGGCCGCGGCGGCCCGCTCGGCGGCGTCGCCGACCTCGTTGTACGCGTCGATGATCAGCGCGGTCAGCAGGTCGTCACGGCTGGCGAAGTAGCGGTACACCGCTGACGAGGCCATCTGCAGGTCACGGGCGACCCCGCGCAGTGACAGGTTCGCGCCGTCGGTGGCGAGGTGGCGGCGGGCCACCGTCTTGATCTCTTCGGTCATCTCGGCCCGAACCCGGGCCCGCAGGTTCGCGGCACTCATGGGGAGTCAGTGTGCCACAACGAGAGCAGTGCTCTTGAATTTGAGCGATACTTGTGCGACTGTCGTTCTCGACAGAGAGCAGTGCTCACAAAGGAGATCGCCATGGCACAGCACGTCGTCGTCGGTTCGGGGCCGATCGGGTCGAAGGTCGCTTCTCTCCTCGCTGACCAGGGGGAAAGCGTCAGGGTCGTCACCCGGAGCGGCCGCGGCCCGGAGCACCCGCTGATCGAGCGGGTGGCCGCCGACGCCGCCGACGCCCGCCGCCTCACCGAGCTGACCGACGGCGCCGAGATCCTCTACAACTGTGCCAATCCGAAGTACACCGAGTGGGAGAAACTCTGGTTTCCGATGAACGACGCGATGCTCGCCGCGGCGAAGGCGGCCGGCGCGGTCTACGCGATCACCGGGAATCTGTACGGTTACGGCCCCCAGCCCGGCGGCCGGATGACCGAGAACACCCCGCCCGCCGCGACCGGCCGCAAGGGCCGCATCCGTAACCGGATGTGGCAGGACGCCCTGGACAGCGGGGTGCGCACGGTCGAGGTCCGGGGCTCGGACTACGTCGGCGCCGGTACGGCCGGGATCTTCTCCACCGTCCTGCTGCCGGCCATCCGGAAGGGCCGCGCGGCCTGGGGCCCGGCGAACGTGGACCTGCCGCACACCTTCACCTACACCGGCGACATGGCCCGTGCCCTGATCACTCTCGCCCGCGACGACCGGGCGTACGGGAAGGGCTGGCACGTCCCCTCGCCCGCTCCGATCACCATCCGTCAGATGGCCGCGCGCTACTGCGAGCTCACCGGCCAGCCGCAGCTGAAGATCCACAGCCTGCCGAGATTCGTGATGCGTACGGCCGGGCTGGTCGTCCCGATCGCCCGGGAGGTGGCCGAGATGGATTACCAGTTCTACGCGCCGTTCGTGATGGACAGCTCGCTGACCGAGCGCACCTTCGGTCTGAGCGCGACCGACCTGGACGTGGCGTTGCGGGAGACCGCGGATGCCGCTGAGGAAACCGCCGCCCGGACGATGTGACGCCCGTTTAGTCCCCGATTTGAGCATTTTTCAGGACAGCACTGGCTACGTTGTGGTTGACGACCATGCCCGGGGCGACGCCCCGGGCGTCGAACCACGGGGGTGGCAGCAGTGCGAACAGCGGGGCCGGGTCGCCGGCGAAGTCTTTCCAGATGGATGGTGGGGGCGGCGGCATCAATACTCGCCGTCGCGGCGGTGGTGACCGCACTCCCGGCGGCGGCCCTGGCGGTCCAGTTGAACCAGCCCACCAACGTGCAGGTGACGCCGGGACGGCGCGCCATCTCGGTCACCTGGGACGCGCCACCGGACGACCCGGAGACCGACGAGGACGTCGTTCACCACTACATCGCGACCACGACCCCGGGCAACGTGACGTGTGTGACCGCCGACGCTTCGCGGGCCTGCACGATCCAGGGCCTGGTGGCGAACACGCAGTACACGGTCGCGGTGGTGGCCTGTCCGACCGCCGACAACTACCTGGACTGTTCGGAGCCGAGCGACAGCTCCGCGACAGTGCTGACCGGCCCCCCGGCGGTGCCGACGTCACCGGCGGCCACCTTCACCGGCAACGGCCGTGAGGTGCAGATCTCCTGGACCCAGCCGGGCATCACCACCGGGATCGAGACGTTCCGGGTGACGCCGACACCGGCCGTCTCCGGCGCCACCGGCACCTGCGTCGCGGACCTGCCGGACTCCGCCACGAGCTGCACGCTCGGGAACCTGGTGACCGGCACGTCGTACACCTTCAAGGTCGCGGCCGTGGGCGTCGGCGCCACCGGCACCACCGCGCTGAGCGCGGCCACCAACGCGATCGTGCCCGGTCCGCCGGACGCGCCGCCGGCCGCGCCGACCGTGGCCTACCAGGCGGACGACACGGTCCGGCTCACCTGGAGCGCCCCGAGCGGCGGAACCCCGGTCGGCTCGTACACGGTGACGTCGACCCCGTCCGACACGTCCGCGAACTGCACCAACGTGAGTGCGACCACCTGCGACTTCGACGGCCTCGACCCGGCCACCGAGTACACGTTCACGGTCCGGGCCAACGGCGCCGGGGCGAACGGCGGCAGCGGTCCGTCGGCCGCGACGCCGGCCTCCGCGGCGATCACCCCGGGCGCGCCCGCGGCGATGCTGAAACCGGCTGTCTCGCTGACCGGCTCGGGTCAGGTCACCGTCGACTGGGAAGCCCCCGTCGGCGCCGCCACACCGATCGACTACACGGTGGTGTCCGACCCGGCCGAGCAGGCGCCGGCCGGCTGCGACGCCACCGCCAACACGGACTGCGTCTTCGACAACCTGGATCCCGCCACGGAGTACACCTTCACGGTGGTCGCCCGTGCCTCCGGCGCGTCGTCGACGTCACCGGTCAGCGACCCGGTGATTCCGGGACCTCCGGACGCTCCGGCGAAACCGAATGTCGTGATCACCGACGTCGGCGAGGTGACGGTCACCTGGTCCGCTCCGGGCGGCGGCACGGTCGACGGATACTCGGTCTCCTCGGACCAGGGCGGACCGGTCGGTGACTGCCAGGAAATCGACGCGCTGGAGTGCGTCGTGACCGGGCTGGACGACCAGACCACGTACACGTTCACGGTGACCGCGGCGAACGCCGCCGGGCCGAACGCCTCGGACCCGAGCGACCCGGTGATCCCGGGCGCCCCGCTCGCGCCGGCCGCACCCGCCGTCGAGGCCACCGGCATCGGCGAGCTGACGCTCACCTGGAGCGCCGGTGGCGGTGGCGCGGTGACCGGCTACACGGTCGCCTCCGACCAGGGTGTCGAGATCCCGGCCGAATGCGTCGACACCCTGAACACCACCTGTGTGGTCACCGGTCTCAACGAGGACCTGGCCCACACGTTCACGGTCACCGCCACGAACGTGCTCGATTCGGCGACCTCGTCCTCCAGCTCTCCGGTGATTCCCGGACCGCCGGACGCCCCGGGCGCGCCGACCGTCACCATCGACGGCCCCGGTGCGCTCACCCTCAACTGGGCCACGCCCGGCGGCGGCCCGGTCGACACCTACACGGTCACCTCGAACGCCGCGCCGATCCCGGCGGAGTGCGACGACGACCCGGTGACCACGTGCAGCTTCACCGGGCTGAGCGAGTCGACCGCCTACACCTTCACGGTCATCGCGAACGGCGATGTCGGCGCGCCCGCGGAATCGGCGGCGACCGACCCGGTGATCGCCGGTCCGCCGGCCGAGCCGGCGAAACCGACCGTCGAGGTGACCGCCGAGGGCCAGCTCACCATCCGCTGGGCCGAGCCCGGCGGCGGCGAGGTGCTCAGCTACACGGTCAACTCGGACGACGGCATCGACCCCGGCTGTACCGCGACTCAGGCACTCGAGTGCGTGGTCAGCGGCCTCGATCCGGGCACGGAGTACGACTTCACCGTGACGGCGACGGCCGCCTGGGGCGTCTCGCCGACCTCGCCGGCCACCGACCCAGTGACGCCCGGCGCGCCGGACGTCCCGCTGCCGCCGACCGTGGAGGTCACCGGCACCGGTGCGGTCGACGTCTCCTGGCTGCGGCCGGGCGGCGGCGCGGTGACCTCGTACCTGCTGATCGCCGACCCGGTCGTGGATCTGCCCGACTCGTGCATCGACACCACGAACCTGACCTGCTCCATCACCGGCCTGGACCCGGCGACTCCGATCGCCTTCCAGATCGCGGCGGAGAACCCGGTCGACACCTCGACGTCCATCCTCAGCGCGGAGGTCATCCCCGGACCGCCGGACACCCCGGCCGCTCCGAGCGTCCTGGTGAACGGTTCCGGCTCGGTGCAGGTGAGCTGGGCGACGCCCAGCGGCGCCGAGACCACGAGCTACACGGTCGCGTCCGACCCGGCGGTGGCCGCGCCGTTCGGTTGCACGGCCACCGCCAGCACGAACTGCACCTACACCGGTCTCGACCCGGCCGTCTCCTACACGTTCACCGTGACGGCGACCGGGCCCGGTGGAGGCTCCCAGGCGTCGGCGGCCAGCCCGGCCGTGATCCCCGGCCCGCCGTCCGCGCCGGACAAACCGGCCATCGCGGTCACCAACACCGGCACCGTCCGGCTGACCTGGACCGAACCGGGCGGCGGCGAGGTCACCGACTACACAGTGCTCTCCGACCAGGGCGTGTCCGTGCCGGCCGAGTGCGTCAACGACGACGTCCTCGAGTGCACGATCATCGGGCTCGATCCGGACACCGGCGTCTCGTTCAAGGTTCAGGCGAACGGCGTGGTCAGCTTCAGCACCTCGGTGTCGAGCGACCTGATCGTGCCGGGCCCGCCCGACCGGCCGGCGGCGCCGCGGGTCAGCCTCTCCACACCCGGCTCGGCCATCGTCTCCTGGGACGCGTCAGCGGGCGGCGGCCCACTCACCGGCTACACGGTCGCCTCCAACCCGGTGGTGTCCGCACCGCTCGGATGCGTGGAGACCAGCGACCTGCAGTGCACCTACACCGGGCTCGACCCGAACACCTCGTACACCTTCACGGTCACCGCCATCGGCCCCGGTGGCGGCGACGAGTCCGACCCGAGCGACGTCGCCATCCCCGGCCCGCCGAACACGCCGGGCACCCCGGTCGTGACGCTCGACAACCCGGGCGAGGCGATCATCGACTGGGACGCCCCGATCGGCGGCGGCTCGGTCGGCGGATACACCGTGACCGCGTCCCCGGCCGCGACCACACCGGCCGCGTGCCTGGACATCACGGCCACGACGTGCGTTTTCGACGGCCTGGACCAGGAGACCGAGTACACCTTCACGGTCACCGCCACCAACGCGATCGACAGCGCCACCTCGGCGGCCAGCAACGCTGTCATTCCCGGGCCGCCGACCGCGCCCGGCCGGCCGCAGATCACCGGCGGGGCGAGCGGCTCGGTGACCCTGAGCTGGACGCCGTCCGGTGGTGGTGAGCTGACCAGCTACTCGGTGACCTCCGACCCGGCCGTCACGCCGCCGGCCGGCTGCACCGCGATCACGGCGACCACCTGCGTCTTCGACGACCTGAGCCCGTACGACGCGTACACCTTCACGGTGACCGCAACGGGACCGCTGGGTGACAGCCCGTCGCAGCCGAGCGTCTCGGTCGTGCCCGGCATGCCGGACACGCCGCACACGCCGACGGCGGTCTCGCTCACGCCCACCAGCGTGCGGGTGACCTGGGAGGCAGGCGAGGAGGGCGCGCCGGAGACCGGTTTCCGGCTCGTCTCCGATCCGCCGGTCACCATCCCGCCCGGCTGCGTGAACGCGCTGGTCTTCACCTGCGACGTCACGGGTCTGACACCGGCGACGGCGTACCGCTTCCGGGTCTATGCCGTCAACAATGCCGGTGAGAGGGTGTCGGAGTTCTCGGAAGAGATCGTCCCGGGCCGTCCCGCCGAGCCCACCCTGGTCCAGCTGGCGCCCGGCGACCGGCAGTTCGCTGTCTCCTGGACCGCGCCTCCGCAGGCCGCCGAGCGGGTCGCCTACTACCGGGCGACGACGACGCCCGAGGGCGGCACCTGCCGTACCGCCGACGCCACCGAGACCGAATGCGTGATCACCGGTCTGCAGAACCTGCGGTGGTACTCCGTCGGGGTGGTGGCCGTCGGCCTCGGCGGTACCGGCGAGTCAACGGCCGGAGAGTCCATGTTCACCCGCCCGTCGGCGGGCACGCCGAGCGCGCCGAGCGGTGTGGGCACCGTCGGCCGGGACGCGAGCGCCCGGGTCACCTGGGCCGCTCCGACGTCCGTCGGCAACGGCATCGCCTTCTTCACGGCGACCGCCACGGCGGTCACCGACCCGGCCGACACGCACTCCTGCGTCACGCCGGACACCACGGCGCTGACCTGCATCATCACCGGCCTGACGAACCTGCGGGAGTACCGGGTCACGGTGGTCAGCGTCGGCAAGGCGGCGAGCGGCAACTCGGCGCCGAGCGCGCCGGTGACAGTGATTCCGAGCTTGGCGCCGGGTGCGCCGACGGACGTCCAGGTCACGCCCGGGGCGCGGAACCTCACGGTGTCGTTCACGCCGGCCGGTGGCGTCAGCGCTACCAGCTTCACCGCCACCGCCACCGGGGGCCCGTCGCCGCTCACCTGCAACGCGGCCGCCTCGGCCACGTCGTGTGTGATCACGGGGGTGACGCCCGGCACCAACTACACGGTGACGGTCTACGCGCACGGGTCGGTCCCCGGCTCGGTCTCCATGAACAGCACACCGGTGGGACCGGTCAAGGGCCTGGTGGCGGCGGCGCCCGCGTTGCCGACCACGCTGCCGACCCCGTACGGGGCGGCGATCAGCTCGGCCGGCACGGCGCTGCGGCTGCAGGGCACCACGACGATCTCCGGTACGGGATACGCCCCGCACACCGGGATCACGGTCGGCATCTACCCGGGCGCGCACCGGCTCGCGACCACGACCAGTGACGCGTCCGGCGCGTTCTCGGTCCCGGTCACGATCACCGGGGTGACAACCGGTACCGGCCGGACCATCCTGGCGGGTGGGCAGAGCTCCACCTCGACCAGCAACAAGTGGCGCACGGTCACCGTGTCGGTCGGCGCCGCGCTGACGCCGCAGGTCAGCCTGCAGCGTTCGGCCGGCCTGCCGGTTCTGACCGGCAAGCGCGACTGACGACAACAGAAAGCCGGCCGGTGGGGGAGACCCCGCCGGCCGGCTGCGTTCCCGAGAAGAACTCCCACGTTCTAAAGAAGAATTCCCACCCCGCCCCGGCGGGGATCGCCGGCCGCACCGGCCCGCCCCACCGCGGTCACCCCGCCGAAGTAGTGGTTCAGCTCCGGCCACTCGACCACCTGCCACCCCGCGTCCGCGAGCGCGGCCAGTTCCTCGGGCGGGCAGCCGGCCTCGGCGTGCACGGTCTCCTCCACCACGTGGTACCGCGGCCGGGCGATCGCCTCGGGCACTGTCAGATCGTCGACGAGCAGGCCGAGCAGCGTGTCCACCAGGGCGGTACGGATCCGCGACGCCCCCGCCGACCCGGCCGCCACGGCCAGCCCGCCATCCGGGGCGATCACCACGAGCGGGCACATGTACGACGCCATCCGCCGCCCCGGCACCAGCTCCTCGGTGAGCAGCTCGCCCTCGCCCAGCATCGAGTTCAGGTTGATGCCGAGCCCGGGCAGCCAGACCCCGGCGCCCAGCCCGAGCGTCGTGGTGACCACGCAGGCGTTCCCCTCGGTGTCCACCACCGACACGTTCGTGGTGTCGCCGAGCCGTTGCGCGCCCCGGTTGCGCAGCGCGGTGGCGACGGCCGCCGCCCGTTTCGGCCGGGACAGGTCGTCCGGCAGCGCCGCGATCGTGTCGATCGTCCGATTCAGGTCGTGCCGGGCGTAGACCCGGTGCCCGGCGAGCATGGCCCGGTCCACTCCGGTCGACACCACCCGGTAGTTCGCCAGGTCGGCCCGGCCGAGCGAGCCGCCGGCGTCCCGGACCGCGTCGACGAGCACGTCCGCGTACGCCCCGGTGTAGAAGACGTCCGGGCCCTGCTCGCCGAGGGTATCCATCGCGGTCGCCAGCCCGGGGTGGAAGAGCAGTTCGTCGCCCTGGAGCAGCCGCCCGCCCGGCTGGTAGAGCTCGGCGCCGGCGCCGTACGCCAGCGCCGGCGCGCACGTCTCCAGCGTGCGGGCGTGCGCGGCCGGGAGCAGCACCCCGGTCCGCGCCAGACCGGCGGCCGGCGCCACCACCTCCGCCCAGGGCAGCCGCCCCCAGCGCCGGTGCACCTCGCCGAGACCGGCCGGCACTCCGGGTACGGCGACGCTCGCCCCGCCGATCGAGTAGGTCTGTGGCAGGCCGCCGAAGAACACGTCGACCGAGACCATCGGCTCGGCCTTGCGGTCGCCGTCGAGGCCGGGCACCGCGACGAAGAAGTCGAGACAGGTGACCTCGCCGGTGTCCGCCTCGAAGTAGGTGGCGAACCCGCCGCCACCCAGTCCGGTGTAGACCGTCTCGGCGACGCAGCACGCCAGAACGGCCGCCACCGCGGCGTCCGCCGCACTGCCTCCGGCCTGCAGGACTCGCACCCCGGTGCGAGCGGTCGCCGGGTGGCTGGCGGCGACCCCGGCCGCAACGCTTGTCATGCGGCGAGCGTAGGCGGCGAGACCGGATCATGGTTACGATGCGCGTCGATGACGACACCCGGTCCCCCTCCCGTGTTACCCCGGACGGGCGTATTACCGCGTGGAGTTTTGGCTGGATATGCGCTGGGCTCGTTGGTCACCGGCGCGTTCGGCACGGTGCCCGGTTTGCTTCTTCTGCCTTATCTGACCGATACCCTGGGCGTGGCGGCCGGTGCGGCCGGCCTGCTCGTGCTGCTGCCGAAGGCGTGGGACGTGGTGGTCAACCCGGTGGCCGGGCGGATCTCCGACCGGCGCGGCTCCCGGCGACCGTTCCTGCTGGTCGCCGGCCTGCTCCTGGGCGTGCTCTTCGCGGCGATCTTCGGGGCGCCGTTCGCCGGCAGCGCGGCCTCCGGCGCCTACGTGGCGGTCGCGTTCCTGGCCGCCGCCACGGCCTACGCGTTCTTCCAGGTTCCCTACGTCGCCATGCCGGCCGAGCTGACCGACGGTTACGCCGAACGCACCCGCCTGATGACCTGGCGGGTCGCGGTCCTGGCGCTGGCGATCCTGGTCTCCGGGGCGCTCGCCCCACTGATCGTCGAGCTCACCGGCGGCGGCCGGGAAGGACACCGGTGGTCCGGCGCCTTCGTCGGCGCACTCATCATCGTCGGCACGCTTGCCACCTTCCTGGGTACGCGTGAAGCGGACTCCCACATCGCCGGTGAATCCGAGCCCAGCCTGCGAGCGCAACTGCGCGTGGCCTCCGGCAACCGGCCGTTCCGCGCGCTGCTGATCTGTTTCGTGGTCCAGGCCGCCGGCATCGGCACGATGCTGGCCGGCGTCAAGTACTTCGCCGACCACGTGCTCTTCCAGTCCTCCGGCGCGACGTTCCTGTTCGCCGCGTTCGTCGGGCCGGCGCTGCTCGTCATGCCGCTCTGGACCGCCGCCGGCCGTCGCTGGGGCAAGCTCCGCTCACTGATCGTGTCGTCGCTGCTGTTCACGGCCGGCGCCCTGCTGCTCCTCGCCGCCCCGGCGCTGCCGCCGGCCGTGGTCTACGGAATCGTCGCGGTGATCGGCGCCGGTTACGCGGGCCAGCAGGTCTTCGCCCTGGCGATGCTGCCGGACTGCATCGCGTACGACACCGAGCGCACCGGACGCCGCCAGGCCGGCGTCTTCACCGGCCTGTGGACCGCGGGGGAGACCTTCGGCCTGGCGCTCGGCCCCGGCATCTTCGCGGCCATGCTGCAGATCTTCGGGTACGCGTCCTCGGCCACCGGCGAGTCCGCGGACCAGAGCGACACGGCCCGCCTCGGCGTGCTGCTCGGTTTCACCGTCATCCCCGCGATCCTGGTCGGCGCCGCGCTGGTGGTGCTCCGCGGGTACCGCGAACTGACCCGAACGGAGGTCCCGTGATCGATGCGCTGCCGGAGAAGGGCGTGCCCGGCGAGCAGGTCCTGGCCGAACTGGAGGAGCTGCGCGGCGCCGATCTGCCGACGCACGGCGGGCGGCTCTTCGCGTACGTCTACGACCCGGACCTTCCCGGTCTGGACGACCTGGCCCGCGCCGCGCACGCGCTCTCGGCCCACGTGAACGGCCTCGACCCGACCGCGTTCCCGTCTCTGCTCGCCATGGAGAACGCGCTGGTCGGGGCGGCGGCCCGGCTGCTCGGCGGCGGTGCCGAGACGGTCGGCAGCGTGACGAGCGGCGGCACCGAGTCGCTGATCCTCGCGGTGAAGACGGCGCGCGACGCGCACCCCGAGATCGCGAAGCCGCGCCTGGTGATCCCGTCCACCGCACACGCGGCGTTCGCCAAGGCCGCGCACTACCTGCGGGTGGAGCTTGACGTCGTACCGGCGAAGGGGTTGGAGGCGGACCCGGAAGCGATGGCCGCGGCAATCGGCCCGGACACCGTCCTGGTCGCGGCCTCCGCGCCCAGTTACGCACATGGCGTCATCGACCCGATCCCGCAGCTCGCCGCGGCCGCTGCCGGGCGTGGTGTCCGGTTCCACGTGGACGCCTGCTTCGGCGGCTGGATCCTGCCGTACCTGCGGCGGCTCGGCGCCGACCTGCCGCCCTTCGACCTGTCCGTGCCCGGCGTCACCAGCATCTCGGTCGACCTGCACAAATACGCCTACGCCCCGAAGGGCGTCTCGGTGCTGCTGCACGCGTCGGAGGAGCTGCGCCGGCCGCAGTACTTCGCCTACGCGGACTGGCCCGGCTACACCATGATCAACCCGGTGATCTCGTCCACCCGGTCAGGTGGCCCGATCGCCGCGGCATTCGCCACTTTGCGCAGCATCGGCGACTCCGGCTATCTCGACCTGGCCGCGCGCACCCGTGAGGCGGTCGCCATCCTGGCCGGAGCCGTCACCGCCGCCGACGGCGTCCGGCTCTACGCGCCGGCCGGGACGAGCGTGGTCTGCCTGGCATCCGACGGCGTCGACCTGTTCGTGCTGGCCGACGAACTGGCCGCGCGAGGCTGGCACACCCAGCCCCAGATGGCGTACGCGGACTTCCCGCCGACCCTCCACCTGACCGTGACGGCCGCGGTCAGCCGGACCGCCGAGGCGTTCGGGCCGGACCTGGCGTCCGCGGTGGCGGCCGCGCAGGCCCAGGGCCCGGTTCAGGTCCCGGAGCTGCCTCCGCTGACCCCGCAGATGATCACCCCGGAGCTGATCGCCGGCTTGGCCGAGGGCCTGGGCCTCGGCGGCGGCGACTTCTCCCGGATGGCAGCGGTCAACACGGTCCTCAACGCGGCCCCGCCGGCCGTGCGGAAGGCCCTCCTGACCGGCTTCCTGAGCCACCTGCAGCGCCCGGGAGTTCAATGACGCAATCATTAATTGATTGCGTGTAGCGTGGAACGATGTTGTACCCATCGCCACGCCTGACGTCGATTGATCAAGACGTGCTGATCGGAATCGACGATATGCGCCAGCGGTTGCGGCACCAGATTCAGAAGAACCCCGCCAAATGGACGCTCGGGTTGCGGAAGTTTCTGACAGCTGATGCCGTGGCGGCATCCAACTCCATCGAGGGTTTCAAGGTTTCGACGGAAGACGTCCAGGACTTGATGGATGGCGAGCGGGATGTCGATGTCTCGGAGGAGAACCGCGAGGAGACCCTCGCCTACCAGCGAATGATGACCTACGTGCAGACCCTGCATGACGCACCCGACTTCACCTACAGCAAGGGTCTGTTGAACGGGCTGCACTGGATGCTGCAAGGGCATCGACATGCCCGCGGCAGATCAGCGGGACAATGGCGCAGGGGGCCGGTCTTCGTCACGAGTGTTCGAAACCCGCGACTGGTCGCCTACACGGCTCCCGAGGCCTCCGATGTGCCGGGGCTGATGAGCGAAGTGGTGGACTGGCTCAACGCCGAAGATGGTCATCATCCGCTGGTTCGGGCCGCCATGGCGCATCTGCACCTCGTCTCCATCCATCCATGGGCGGACGGGAACGGGCGAATGTCTCGCTCGCTCCAAACTTTGATGATCGCGCGTGAGGGCGTCCTCGCCCCGGAGTTCTCCTCGATCGAGGCCTGGCTGGGTGAACCGGGCAACACCTGGGATTACTATCGAGAACTACAACGCCGTGGCACCGTCTATCAGCCGGACCAGGATGTTTCGAGTTGGATCCGCTTCAACCTCACGGCATATCACCAACAGGCTCAAACCGTGCGTGCCCGGGCCGCCCAATCGACGGCCGTGTGGGAGTTGCTCCTGCCCTACGTTCGCGACGCGGGCTTGGACGAACGGATTGCCTCCGCCTTGCACGATGTCGCCATGATCGGGCGGATCCGCCGCGCTCGCTATGAACAGGCCGAAGGGCTGACTCTTCAGCAAGCCCAGCGTGACCTGCGAGACCTTGCTGCGGCTGAGCTCCTGGAGCCGGTCGGCCGGACCCGGGCTCGCTACTACAAGGAAGGCTCTCGCTTTCCTGCCAACGTGTTGGAGGTGGCTCGGGCGACGATGACGCTGACCGCGCCCTATCCGGATGAGTTAGGTTGACCGGATGGCGCTTCCTGGAGTTCTCGGTGAACCCATCCGGTTCGTGTTGAACTGGGGACGCCGCTATTCCCTGTGGGTGTTCAACTTCGGTCTGGCCTGCTGCGCCATCGAGTTCATCGCGTCCAGCATGAGCCGGCACGACTTCATGCGTCTCGGCGTCATCCCGTTCGCGCACGGGCCTCGCCAAGCTGACCTGATGGTCGTCTCCGGCACGGTCACCGACAAGATGGCACCGGCGATCAAGCGGCTCTACGACCAGATGCCCGAGCCGAAGTACGTGATCTCGTTCGGTGCCTGCTCGAACTGCGGCGGACCCTACTGGGACTCGTATTCGGTCACCAAGGGCGTCGACCAGATCATCCCGGTCGACGTTTACGTGCCCGGCTGCCCGCCCCGGCCGGAGGCGCTGCTGCACGGCATCCTGCGTCTCCAGGAGAAGATCGCCGCCGAGCAGTCCGGCGTGGGCGGCGTCTCCCGCCCGGACGCGCTGTCGCTGACGGCGCCCATCGTCCGCCCGCCGGACCGAGCCGGCTAGCGGGTGGCGTCGTCCAGGATCTCGCGGGCGCCCTGGCGTAACAGCGCCGCCGCCACCGAGGTGCCGAGGACGATCGGGTCGGTGGCCCACTCGTGCGCGTCCAGCACCGTCTTCCCGTCGATGCTGATCACCCGGGCGCGCAGCCCGATCCGCCCGTCCGGCTCGGTGCGCGCGTAACCGGCGATCGGCGAGTGGCAGCTTCCCTGCAGGATGTGCAGCATCCACCGCTCGGCCTCGGTCTCCTGCCGGGCCCGTCGGTCGCCGAGTGATTCGGCCAGCTCACGGGCGACGGTGTCGTCGTCGCGGCATTGCAGGACGAGCGTGCCGGAGCCGACCGCGGGCACGAACGTGTCGACGTCGATCGGGTGCGTCATCCGTTGTTCCTGGCCGATCCGGTGCAGGCCGGAGACGGCGAGCAGCAACGCGTCGTAATCCCCGGCGTCGAGTTTCGCGAGGCGGGAGTTGGCGTTGCCGCGAATCGGCACGGCCGTCAGGTGCGGGTGGTGCAGGGCGAGCTGAGCGATCCGCCGGACCGCCGACGTGCCCACCCGGGAGCCGGCCGGGAGCTGGTCGATCCGTGTGCCGCCCGGGTGGATCAGGCAGTCCCGCACGTCGTCGCGAGCCAGGTAGGCGGCGAGAACCGTGCCGGCCGGCGCGGGCCGGTCGCCCGGCACGTCCTTGACGCAGTGCACGGCGAGGTCGACCCGCCCGTCCAGCAACGCCTGGTCGACCTCCTTGGTGAAGGCGCCCTTGCCGCCGAGGTCGGCGAGCGAGCCCTGCCAGCGGTCGCCGCTGGTGGAGAGCGGCAGCACCTCGACCGTGACGTCGGGGTGGCGCTCGGCCAGCATCAGGCGGACCCGTTCCACCTGGGCGAGGGCCATCGGCGAGGATCGTGTTCCGATACGCAGCAGGCGTGAAGCGGACATAGCGGAAAGGGTAGCGGTTTCAATCCGCCTGGACGTGCCCCTCCCGGGCGACGGCTGAGTAGCGTGATCAACATGGGTTCCCTGTCTCGTGCCGACTTCATCGTCGACGTGCTGACGCGTGAGTTCGGCGCGCTGATGGCGATCGACCCGGCCGCGTTCCGCCGCAAGTTCCGGAAGATGGCGGCGTCACCGTTCGCGTTCTACCGGGGCAGCGCCGCCCTCTTCTACGCCGACCTCACCGGCGACCACCGCGACGACAGCTACCTCGACGAGCGGACCAGCCGGGTGTGGATCCACGGTGACCTGCACGCGGAGAACTTCGGCACCTACATGAACTCGTCGGGCCACCTGGTCTTCAACGTCAACGACTTCGACGAGGCGTACGTCGGGCCGTTCAGCTGGGACCTGAAGCGGTTCGCGGCGAGCGTCGCCCTGATCGGGTACTCGAAGGCGCTCTCCGACGACAACATCACCGAGCTCGTCACCCGGTTCGCCCGGTCGTACCTGACCGAGCTGCGGGCCATCGCGCACGGCGGCGACGACGCGATCGGCTCGATCACGCTGGAGAACGCGGACGGCGTGCTGCGCCGGGTGCTGCAGCAGGCCCGGCTCAACACCCGGGTGGACCTGCTCGCCGGGCAGACCGTGATCGACGACTACGAGCGGCGGTTCTCGATGGGCGACGGCGTCTACGACGTCGACGGCCCGACCGAGGTGGCGGTGCGCGCGGCCTTCGACAGCTACCTGAGGACGCTGCCGGAGCAGTCCCGGCCGGTCTCCACCAACATCAAGGACATCAAGCTGCGCAAGGGCGTCGGCATCGGCTCGGCCGGCCTCCCGTCGTACAACCTGCTGCTGGAGGGGCACACCGAGGCGCTGGAGAACGACGTCGTCATCTACATGAAGCAGGCACAGGTGCCGGCCGTCGCCCGCTGGATCGACGACGAGCGGGTCCGGTCGTACTTCACGCATCAGGGCCACCGGACCGCCGAGTCGCAGCGGGCCCTGCAGGCGCACGCCGACCCGTGGCTGGGCTTCACCGAGCTGGACGGGGTGGGTCAGCTGGTCGCCGAGGTCTCCCCGTACGCGGCGGACCTGGACTGGTCCGATGTGAACGAGCCGGAGGAGCTGACCGGTGTGATCGCCGACCTGGGCCGGGCGGTGGCCCGGATGCACTCGGTCGCCGACGACGAGTCCAGCCACGATCTGGTGGACTTCTCCACCGAGGAGGCGATCGTCGCGGTGGTCGACTCCGACGAGGCGGGTTTCGTCCGGCACCTGGTGGAGTTCGCCCACAGGTACGGTGACCAGGCCCGCGAGGACCATCAGGACTTCGTCGACGTCTTCCGCAACGGCCGCCTCCCCGGCCTCTAGAGCTTCTCCACCCGGATCGCCCCGGCGCTGCGGCCGTACGCGTCGGCGTCCGGTTCGAGCGCGGTGTACAGCCCGCGGGCCGGGAGGTCGTAGGTCAGCGAGGCCGTCGTTCCGCAGCGGATCTTCACGGTTTTCGGGTCCACCGGCACTGCGCCTTCGGGCGACCGGCCGACCGTGAGCGTCGCGCTGCCGTATCCGACACAGGCCGCCCGGATCCGGTACCGGCCGGGTTCCGCGGTCGAATCCTGGGCCGCCTCGCTGTGCGCGAGGTAGGAGGACATGGTGCTCAGCGCGCCGCTGTCCGGCAGCATGGCCACCGCCTCCTGCTGGTACCGGGCCTGGTCGCCGTCGGCGAGCACCGGAAGGTACCCGAAGACCGCCTGGTCCACCTGCGGGCTGATCGCGATCGTGACCGTCGCGCGCGGCTCGGCGACGGTCAGCGGCACGGTGAGCACCGTCGTCTGGGCGGTGTCACACCCGACGGTCGCCGGGGTCGACCCGATCGTGACGTTGATCGACCCGGTGCCGAAGCAGACCATCTTCACGTCGTATCGGCCGCCCAGCAGGTCCCGGGTGGTGCCGAGGCGGCCACCGCCGTCGAAGAAGGTGATCCCACCGGGCTCCGGCCGCTCCGGGTCACCGATCCCGAGGGCCATGGCCACCCGCTCGGTGGTCGCGGCGACCGGGAGCGGGGCCGGCGGGCCGGCGGGCGTCGCCACCGGCACCGAAGCGTCTGGCCGGACCACGGCGACCAGCCCGGTCACGGCGAGCACCGCGACCGCCGCGGCGGCGGCGAGAGTGGACCGGCGGCGCCGAGCGGCCCGCCGCAGCGGACCGGTACCCGGCGGCATGACCGTGGGCAGCGTCTCGGCGCGCAGGTCCGCGAAGAGTTCCTCGATCCGGTCGGGCATCACGCACCTCCAGCGCTGTCGGAAAGGTCGGAGACATCGAGCTGGGCGGCGAGTGCGGCCCGTCCCCGGTGCAGCCAGGACTTCACGGTTCCGATCGCCACCCGCTCCCGCTGGGCGATCTCGGACACCGGCATGTCGGCCAGGTAGTGCAGGACCAGGGCGCGGCGCTGGCTGTCCGGCAGCGTGGTGAGCGCGGCGACCAGCGCGACCCGCTCCGGGCCGGGACCCTCCGATCGGGGCTCGGCCCGCCGCTGCCGGCCGAGGAAGCTGAGCGCCGTCCGGGCCCGGCGCCAGCGGCTGACCGCAAGGTTCCAGGCGACCCGGCGGATCCAGGCGACCGGATCGTCGTACCCGGAAATGCTGTTCCACCGCAGGAGCGCGCGGTAGAACGCCTCCTGGACCACGTCCTGCGCTTCCTGGCGATCCCCGAAGTACGCGTACAGCTGCACGGTGAGATCGGCGTAGTGGGCGGCGTACACCTCGTCGAAGGATGGGCGCACGGCGATCCGCGTCTCCGATCCACGTGTGGCGATGGCTGTCACGGCGACTACACGCCGCGGCCTGGCGGCCGGTTGCACCCGGCCACCGGCAATCTTCAGCGGGGGTGCAGCGCCCATCCAGTCTCCGCCCGTTCCGAGGGCGCAGCCTGGTAAAGCGTCCAGAACTCGACGTTCTTACCGAGCGCTCCGGGCAGGTCGACGTCCTTGCGGATCGGTGGCCAGGAGCACGCGACCGTACGCGTACAACTGCACTGCCAGATCCGTGTAGTGGGCGGCGTACACCTCGTCGAAGGTCGGTGGGTCGTCTCGGGCGGCGATGGGTTTCTCCGGTTCGGCGATGGCGGTCACGAGGAATACACGCGCGTGCACGGGGGAACGTTGCGACGGCCTCCGGCGACCATAGGATGTGGCGCATGACGCCAGAAGAGGTCGGCGACCGCATGGTCACCCTGCTGGCGACCGACCAGCTCCCGCTCAACGCGACGGCGGGTGTCTCCGGCGGCGGTCCCGGGCACGCCCGCGCCGTGATCGACGTGCCGGTGGGCCGCTGGTGGTACGCCGCGGAGCTGGCCCGCGACCCCGGCGCGATCGGCTGTGACTTCTTCGACTGGCTCTCCGCCGTCGACGAGCTGGACGAGGGCTTCACGGTGATCGCCCACCTCTGGTCGGTGCGGCGCAAGCACGGCGTGCTGCTGCGGGCCCGGGTCCCGCGGGACGAGCCGGAGATCGAGTCGCTGGTGGACCTCTATCCGGGCGCGGACTGGCACGAGCGTGAGACGCACGAGATGTTCGGCATCGGGTTCGCCCGCCATCCCGGACTGCGCCCGCTGCTGCTGCCCCCGGAGTTCGAGGGGCATCCGCTGCGCAAGGAGTTCGTGCTGGCCGCGCGGGTGGCCAAGCCGTGGCCGGGCGCCAAGGAGCCGGGTGAGTCGGAGGGCGGCGGCGCGAAGCGTGCCCCGATGCGCCCGCCGGGCGTCCCCGACCCGAACGAGTGGGGCCCGATGAAGGGCAAGGTCGCCCCACCGGAACGCCCCGCGCGCGGCGAGCGCCCCGCCCGCCCCGCAGGTGAGCGCCCTGCTCGTCCCGCGGGTGAGCGCCCCGCCCGCCCGCCGCGTCCGGAGAGGCCGACCGGGGGGACCGAGAGGCCGACCGAGGGGACCGAGAGGCCGACCGAGGGGACCGACTGATGCCGCTCTGGCTGGACCTGCTGATCCGGGTGGTCGCCGTGATGGCGGCCTTCCTGGTTCTCCCGCTCGTGGTCGGTCAGGCCGAGCACAAGGTGATGGCGCACATGCAGGGCCGGCTCGGCCCGATGTACGCGGGCGCCTTCCACGGCTGGGCCCAACTGGTCGCCGACGGTGTGAAGTTCGTGCAGAAGGAGGACATCACACCCCGCGAGGCGGACCGTGCCGTCTTCCGGCTCGCCCCGATCGTGGCGCTCTTCCCGTACCTGATCGTGTTGCTGACCGTGCCCCTCGGACCCGGCGGCCTGGTCGCCCAGAGCTTGGACATCGGGTTGTTCCTGGTCCTGGCCGTGCTCGGGATCGGCGTGGTGGCCGTGCTGATGTCGGCGTGGAGCTCGGCGAACAAGTACAGCCTGCTCGGCGGCGTGCGGGGTGCCGCGCAGCTTCTCGGGTACGAGTTGCCGCTGGTCCTGGCCGCGGCGAGTGTCGCGATGGCGGCCGGCACGCTGAGCCTGCCCGGCATCGTCGAGGCGTGGCGTCCGTGGTGGCTGATCTGGCAGGCCCCGGCCGCGCTCGTCTTCTTCGTCGCCGGCCTCGCCGAGATCCGCCGCCCGCCGTTCGACATGCCGATCGCCGACTCCGAGCTGGTCTTCGGCTACATGACCGAGTACACCGGTCTGCGCTTCGCGTTCTTCCTGCTCGCGGAGTACGTCGGGATCGTCGTGATCGCGGCGCTGACCACTGTCCTGTTCCTGGGCGGCTGGCACGGCCCGAACCCGGATCAGCTCGGCTGGCTCTGGACCCTGCTGAAGATCTTCGCCCTGTCCTTCGTGATCATCTGGCTGCGGGTGAGTTATCCCCGGCTGCGCGAGGACCAGCTGCAACGCCTCTGCTGGCTGATCCTGGTCCCGACCGCCCTGGCCCAGTTAGTCCTGACCGTCGCCGTGAAATCCCTGACCTGAGGCCAGATGGCGGGGCGTCAGCCGCTTGACCGGGATGTCGATCGGCCACGGTTCCAGGGTGCGGATCCGGCCGTCGAAGATCTCGACCGGACGGTAGATCCCCGGCTCCGGGTCGAGTTTCTGCGCGTGCACGACGATGCCGTTGGTCGTCTCGATCCGCCAGTAGTAGGGGATCCCGGCCGAGGCGTAGAGCGCCGGCTTGGTGACCCGGTCCATGGCCAGCGACGTCGGCGACACGATCTCGACGGCGAGCACGACCTCTTTCGGCGTGTAGTAGCGCCCGCGGCGCTGCGCGGCCTCGTCCGTAGCGACCAGCACGTCCGGGATGAACGACCGGGTGGGACTGATCCTGATCTCCACGCCCTGCGTCACCTGAAGGTCGCTGGGGCAGCTCTCTTCGAGCGCCACCATCAAGCGGCCGACGATGATCTGGTGGATGTCCGTGGGGGAGGGTGACACGAGCAGCACTCCATCGAGCAACTCGCGGCGCAAGCCGTCATCGGGCAGATCTTCAAGATCTTCAGCGGTCCAGCCGCCAGCGCGCGGGAACTCGATCGCCGCGGTCATGTGAACCTCCGGGAGGGGGCCATGTCACCCGTACCGCCCACGTTACTCCGAAAACCGGCGAGCCCGAGGTCGCGTCACCCGTCCGGACCGGGCAGGATATGCCCTTGTGACGGATAACGGCGACCGCGACCTGCCCGGCAAGGGTCTGCTCGACGGGCTCGCGGTCACTTTCAAGACGATGACCAAGCGGTCCACCACCCAGCAGTACCCGGACGTCGAGCCCGATCTGCCCCCGCGCTCCCGCGGCGTGATCGCGCTGTCCGAGGAGAACTGCACGGTCTGCATGCTCTGCGCCCGCGAGTGCCCGGACTGGTGCATCTACATCGACTCGCACAAGGAGGAGGTCGTCGTCCCGGGCGCGGCCCGCGCCCGCCAGCGCAACGTGCTCGACAAGTTCGACATCGACTTCGCCCTCTGCATGTACTGCGGCATCTGCATCGAGGTCTGCCCGTTCGACGCGCTGCACTGGACGCCCGAGTTCGAATACGCCGAGACCGACATCCTCTCCCTGCTGCACGACAAGGACCGGCTGGGTGAGTGGATGCGCACCGTGCCGCCGCCGCCGGCACACGACGTGCTCGGCGAGCCGAGCAAGGAGGAGGCCACGGCGGCCCGCAAGGCCGCAGGCCCCGGCGCGGCAACTGCCGCCAAGACCGCAAGACCTTCTCCGGTACGCGCATCACCTCCCACAACCGCACCGAAAGCCGTCACCCGGGAACCCGGTGACGAAGCCGCCCCGGAGCAGGCGCAGTGACCGTTTCCGACGTGCTGCTGCTCGCGCTCGGCGCGCTCGCGGTCGGTTCCGGCGCGCTCGTCGTCACCAGCAAGCACCTGGTCCGATCCGGCCTCTACCTGGTGGTGAGCCTCGGCGCGATCGCCGGCCTCTACCTGGTCCTCGGCGCGGAGCTGGTCGCCTGGGTGCAGGTCCTGGTCTACGTCGGAGCGGTGGTCGTGCTGCTGCTGTTCGCGGTGATGCTGACCCGCGCGCCGATCGGTCCCTCGGCCGACCTGGACCGCCCGGCCTTCCCGGCGATCCTGATCGGCGGCGGCACCGGCCTGGGCCTGGCCGCGCTGTTCGCCGACGCGTTCCACTGGGTGCGCTATCCGGAACCCGAGCCGGGCACCGCCGAACGGGTCGGCGAGCAGATCTTCGGCGCCTGGGTGCTGCCGTTCGAGGTGCTCTCGATCCTGCTGCTCTCGGCGCTGGTCGGCGCGATCATCCTGTCCCGGCCGGACCTGGGCGCCCGGAAGGAGCCGGTCGACGAGGATCCGGTCGACGAGGGGGTGGACGCCTGATGCACGTCGTCATCCCGTACGTGGTGGGCGCCCTGCTCTTCGGCCTCGGTGTCTACGGCGTGCTGCGCCGGCGCAACGCGATCCTGGTCCTGATGGCGGTCGAGCTGATGCTCAACGCGGTGAACCTGATCCTGGTGACCGCCGACGTCTCGCTGCGGTCCGCGCTGACCGGTGTCGCGATCGAGTCGTGGGCCCGCCCGGGCGCGGCCGCCCCGGGCACCGGCGGTGTCTTCGCGCTGTTCGTGATCGTGCTGGCGGCCGCCGAGGTGGGCGTCGGCCTCGCGATCGTGCTGCAGTACTACCGGATGCGGAACGCCGTGATCACCGACGAGGTGCGGCTGGACGAGGACGAGGAACGGGTGGCCGGGTGAGCGTCGACGTCGCCGGGCCGCTGCTCCCCCTCGTACCCCTGCTCGCTGGTCTGCTCGGCCTCCTGCTCCCGCCGGGTGACGCTGCGGGGGCACGCCGGAGGATCGCCGCCGGTCTCGGCATCGCCGGGGCGGCGGCCGCCCTGCTCCTCGCGATCAGGCTGCTGGTGGCGGGCAGCGAACCGTTCGAGACCGGGCTGGAGATCGCGCGATTCGGCGACTTCGCTGTCGGCTTCGGCGTCGCGATCAGCCCGGCCGTGGTCTACGTGGCGCTGGCGGTGAGCCTGGTCGCGCTGCTCGTGCAGGTCTACTCGGTCACCTACCTGCACGACGACCCCCGGTACGCGCCCTACGCCGCCCAGGTCAGCCTCTTCACCGGCGCGATGCTGCTGGTCGTCACGTCACACGACCTGATCGTCCTGCTGGTCGGCTGGGAGGTGATGGGCGCCTGCTCCTACCTGCTGATCGGCCACGACCGGCGCCTGCCGGAGGCGCCCGCCGCCGCGGTGAAGGCGTTCCTGGTCACCCGGGTCGGTGACGTCGGGTTCCTGCTCGGCATCGCGGTGCTGATCACCCAAGCCGGCAGCACCCGGCTGAGCGACGTTCTGGGTACCGATTTTGACACCACCACCCTGACCGCCGCGCTGCTGCTGGTGCTCGCCGGGGTGGCCGGCAAGAGCGCCCAGTTCCCCCTGCACACCTGGCTGCCGGACGCGATGGCCGGCCCGACCCCGATCTCCGCGCTGATCCACGCCGCGACGATGGTCGCGGCCGGCGTCTACGTGGTGTTCCGGCTCTACCCGCTCTACGAGCAGTCCCCGGCCGCGCTGGCGACGCTCGGCGTGCTGGCCGCGATCACGATCCTGCTCGGCGCGCTCGCCGCCACCGCGCAGGACGACATGAAACGGGTGCTGGCCTGGTCGACGGTCTCCCAGATCGGTTACATGACCGCCGCCCTCGCGGTCGGCTCGCCCGCCGCCGCGCTGTTCCACCTGCTCACCCACGCCGCTTTCAAGGCGCTGCTCTTCCTCGCGGCCGGTGCGGTGATCCACGCGGCCGGCACGAACTACCTCTCCCGGATGGGTGGCCTGCGCACGCGGATGCCTGTGACGTTCTGGTCGTTCGTGATCGGCCTGGGCGCGCTGGCCGGGCTGCCGCCGCTGGCCGGCTTCTGGTCGAAGGAGACAGTGCTGACCGCGGCCGCGCACGCCACCGAGGGCACCGAGGCAGTCCCGGTCTGGGCCGGGTGGGTGGTCTGGCTGGCCGCGCTGCTCGCGGTCGGGATCACCGCCTGGTACGCGACGAGGCTGCTGCTCCGGGCGTTCTTCGGGGTGTCCCGGGAGCACGGTCCGGACGGGCCGGACTGGGAGGTCGGCTTCGACGACGCCCGCTACCAGGCGCCGCTCACCCCGCACGACCCGCCGTGGCCGATGCGCGGGCCGCTGCTGGTGCTGCTGGTGCCGTCCGCGCTGCTCGGGCTGGCCGCCTACGCACCCGGTTTCCGCACCTCGCTGGGGCTGGACGACCCGCACCTCGGCGTCGCTGTCGCGTTGCCGATGCTGCTGCTCGCCGCGGGCGCCGGCGTCGCGTGGTGGATCTGGTGGGCGGCGCCGGGCGTGGACCCGGCGCTCGCCCTCGGCCGGGCCCGCCCGCTGTTCGCCGACGGCTTCCACCTGGACGCCGTCCAGCACCGGTACGTCGTGGTCCCGGTGCGCTTCCTCGCCAAGTGGGTGACGACCGGTGACGAGAAGATCGTGGACGCCGCCGTGACGGGCGCCGGCGCCGGAACCCGGGGTCTCGGCGGCCTGTTCGCCGAGGGGCACCGGATCGCCCTGCCGGGGGCCGCGCTGCTGGTCCTGCTGGGCGGCCTGGTCCTCGGCATCGTCGCCTGGCTGGGGGCGCTCGCATGACGCTGACCACCGACTCCTGGTCGTTCCTGCTCGTCGCGATGCTCGCCGTCCCGGCCGCCGGCGCCGCAGTGGTCGCGCTGGTCCCGGCCGCTCACGACCGGCAGGCCCGGATCGTGGCGACAGCCTTCGCGGCCGTCACGTTCCTGCTCACGCTCGCCGTGCCGGTGGTCGTCCCGGACGAGTTCGGCTGGTTCTCCATCGACGGCGTGCCGGGTCTCGTGCCCTGGCTGAACCTCGAGCTGCCCTGGGTGCCGGCGCTCGGGCTGGAGTTCCATCTCGGCGTGGACGCGATCTCGTACCCGCTGGTGGTGCTCACCGGGTTGCTCACGCTGCTCTGTTGCGCGTACACCGTCAAGACCGGCGCCCGCGCCCTGGCCGCCCTCCTCCTGGTCCTGGAGGTGGGCATCCTCGGCACGTTCCTGGCCCTGGACCTGATCCTCTTCTTCATCTTCTTCGAAGTGGTCCTGCTGCCCATGTACGCGGTGATCGCGGGCTGGGGCGGGCCGGACCGGCGCCGGGCGGCCCGCAAGTTCGTCCTCTACACGCTGGCCGGGTCGGTGCTCCTGCTGATCGGCGTGGTGACGGTGGTGTCGCAGGCAGGCACCGGCGACCTGACCTTTTTGACCGATGCGTCGCCGCTGAGCCGGAACGTGCAGTGCCTGGTCTTCGCCCTGTTCGCGGTCGCCTTCGCGATCAAGGCGCCGCTCTGGCCGCTGCACACCTGGCTGCCCGACGCGCACACCGAGGCGCCCACTGCCGGTTCGGTGATCCTGGCCGGCGTGCTGCTGAAGATGGGCACGTATGGCCTGATCCGGGTCGGCGTCGGCGTGGCGCCGGACGGGGCGAGCTGGGCCGCGCCGGTGCTCGCGATCCTGGCCGTCGTGGCGATCCTCGCCGGCTCGCTGATCTGCCTGCGGCAACGTGAGCTGAAACGGCTGATCGCCTACTCCAGCGTCGGGCACATGGGTTTCGTGCTGCTCGGCATCGCCACCCTCACGGTCACCGGCATCCAGGCCGCGCTGATCGGCAACGTCGCGCACGGCCTGATCACCGGGCTGCTGTTCTTCCTGGTCGGGACGATCAAGGACCGTACCGGGACCGGCTCGCTCGACCAGCTCAGCGGCCTGCGCGAACATTCGCCCCGGCTGGCCGGCCTGCTCGGCTTCGCCGCGATCGCCTCGCTCGGCCTGCCGGGCCTGGCCGGCTTCTGGGGCGAGGCGTTCGCGGTGGTCGCGGCGGTGCAGCGGGACGACCCGTTCTGGGTGACCTGCGGTGTCTTCGCCGCCGTCGGCGGCGCGCTGACGGCCGCGTACTTCCTGCGCCTGCTGCGGCGGGTCACGCACGGTCCGGCAACCCCGGCGGTACGGTCGTCGCGCTCGGCGATCAGCGCGGGGGAGTGGGTCGCGTGGGCGCCCCTGGTCCTGCTCACCCTGGCCGTCGGCGTGGCCCCGGCCCTGATCCTCAGCGGAACCGACCTGCCGATCGTCTCTCTCCTCGGAGGTGGCCGCCCGTGATCAGCGCCGCCGTTCCCCGCGCCGCCCGCGTCTCGCGTGCCGCGGGCGTCGCTTGCCACGGAGTCCGCCCATGAGCAGTCAGTCTGTTGGACATTTCGCCCTTATCCCGTTATATGTAGCAGCGGGCACCGCGATCCTGGCGCTGCTCGCCGACCTCTTCACCGGCCGCCGCGCCGTGATCGCTGGCGTCACCCTGCTCGGCACGCTCGCCACTGCGAGCGGCGCTCTGCTGACAGCCGGAGCCGACCCCACGTTCTGCGCCGGCGGCGGCTGTTCCTGGACACCTTCCGGCGCCGCGGCCACCACCGCGGTGCTCTTCGCCGGGCTGACCGCCGGGGTGCTGGCGTTCTCGCTGCCGGCCCTGCGGCTCGGCATCGCGCCGGCCGGCGAGTTCTGCTTCCTGCTGGCCTGCTCGATGACCGGCGGCGTGACGGTCGCCTACGCCGGCGACCTGATCACCCTGATCGTCGGCCTGGAGACGCTGACCCTGCCGCTCTACGTGCTCGCCGGCCTGCGCCGCTTCGCACCCGGCGAACGCGCCACCGCCGCCCCGGCCGCCGCCTCGGTCACGTTCTTCCTGATCAGCGTCGTCTCCACGGCGATCGCGCTGCTCGGGGTGGCGCTCAACTACGCGGCGACCGGCGCCGTGCACCTGGCCCTGCTCGGTCCCGCCCCGGCCCCGTTCGCCCAGATCGCCGGGGTGGGCGCCGCCCTGCTGGTGATCGGCCTCGCCTTCAAGGTCGCCGCGGTCCCGCTGCACGCGTGGGCGCCGGCCACCTACGACGGCGCCCCGGTGCCGGTGGCCGCGTACCTCTCGACCGCCTCCAAACTCGGCGGCGTCCTCGCCCTGGCCGCCGTGGTCTCCCGCCTCGACACCCGCGCCGGGGTCATCGTGCTCGCCATCCTGACCATGACGATCGGCAACCTGGTCGCGCTGAGGCAGTCCCGCATGGTTCGTCTGCTCGCCTGGTCCTCGATCGCCCAGGCCGGCTACATCCTGGCCGCCCTGGCACTCGGCGAACCCGGTGTCGTGGCCGCCCTCGCCTACGCCGCCTTCTTCGTCATCCTCGAACTGATCGCCTTCGGCGTGGTCGTGGCCCTGCGCCACCCGGGCGCCGACGGCGGTGCGATCGACGACTACCGCGGCGCCGGTCGCCGCAGCCCTTGGCTGGGCGCCGCACTGGTCCTGGCCCTGGCCGGCCTAGCCGGTCTGCCACCCGGACTGGCAGGCTTGTTCGCGAAGCTGTCCGTGGTGGACGCCCTGGTCGACGCGAACTGGACCTGGCTGGCCGGCATCGTGGTGCTCAACGCCGTGATCGCCCTGGCGTACTACGTCCGCGTCGCCGCCGCCCTCTACACCCTCCCGGCCCGGGTGGGTCTGTCAGTGGCCGACCCGGTCCTCATGGACGCGGCCGTCCACCCCCGGCTACCTGTGGCCCGCCCGGTAGCGGTAACGCTGGTAGCGGCGGTCGCGGTCGCGGTGGCGCTGGGTTTCGCTCCCCAGCTCCTCTTCGACGCCCTGTCCTGACCGGCGTCCGCGCTCTGCACGCCGAATCCCTCGCTGGCGCTGATGTCGGGCGCGTGCGGCTTTCGGGCCGGCGCGCGAGAGCGGCCCGTCAGTCAGTGCCCATGACCGTCACCCGGTGTGTCGGCGAGCGGGGTAAAGACGGCGCTTTGTGGAAATCTGCGGACGGTCCAGGCCCCTCAGAATGACGCACAGCGCAAACGCTCCGCCCTTGCAGTGACCGATCGTGACACCGGGGCGGGCGCAGCGGGTCGTCGGAATCAAGAGTGCGGGTCGTCGGAATCAAGAGTGCGGCATTCGTGCATCGAGCGAGCCAGCCGGTATCCGTGCCGTCATGATAAATGCGATAAGTCGGGTATACGGCCGACCTGTGAGCGCATGCGCGAGGCCAGTCGCGTGAGCACATGCGAGAGCCAGTCGCGTGAGCTGGGCACCACCCCAGGCATGGCGAGCGGACACGAACAGCGAACGCGGGCGCTGACCGCCATCCGCAGAGATGCTGCGAGCCGTAGTCAGTGGCGGTTATTCGAGTGTGATGACCAGGCTGAGCTACGGCTGACTGCCGCGAGCCGTAGTTCAGGCAGGTCGCCGGGCTTGTTTAGGTGCGTGGGCGACGGCCGGGTGCCGTGAGCCGTAGTTCAGGCAGGTCGCCGGGCTTGTTTAGGTGCGTGGGCGACGGCTGACTGCCGCGAGCCGTAGTCCAGGCAGGTCACCGGGCGTGTTTACGTGCGTGGGCGACGGCTCGGTGCCGCGAGCCGTAGTGCACGCAGGTCACCGGCCTTGTTTACGTGCCTGCGCTACGGCCGGGTGCTGCGAGCCGTAGGTGGTGACGGTTATTCGGCGTGATCACATGGCTGGGCTACGGCTGGGCGCCACCCCGTGCCACTCAGCTCAAGTTGATCTTGGACAGTGCGCTGCGTGTCCCGGTCCCGCGAGATCGCGGCCTCGCATCACAGCGCCTCCCGCAGGATCCCCACCAAGCCACCAAGGGCGATCGACCCCAGGATGATCAGGGCGGATATCCGGAATACCCTCCGGCCGATCCGGGCCATCCGGCTCGTTCCGGTGCCCTCGACGATGCCGCCCATCATGTCGGTCTGCGACGCGATGGAGAACGGGTTGGCGTCCGTCTCGACGTAGGAGCGCTTCAGCCACTCACGGTCCCGGTCCGAGCCCGGATCCTGGATCGTTCCCATAGGGACAGTGTGCGCGGCGGCGCAAGAGCCCAGCCACGCACCGGTAGCGAAACCCGCCGGACGGCCTCGGGCCGGCAGACGGTCGCGCGGACTCTCGGGGACGTGTCGGCTGCGGTTGGGAACGGCTAGGACCGTACCCATTGCTCGGCTGTGACCCGGTCGGCGCGCGCCATCGAGCCCTCCGGCAGGGCGGCCACCGCCGCCGCGGCCAGGACCACCGCTCCGGCGAACGCGAAGGACCAGGGGAGGCCGCCGGGCTGGTCGACGATCACGCCGGCTATCGCTCCGCCGGCGGCGCTGCCGGAGACCGAGACGGTGACCATCCAGGTGTAGGCCTCGTTCAGCATTCCGGCCGGGGCGAGGCGGCCCACGAGGCTGTTCTCGACGGTGAGGGCGGGTGCGATGGTGGCGCCGCCGATCACCAGGGCCGCGCCGAGCCAGAGCGGGCTGGGCATGAGCGCCAGGATCAGGAAGCTGGCGCCGACCGCGGCGAGCAGCCAGGCGAACTGGCGGGTCAGCGCCATCGCGGGGCGGCGGGTGCCGAACCAGATGCCGCCGATCGCGCTGCCCACGCCCCAGAGGCCGAGGAGGACGCCGCCCAGACTCTCGCCGCCGCCGTGCTGGCCGGCGTAGGCGGGGACGATGACGCCGGCCGCGCCGAACGCCACGCCGAGGGCGGTGACGCAGACCAGCAGGTGGGGGAAGCCGCCGGCGCGAAGTGGGCCGAGGCCCTTCGCAGCGTGCTCGGCGCCGTGGTCGGCCCGGTGCCGCATCACCGGGAGACGGGCGACCCACAGGGTGCCGACGAGGGTGGCCACGGCCGCGCTGAGCAGAGCGGAAGCCGGCTCTCCGGTGATCACCATGAAGGCGGCCACCAGCATCGGGCCGAGGACGAAGACGAGTTCGAACAGGGACGTCTCGGCGGCCAGGGCGGCGGATCGCAGGCCCTGCCGGCCGGAGAGCGGTGACGTCATGTCGGTCCAGGCCCGGCGGATGGCCGCGGTCAGCGGAGGGTACGTGGCCCCGGCCACCGCCGTCGCCAGGAAGATCCATGGCAGATTGCCGGCGCCGCCGCGGCTGGCGAGGACCAGAGCGCCCAGCGCGAGCGGGTGCAGCACGGCCGTCGCCAGCAGGATGGGCGCCGCCCCGATCCGGTCGGCGAGGCGTCCCGCGATCGGGCTCAGCGCGGCGCCGGCCAGGGCGTAGACGCCACCGGCGAGACCGGCCGCCGCGTATCGCCCGGTGGCCTGCTCGACCAGGAGCAACAGGGCCAGCGGTGTCATGCCGATACCGAGCCGGGCGAGGATCCCGACCACCAGCAGAACCCGTCCGCCCGGTAGCTGCCACACGCCAAGGTACTGACGTAATGCGGTCACGGGCAGGCCTCCGGAATCAGCTTCGGTAACGGGTGAAACGCGTTCCGAGGCTAACGCCGGAGGCCTGATTAACAGAACTGAAATAACCGCGTGGTGCTCGAACTCACCAGTGCCGGCTGCTCGTGAGGGACGCCTGCTCGTGGAGGCGGCGGATCCGCTCCTCCATCGGCGGGTGCGTGGAGAACAGCGCCGACAGGCCGCCGCCCCGGAGCGGGTTGGCGATCATCAGGTGCGCGCTGGTGGTGAGCCGGCCGTCGGCCGGCAGCGGCATCCGCTGCGTGCCGTGATGGATCTTCTCCAGGGCGCTGGCCAGCGCGAGCGGGTCACGGGTCATCGTGGCGCCGGACGCGTCCGCCTGGAACTCCCGGTTCCGGCTGATCGCCAGCTGGATGATCGACGCGGCCAGCGGGCCGAGGATCATCATGAGCAGCAGGGCGGCCGGGTTCGGGCTGTCCTCGTCGTCGGAGCTGGTGAACGGCAGGAAGAACGCCAGCTGGGCGAGCATCGTGACGATGCCGGCGAGACCGGCCGCCACGCTGGAGATCAGGATGTCGCGGTTGTAGACGTGCGAGAGCTCGTGGCCGATGACACCACGCAGCTCGCGCACTGTCAGCAGGCGGGTGATGCCGACGGTCACCGCGACCGCCGCGTGCTGCGGGTCACGGCCGGTGGCGAACGCGTTCGGCTGCATCGCCGGGGACACGTAGAGCCGCGGCATCGGCTGACCCGCCTCGGTCGCGAGCTCGCGAACCATCGCGTAGAGCTCGGGGAACTCGGCCTCGCTCACCGGCCGCGCGCCCATCGACCGCAGAGCGATCTTGTCTGAGTAGAAGTAGCTGAAAGCGTTCATGGCCAGCGAAATGATCACGGCGACGACCAGGCCGCCGCTGCCACCCAGCCAGTAGCCCACGGTCAGGATGAGACCCGTGAGCACACCCAGCAGAGCCGCTGTCTTGAGGCCATTGTGATGGCTGGACAACATCCACTCCTTAGGCTTGCGGGCTTGTGGCCCGCACTCCAGAGAACATCGGTGACCTGCGGTTTCATCCTCGCCGAGCTGTGAGTTGGCTGGGTTTGCACTGAGTGCCGGCCGCGCTATGTTCGAGAGGTGCCAGAACGCCGCGTCCCGCTCTCCGTCCTCGACCTCGCCACCGTCCGTGAAGGGCACGGCAGCGCCGACGCTCTGCGCGGCACCATCGAGATCGCCAAAACCGCGGACGAACTGGGGTACGCCCGGTTCTGGGTCGCCGAGCACCACAACATGCCGGCCGTCGCGTCCACCGCGCCGCCGGTCCTGATCGGAGCCGTCGCCGCGAACACCCGCGACATCCGGGTCGGTTCCGGCGGCGTGATGCTGCCCAACCACATGCCGTTCGTGGTGGCCGAGCAGTTCGCCCTGCTGGAGGCGCTCTACCCGGACCGGATCGACCTGGGCATCGGCCGCGCGCCCGGCACCGACCAGGCCACCGCTGCCGCGCTGCGGGGCGTGTCGCCCTACCTGACCGTGGAGCAGTTCCCGGATCACCTGCAGACCGTGATGTCGCTGCTCGGTGACGCCCGGGCCACCGCGCCGGCCCGGCTGTCGGCGACCCCGGCGGCGGAGACCTACCCGGAGATCTGGGTGCTCGGCTCGTCGACGTACGGCGCGCAGCTCGCCGCCGCTCTCGGGTTGCCGTTCTGCTACGCGTACCACTTCGCGATGAGCTCCGACGTGGACACCGCCGCCCGGCTCTACCGGGAGGGGTTCCAGCCGTCGCCGCGATGGGCCGAACCGCACCTCATGGTCAGCGCCTCGGTGCTGGCCGCGGAGACCGCCGAGGAAGCCGACTACCTCGCCGGTCCCAGCCGGATCATGGCGTTGAGCCTGCGTACCGGCCGGCTCGGCCCGATGGTCTCGCCGGAGACCGCCGCCACCCGGGAGCTGACCGACCTGGACCGGGCGGTGCTCGGCTCGCTGCCCGGCACGCAGTACGCCGGAACCGCCGACGAGGTCGTCGCCGGCCTGGACGCCCTGGTCGAGCGGACCGGCGCGAGCGAGCTGATCCTGGCCGGCTCGGTCTACGACCCGGCGACCCGGCAGGACAGCTTGATCCGGATCGCGAAGGCGTGGGGCCTCTAGCTTGAGTTTTAACCCGTGCGGCGGGGCCGTGGCGTGGTCGAGGTCTTCTTTTTGGTTGCGCTGTTCGGTTGGTTTGTCCTGGTTGCGATGTGGACGTCGTGGCGGGTGGCTGGTCGGCTGTTGCGGTGGCCGGGTGGTCGTCCGGGTCCCGGTCGGGAGGGTTTCGGTGCGCTGGTGGGAGTGCCGGTCCGCGCGTGTAGGTGCCGAAACCCGCGCCGGACCCGTGCCGGGGTGAGCCGTTGCGGCGGCGCGGGGCGTTCCCAGGGCCTGCGTAGGTCGGTGACGAGGGTGCGGGCGATGCGTAGTTGGGTGTAGGCGGCCAGCAGGAGCCAGGTCCATCGGTCGGCGGCGGCTGGGTCGCGTAGTTTCGGGCTGGTCCAGCCGAGGGTCTGCTTGAGCATGCGGAAGGTGTGCTCGATGTCGAAACGGCGCAGGAAGGTCTGCCAGAGCAGGTTGACGGTGGTGTCGTCGGCGTCGGGGATCGATGACCACAGCCAGACTGGTTTCGCGGTCGCGCCCGACGGCAGTCGTTGCACGCGGAGCAGGATGACGGTGCCCTCGATGATCGGCAGGGCGCCGTCGTGGCCGGTCCAGGCGGTGCGGTGGGTGAGCCGGGGATGCAATCGGTTCCAGGCGAGAACGGTGGCGTCGCCGTAGAGCCTGGTCACGGTGGTGATGCTGGTGTCCGGGGTGCCCCAACTCGCGGGGTCACCGAAGCTGAACTCGCCGCCATGGCGTTTCGGCCGGCCGATCGTGTCGGGGTGCCGGGGTGGGGCCGGACGGCGCAGGACCCGGTCCGAACGCATCCGGACCAGCACTTTCACTGGTAGATCGGCGAGGAGCAGGGCCAGCCGGGGGCCGTCGTAGCCGGCATCGGCGACGATCCACATGTCCGGGTCGCCGGATTGCCACTGCCCGGCGCCGATCAGGCGTTGCACGACATCGCGCAACTGCTCGGCGGTGACCGTGGCGGCGTCGTCACCGGGCTTGAGCCGGCGGGCGTCCAGAGGCGCGGTCCACGAGTGGCGTCCCGATTCCAGGGCGACCACCATCGAGTAGGGCCAGCCCGGGACCCCGATGTGGGTGTTCTTGGTCCGGCCGTAGGTGTGACACAGCACCCGCTGCGGGCTGGTGTGTGCTTCCGGGCGCAGCCAGCACGTCACGTCCACCGCGAGCACGATCCTGCCGTCCGCGGCACGCGGCACCGGCACAGCGGCCAGGGCGGTGCGCAGCCGGTCGACGTCGATGCGGCCGCGGTTCAGCCCGGCATACAACGAGCCGTGACCCCGGCGATGCTGACCGGCCAGCGACAGCTCAGCCAGCGAACGCACCGCCGTGTCCCCGCACAACACGGCGTCCACCAGCTCGAACAACGCGTCCGCGCGAGCGGTCAGACAGCGATGGACCTCGGCCCGGAACCCGGCCAAGTGCCCGAGAGCATCAGCCGGATCCACGTCAGGCACACTGATCATCAGACAGCCCTTGATTCGGTTCTCTTCCCTAGACAAGAAGATCATCGATCAAGGGCTGTTCTCATGATCAGCCAGGGTCGATGCCACCCAGCCGTACGTTAAAACTCAAGCTAGCCGATCGGGAGGGTCCGGTCGAGCAGAGCGAACAGCGCCCGCCAGTGCCGCTGCTCCGCCGCCGCGTCGTGCATCGCCGTGTCCGCCATCGTGAAGCCGTGCGGCGCGCCCTCGTACAGCTCGGACGTGTACTTGACGCCCGCCTCGGCCAGAGCCGCCTCCAGCGCCGCGACATGCTCCGGCGTCATCGAGCCGTCGTTGTCCGCGTGTCCAAAATAGACCTCGCCGGTGAGCGCGCCGACAGCCCGGTGCGGGCTGTCCGGCTCGTCGGTGACGACCCGGCCGGCGTGGAAGCTGGCGAGTGCGGCGAACCGGTCCGGCAGCGCACTGGCCGCGATCAGCGCGTTCCGGCCGCCCATGCAGTACCCGACGATGCCGCCCGGTCCGGCCGCGACGTCCGGGCGCGCGGCGAGGAAGTCGGTGTACGCCCTGGCGTCGGCGACCACGCGCTCCGCGGTGAGCGCCCGCATCATCGGCATCAGCCGGCCGAACGCGGCGCCGCGTTTCTGCTCGTCGAGCAGTTCGTCCGGTTCGACGAGCGGGCTGCGCCGGCTGCGGTAGAAGAGGTTGGGCGCGAGCACCGCGTACCCATGTCCGGCGATCCGGCTGGCCATCTCCATGATCTGCGGCCGCAGGCCGAACGCGTCCATGAAGAGCAGGACGGGCGGGAACGGCCCGTCACCGTCGGGCGTGACGAGGTACGCGTCGGCGGTGCCGTCCGCTGTGGTGATATCGACCTGTTGCTGCATCTCGCAAACCTCCGGCGCCATCGGCGATGATCGTCCGGACCGTAACATCGGATCTCTGTCTTTCCCGGTGAACGTCGTATCCTCATGCCCATGGCCACCCGGCTGCGCGCGGATGCCCGAAGGAACCGAGCGGCCCTGCTCGCGGCCGCTCGGGAGGTTTTCGCCGAGCATGGCCTGGACGCGTCGCTCGACGAGATCGCGCGCCGGGCCGGTGTCGGCAACGCCACCCTCTATCGCCGCTTCCCCAGTCGGCGGCACCTGGTCGCCGAGGTCTTCGCGAGCCACATGACCGCCGCGGTACGCCTCGCCGAGCAGTCCCTGGAGCACCCCGACCCGTGGGCCGCGTTCGTCGGCTACCTGACCCGGGTCTGCGAGTTGCAGGCCACCGACCGCGGTCTCGCGGAACTGCTCGTCACGACCGCTTTCGACGACGATGAACGGCTCGCCGCGCTGCGCGCCACCGCACGGCGGCGGGCCGTCGACGTCCTGATCCGGGCGCAGCGGGCCGGTCGTCTGCGGCCGGACTTCACCCGGCAGGACCTGGAGTTGCTGATGATGGCGAACGCCGGGGTGGCCCAGCACTCGGCCGACCCGCAGGCCTGGCGCCGCCAGCTCGTGCTGCTTCTCGGTGGCCTGGCGACCCGGTGACGTGACCGGTCAGGCGAAGCCCCGGCCGGCCTCGGCGAGCGCCTCGGCCGCCACCTCCCAGTAGGTGGAGTCGGCCGGGTGCGCCAGCCAGGCCGTCAAGGACACCCGCAAGGCCGCGAGGAATGTCGCGGCGATCAGGTTCACCCGTACCCCCGAGGGGTCCGCAGCCGGACCCAGACGGACCGCGACCTCCGCGGCGACCTCGCGCTCCATCGCGGCGAAGGTCTGCATCTGCGCCGCGGCGAGTGAGGGGTGGCGCCGCATCAGGCGCGTCCGCGCGGTCCACTCCGGATCGAGGTCGCCCTGCGCGCTGTAGAACTGCTCGGCGGCGGCCGTGAGCGCCGCCCACGGTGACTCGTCGCGTGGGCGCGCCCGGAGCATCCCGGCCAGCTCACGCATCCGTTGATGCTGGCCGTAGAAGAGCGCCTCCTCCTTGTTCGCGAAGTAGTTGGAGAAGGTCCGCCGGGAGACCCCCGCCGCGTCCGCGATCGCCTCGACCGTGATCCGGTCCGGGCCGTGCTCCAGGGCGAGGCTCAGCGCCGCCTCGTGGAGGGCGAGACGAGTGGCCGCCTTCTTGCGCTCGCGAAGGCCCGGCTCGGTGGTCGGCACGCTCATCGGATGAGCATATCGGCGTGTGACTCAGTTCCCAATGGGAAAACTTGCGCACATGGCAACTTCGGCGCGATAGTTGTATGCAACAAGCATCACGGGAGGTGACATGGCCAGCGACACCCTGGTAGCGGCTCTGCATGAGCTGCTCAAAGCGGTTCGCCTGCTGAAGCAGAGCTCCGTCGCCCCGGTCGGCACCGTCGGCGTCCTGGCGGCGATCCGCCGTCGCGAACCCTCCGGCTGCCACATGAAGGACCTGGCCACCGAGCACGCGCTCGATCCGTCGACGATCAGTCGCACGATCGCCGCCCTGGTCCGCGACGGCCTGGTCGCCCGGGCCGCCGACCCGACCGACGGACGCGCCAGCACGCTTCGCCTCACCGATCGCGGCCAGGCTGAGCTCGACGACGTCTACGCGCATTACGACAGCCGGCTCGCCGACGCACTTTCCGAGTGGAGCCCCGAGGAGATCGCGACATTCGCCGCATCCCTGCAGCGGTTCGCCCACGACCTGATCAACCACACGCCCAGCTTGGAGGCAGCGCGATGAGCGCCCCAACCACAACTCGGGCCGACCACAGCGCGATGACGCACCGCGAGATCATGGAGGCCCTCTCCGGCCTGCTGCTCGTGCTCTTCGCCGCGATGGCCAGCTCCACCATCGTCTCGACCGCGCTGCCGAAGATCATCGGCGACCTCAACGGCAGCCAGACCCAGTACACCTGGGTCGTCACCGCGACGCTGCTCACCGCCACCGCGACCACCCCGATCTGGGGCAAGCTCTCCGACCTCTTCAGCAAGAAGCTGCTGGTCCAGCTCTCCATCGTGATCTTCGTGCTGGGCTCGCTGATCGCCGGCTTCACCCAGAACACCGAGCAGCTGATCGCCGCCCGCGCGTTCCAGGGCATCGGCATGGGTGGCGTGCAGGCGCTGGTCCAGGTCGCGATCGCCGCGATGATCCCGCCGCGGGAGCGCGGCCGGTACAACGGTTACCTGGGTGGCGTGATGGCGCTCGCCACGGTCGGCGGACCGCTGCTCGGCGGCCTGATCGTCGACTCCGACTGGCTCGGCTGGCGCTGGTGCTTCTTCATCGGCGCGCCGTTCGCGGTGATCGCCCTGATCGTCCTGCAGAAGACCCTGCACCTGCCGGTCATGCGCCGCGACAACGTGAAGATCGACTGGCTGGGCGCCACCCTGATCGCGGCCGGCGTCAGCGTGATCCTGGTCTGGGTCTCGTTCGTCGACGACTCGTTCGCCTGGGTCTCCTGGGAGACCTTCGCGATGGTGGGCGCCGGTGCGGTCCTGCTGGCCCTGGCCGTCTGGGTCGAATCCCGGGTCTCCGAGCCGGTGGTCCCGCTGCCGATCGTCCGCCAGCGCACCACGGCCCTGGCCATCCTCGGCAGCCTCGCGGTCGGCATGGCGATGTTCGGCGGTTCCGTCTTCCTCGGCCAGTACTTCCAGATCGGCCGTGGCTACAGCCCGACCGAGGCCGGCCTGATGATGATCCCCATGATGATCGGCATCCTGGTCTCCTCGACGATCGCCGGTCAGATGATCACGAAGTCCGGGAAGATCAAGCCGTACATCGTGGCCGGCACCATCGTGCTGGTCGCCGGCTTCGCCGGCCTGGCGACGCTCGACCACGACACCCCCCTCTGGTACGTCGGTATCGCGATGGCCCTGGTCGGCATCGGTGTCGGCATGTCCATGCAGAACCTGGTGCTCGCGGTCCAGAACACGGTGGCGCTCAAGGACATCGGCGCGGCGAGCTCGACGGTCGCGTTCTTCCGCTCGCTCGGCGGCACGATCGGCGTCTCGGTTCTCGGCGCGGTCCTCGCCCGCCAGGTGTCCGACTCGATGACCGAGCAGCTCACCGCGGCGGGCGCGTCCGCCGGCAGCACCTCCGGCGTCAGCGCCCTCAACCTGAGCAGCCTGCCCGAGGCGGTGCAGCACATGGTCCGGATCGCGTACGGCGACGCCACCGGCCACATCTTCATGATCTCGGCCGCGGTCGCGGTGATCGGCGTGGTGGCCGCCGTCGCGATGAAGCCGGCGATGCTGCGCAGCACTGTCGACGTCGGCACGGCCCCGGAGAAGGAGCCGGCGCTCGCCGCCAAGTAACAGCACCGCAGTTCCGATGCCCGCACCCACCCTGGGTGCGGGCATCGTCACATGTAGCAATTTGTCCGTTTACGCAGAGATACGCTCGACGAACGGAAAGTGATTTCCTTCAGTCCTGGAGCGGCGCGGTCGATCGGTGCGCGCGGCAGGGGCTGCGCATGGCAGGAGGGAGAACCGGGTGGATGAGCTCGCGACCAGCGCCGAGGATCTGTCGGCCGCCCTCCTGAAGATCGAGGACGAGCGATCCTGGAACGCGGACGTCGAGCTGAACCGCGCTCTCGCCATCGAACAGGCGGCGCTCGCCCTCGGCGACGATTCCCTGGTCGCGCGGGCCCAGCTCTGCCAGGCCAACATGCGGCTGCGCTCCGGTGACGTGTCCGGCGCCTCGGCACAGATCTGGCAGGTGCACGACTGGGCGGTCGCTCATGACGACCGGGTGCTGCTGGCCCGTACCCATCTGGTCTGGTCCTACATCCACCAGCATCTCAGCGACGCCGAGCAGGCTCTCGAGCACGCCGTGCTCGCGGTCGAGCTGCTCGACGACGACGCCACCCCGCACATGCAGGTCTGGCACCGGACGAAGCTCGCCGACGCGCTCTGGGCGGCCGGCTCGATGGACGCGGCCCGGATCCGTTACCAGCAGGCCGAGCAACTCGCCGTCGAGACCGACTCACCGGCGCTGCTCTGCCTGCTGAACAACTACGCGTTCACCGAGTTCGACACCGGCCACCAGGAGCGTGCCGAGGAGGTCGCCGAGCGGCTGCTGCGGCTCGCCGAGGAGCGCGGCGAGGAGCTCGAACCGGCGTACCTGGACACGGTCGGCTGGATCCAGATCGGCAACGGGCGGTTCGCCGAGGCCGAAGCCACCATGCGGCTGTGCATCGAGCGGCACGACGAGGGCTGTTACGACGCCGCCGACGCGCTCGCGATGTACCTTCTGACGCTCGCCCGGGCACAGCGCGGCCTCGGCGCGTACGAGCGCGCCCAGTCCACCCTGGACGCCTCCCTGGCGATGTGCCAGGAGCGCGACCTCGGGGACCTGCTGGTGCGCGTGCATCAGGAGCAGGCCGAACTGCACGCCGCCCGAGGGGAGTTCGCCGAGGCGTTCGCGGCGCACAAGACCTTCTTCACCGCGTACCAGGGTCGTCACTCGCTGCAGCAGGAGGCCCGGACCCGGACCCGGCAGGCGATGTTCGAGACGGCCGAGGCCCGCGCGGAGGCGGAGCGCTTCCGCGAGCAGGCCCGCCGTGACCCGCTGACCGGCCTGCACAACCGGCGCTACGTCGACGAGAGGCTGCCCTCGCTGATCCAGTACGACAGGGCGCTGACCGTCGCGCTCGTCGATCTCGATCACTTCAAGCAGGTCAACGACCGGCTCTCGCACAACGTCGGCGACCAGGTCCTGATCTCGGTGGCCGGCCTGCTGGCCGGCGGGCTCGCCGCCGCGTGCCCGGACGGATTCGTCGCCCGGATGGGCGGTGAGGAGTTCCTGATCGTGCTGCCCGGCATCGGTGTGCGGCGGGCCACCGCGGTCGTGGACGGCATCCGCCGGTCGATCCGCGCGCACGACTGGTTCCCACTGACCCACGGCGTGTCCGTCACGGTCAGCATCGGCGTCGCCACCTCGGACGAGGTCCCGGCCGTCACCCAGTCGGCCCTGCTGTCCACAGCGGACAGTCGCCTGTACGCTGCCAAGCACGCCGGACGTGATCGCGTCGTATCGGTCACCGACCGCTGGGAGCATGCCTCGGTGGCATGAAGATCCCGGCACTTTCGGTAGCCGGATTCGGTCTCCGGGGGTTAAGTCGGTCAATCATTGCCGCTACCCTGAACGGGCCGATTGATCGGCGACGGGGTCGTGGCGCGAGGAGGCGGTCGTGGACAAGGGCAGCAACGAGGTGGCTCCCCCCGGAGTCAACATCAACGTTCCCCATTCCGCACGCATCTACGACTACTGGCTCGGCGGCAAGGACAACTTCGCCGTCGACCGCGCCGTCGGCGAGGCCATGATGAAAGCCATCCCCGGTATGCGGTACATGGCCGGGGAGAACCGCAAGTTCGTGCACCGCGTCGCCCGCGACCTGGTGGCGAAAGAGGGCATCACCCAGTTCCTGGACATCGGCACCGGCATCCCGACCCGGCCGAACCTGCACGAGATCGCCCAGGGCCTCGAACCGTCGGCCCGCGTGGTCTATGTGGACAACGACCCGATCGTGCTGGTCCACGCCCGCGCGCTGATGATCAGCACGACGGAGGGCCGGAGTGAGTACATCTCGGCCGACGTGCGTGACCCGGGATCGATCCTCGACGACCAGGCGCTGAAAGACACCCTCGACCTCACCAAGCCAGTCGGCCTCACCCTGATCGCGATCCTGATGCTGCTCGCCGACGCCGACGACCCGTGGGCCAAGGTGGCCGCGCTGCGCGACGCCCTGCCGTCGGGCAGCCTGATCGCGATCACCCACCCGACCGCCGACTTCAACCCGGACGAGGTGAAGGCGGCCGTCGCGGCCGCCACCGGCGCCGGGATGACGCTCGTCGCGCGCACCCAGAGTGAGGTGCAGCGCTTCTTCGGTGACTGGGAGATGCTGGAGCCGGGCCTGGTCCCGGTGTCGAGCTGGCGGCCGGACAGCGAGGTCGCCGACCCCAAAGCCGCGTATTACTGGGCCGGCGTCGCGCGCAAGCCCTGAGGTCACGCCCACGTGTGAAAACCCCCGCCGGCTCGGCCCGGCGGGGGTTTTCCAGTAAAGCTCCCAAACCGGATGGGCGGTCCAGCACGGGGAACCGGACCGCCCACCCGGGGTCAGACGGGTGTACTGCGTAACACCCGCAAGCGCGGACGCTTGCACGCCGGCGGGACGGGCATCCGCCCCGCACGGATCAACATCTCCCGGACCTCGCCGGGGCGACCGGCCCGATCGATGACCACACCTCGCACGCCGAACCAGGTGTCACCGTCGTGCGGGATCGGCTTGGACAAGTCCGCACGCAGCACGCGCAGACGAATCGGCCCGATGCCGTAGCAGTAGTCCGCCTCGGCGAACTCGCAGACCGGCCAGACCGGCTCGCTCGGCCGCAACCGATCACCACGGATCCGCGGCGCTGACACACCCCACCCGCTCCGACCCGGCCGGCGCCGGGCTCGGCGTGGCTGAGCGCACCGCAAAAGGTCACTCGCGCGCGTCGGACTCACCTTCCTCGGCCGGAGCCCCGGCGACGGGGCGGTTCAACGCGTAGCGCACGCCACCGAACCGGTGCGTGACAGTGCTGGCCCGGGCCTCGGCGGCGACCACCTCATCGATCACCGGCTCGTCCCGGAAGAGCACGGACGGGTTACTCCGGCGGGACTGCTCAGAAGCCTCAGGAACGTTCGGATCGGGATGTTCGGGGCCGATGTTGGGTATCGACACACTCGTCACCTCTCGCTCAGAACGCCCCCACCAGGGGAGCCTCGCGCTGAGGCCGCAGATGTCGCTCCGCGACCGGCCCATCACCCAAAGATGTCACCCTGAGTGACAACCATTCGGTGTAGTACGTGCGTTATCATGCTCAAAATCACGTGACTACGCAAGGCCAGATGCACGTGCATCTGCATTCTCGGTCTGATTGGCACGTGACATCACCACCCCCGGGTCGATCGGCGGTCCGGGGCAGACCAAGGGAGCTTGGAATGACCTACGTGGTCAACGGCATGCCAGCCGGCCAACTGCAGGGCGCTGTCTGGCAGAAGAGCCGTCGCAGCAACCCGAGTGGCAACTGCGTGGAGTGCGCTGTCCTGCCCGGCGGTGACGTCGCCGTGCGCAACTCCCGGGACCCCGAAGGCGCCGCGCTGATCTACACGCGCGCCGAGATCGAGGCGTTCCTCGGCGGCGTTCGCGACGGAGACTTCGACAACCTCGTCGCCTGACGCACCAACGAAAACTGAACTGGGGCTGATCTTTCCGCGGTCCGGTCGCCGTGCGGCCGGGCCGTGCCATTTTCCGGCCGGGGGCGGCCGCTGCGTGCCGCTCTCTGCGTCACGGCCAGGCCCAGCGCTGCGGTGTGGCCGGCAGGCTGGGCGCGGTGTGGCCGGCAGGCTGGGCGCGTTGTGGCCGTCAAGCCGGGCGGCCTACCTCGTGCAGCAGCTTGCCGAGGATCTCCGGCGTGTGGTTCGGCGGCTCGGCGTCGATGCAGACGCGCTCCATCGCCATCGCGTACTGGTCGACGTCCTCGCGCTTGTCCAGGTAGATCGCGCTGGTCAGCTGCTCGACATAGACCACGTCCGGCAGCTCGGGCTCGGGGAACCGCAGGATCGCGAACGGACCGCCGGCGGCCGCGTGCCCGCCGGCGTGGAACGGGATGATCTGCAGCCGCACGTTCGGCATCTTCGACGCCTCGATCAGGGCCTCGATCTGCTGGCGCATCACCTCGACGCCGCCGATCGGCCGGCGCAGCACCGCCTCGTCGATCACCGCCCAGAGCTGCGGGCCGCCCGGCCGGGTGAGAATCTGCTGCCGATGCCGCCGGACCTCGACCCGCCGGTCGATCTCCTCGACGCTGGCGCCGGCATGGCCCAGCATGATCACGGCACGCGCGTACTCCGGCGTCTGCAGCAGGCCCGGCACGAATTGGATCTCATAGGTACGGATCAGAGACGCGGCCGCTTCCAATCCGAGGTAAGCCTGGAACCAGCCCGGAAGGATGTCGCTGAAGTGCTGCCACCAACCCGGGTTGTTCGCCTGACGGGCCAGCCCGATCAGCGCCTCGCGCTCGTTCGGGTCGACCACGCCGTACATGGTCAACAGGTCCGTGACGTCGCGTTCCTTGAAACTGACCCGGCCCAGCTCCATCCGGCTGATCTTCGAACCGGACGCGCGGATCTCGTAACCCGCCGCCTCCCGGCTGATGCCCTTGGACTCCCGCAGCTTGCGGAGCTGGGAGCCCAGCAGAATGCGGAGAACGGTGGGGCCACCGCCCGGCGCCTCCTCCTGCGAACCCGCGCTCACCTGACTCCTCGTCGCCGCGATGTGACTGCCCGGCACAGCCACATGCATCCTAAAGCGGAGATCGTCCGCTGCGAAACCACGCCCTGCCCTTGCACACCAGCATCTGCGCGATGCGGATGCACGTGCATCCGGCCTTGCGAACGCACTTGATGACGAGCATGATAGCTGACAGACACGTACCCGCTCGATAACACAGCGTGCCGAAAAGTCAGACTGCTCGGCCGATGTGGTCCCCGACACCCGCCTCGGCGAGAATGGTGGAGGCACACATGTCGAAGGCGCTGGCATCCACGCCGACCGTCGCCCCGCCGCAGCGCGATCCGGCGGATGTGGCCCCGGCCGAGAGCTACCGTCCCGCCGATCCGGTGTGGGTCTATCGCGACGGCTGGCGCGCCGGTGTCATCGAGGCGTCCTCCCGCCGAGCGGTCACCGTGACGTACCGGCCGGGCGGCAACCGGGGGACCGGGGTCGACACGTTCACAGCGCCCTATGTGACGTCCCGCTTCGACAGTGATCCCGGTCTCGACCACCGCGGCCTGCGCCTGGTGCGCCGCACCCCGCTGAACCGGGGACCGCTGGCATGACGGGCGCTGTGACGGTCTCCGCCATCGTCGGCCTGCTGAGCCTCTTCTCCGGCGTGGCCCTCGGGTGGTACCTGCGACGGACCAACGACTGGTGCCCGACCTGCGGGGAGCAGCTCACCTGCCACGGCGCCTGCCAGATCAGCAGCATCCGCGCCGAGCAGCCGGCCGGGTCACTGGGCCGCGCCGTGTAGCTTTGCGTCCATGACAGCGGCGGACGAAAAGCGCCTGACGTGCGTGAACAGAAACGCCGCTCTTTCCCGGGCCTTCGAGTTCCTCGGTCGCCGCTGGAACGGCGCGGTGCTCGGCAAACTCCGTGACGGGCCGCTCGGCTTCCGCGAGATCTCCCGTGAGATCGACGGCATCAGCGACTCGGTCCTGTCGAACCGACTGTCCTCTTTGGTCGCAGCGGGCCTGATCGTCCGTGTCGTCGACGCCGGCCCACCGGTGTCGGTCTCCTACAGCCTGACCGATTCGGGCCGCGCGCTGATGCCCGCTCTGGACGAGATCGCGATCTGGGCCGATCAGCATCTGACGCCGTAGTCGACCTGGTGATCATCTTCACCCGCCGAACTGTGGCTTTCTGTGCCACAGCTACTACTTTTTTAGAAGTGGATACTGTTTCTGAAGCGGGCTTGAGCCGCCCCCAGCTCGACGCCGCCGGGCGTGCCCTGCTGTTCACCGACGCGCGCACCGCCTCCTCATTCGCCCCGACCCCGGTCACCGACGCGGAGCTCACCGAACTCTGGGATCTGGCGAAGTGGCCGCCGACGGCCGCGAACACCCAGCCGTTGCGGGTGCTGTTCGTGCGTACCGAAGAAGGCAAGGCCCGCCTCATCCCGCACCTCGCCGAAGGCAATCGGCCGAAGTCGCAGAGCGCGCCGGTCGTCGCGGTGCTGGCACTCGACACGTCGTTCCACGAGCACGTGCCGCAGGTGTTCCCGCACAATCCGGGCCTCAAGGACGTGTACGAGGCGAACAAGGACCTGCGCATCACCAACGGCACGTTCAGTGCGGCGCTGCAGATCGGCTACTTCGTCCTGGCGGCCCGCGCGGTCGGCCTCGTCGCCGGCCCGATGACCGGTTTCGACAAGGCCGGCGTGGACGCCGAGTTCTTCCCGGACGGGCGCTTCGCGTCCCTCGCGGTGGTCAACCTCGGACACCCGGGCGAGAAGGCGTGGCGTGACCGGCTGCCTCGGCTGTCGCCGGAGACGACGCTCCAGTGGGCCTGAGCCCGTTGTAGAAGCGGCCCGGCGGTTCTTCCCGCCGGGCCGTCGTTCGCTGTAAGTCCAGGTGCCTTGCTTTCCGGGCGTCTTACTTTCCGGGCGTCTTGCCTTCCAGGCGTCTACTTCCGGGCGTCTTACTTCCAGGTGTCGCCGGTGAGCCGCTCGTAGACCTCGACGTAGCGCTGGCGGGTGGCCTCAACCACCTCGTCGGGGATCTCCGGCCCCGGCGCCGTCCGATCCCAGTCGGTCAGCTGGCTGGACCAGTCCCGCAGGAACTGCTTGTCCAGGTACCGCGGGACACTGCCCGGCTTCCACTCGTCCGCACTCCAGAACCGGGACGAGTCGGGCGTGAGCAGCTCGTCACCCAGCTTCAGCGTGCCGTCTTTGGCCCGCCCGACCTCGATCTTCGTGTCGGCGAGGATCATGCCCTTGGTAGCGGCGATCTCGGAGCCCCGGCGGTAGATCTCCAGCGTGACCCGCCGCAGCTCCTCGGCCAGCTCCTTGCCGACCCGCTCCACCGTCTCGTCGAAGGTCAGCGGCGCGTCATGCCCACCACCGACCGGCTCCTTGGTGCTCGGCGTGAAGATCGGCTCCGGCAGCCGGGACGACTCCACCAGCCCCGGCGGCAGCACGTTGCCCGAAATCTGGCGGTCCTTTTGGTAGTCCTTGAGCCCGGAGCCGGCCAGGTAGCCCCGAGCGATGCACTCCACCATGACCATCTCAAGCCGCTCGCAGCGGATGGCCCGCCCCCGCCAGTCCGCCGGCACGTCGGTTGCCGAGAGCACATGGTTCGGGATCACATCCGCGAGCTGGTCGAACCACCAGAGCGAGAGCTGGGTGAGAATCTTGCCCTTGTCCGGGATCGGCGTAGGCAGGATGACGTCATAGATAGAGATCCGATCCGAGGCGACCAGGAGCAGGTCGTCCCCGTCGGCATAGACGTCCCGAACCTTGCCGGAGTGCAGCAGCTCCACGTGCGTGTTCCCCTTGGTCGTGGCGGGTGGCGTGCGCTTTCCACGCTATCGAACGGGAAGCCGTGAACAGACGGCGGCCGAAAGATCGTGCACACTGTCGCAGTGGCTGACGAGTTGACCGCTGGGCTGTACGAAAACATCCTCACTGAGACGCTCGCTCATCAACTCAGGCCCCTCGACGACAGTCTCGTCGACCTCCAGGATCTGCGTTCAGCGGACGCTTCCGACCGGATCGCTCGGCTCATCGCTCGCCAAGTCGAACGCGCTCTCGATACCGTTCCGGACTCCGATCGCGTTGCAGTCGGAGTCGAGGTCGCGGGTCTTCTTCTCGACGCCCTGCAGGAGCGGCTCCCACGCTCCGGGAGTAACCTCGAAAAGCCGCGGACGCCCGGGAAGGCGCTCGCCGCGATCGGCACCTTCGATCCCAGTGGCAGTGTCAGCATTCCTCGACGACCACTCATTCCGCTGGTGGACACCACCCTGCTCACCAACTCTCCGGGGGAGCCCGCGGTCGGCAGTCAAATCCGGGCCGAAATCGAGTCGGCCGACTCGATTGACATCGTGATGGCGTTCATTCTCCGCAGTGGCCTGCGTCAACTGCTCCCGGCGCTTCGCAGGCATTGCGAGCAGGGCAAGCCGCTGCGGGTTCTGACCACCACCTACACCGGCTCCACCGAGGCTGAGGCGCTCAATCTGCTTCGCGATCTAGGCGCCGAGGTCCGGGTTTCCTACGACGTTTCGATGACTCGGTTGCACGCCAAGGCATGGCTCTTCCACCGGCAGTCGGCGCTGAGCACCGCATACGTCGGATCTTCCAATCTCTCGCATTCCGCGCAAATCGCCGGCATGGAGTGGAACATCCGGGTAGCCGCGGCGCGCAATGCAGACGTCGTCGACAAGATCACCGCGGTCTTCGAGGCTTACTGGCAGGGCGGCGACTTCGTTACGTACGACGAAGACGAGTTCCGCGCCCGGCTCGACCGTGCCCGTCCCGGCAAGCAGCAGGACTATCTCGATCTCCGGCCGATCGACATCCACCCCTTCCAAGAACGCCTCCTGGAAGAGATCGAGGCCTCCCGGCAGAACGGATACCACCAGAACCTGCTCGTTTCCGCGACGGGTACCGGCAAAACCGTCATGGCAGCGACGGATTACGCACGTCTGCGGCGCCGGATGCCCCGGGCGCGGCTTCTGTTCATCGCACACCGCCGCGAGATTCTTGAGCAGAGCCTGGCGACCTTCCGGCGAGCGATCGGAGATTTCTCGTTCGGCGAGATCTGGGCCGCCGGTTCGCGCCCGAAGGTGTACGACCACGTCTTCGCCTCAATCCAGACCCTGAACAGCAACGGTCTCGAGCAACTCGCCCGCGATCACTTCGACGTGGTCATCATCGACGAGTTTCACCATGCGGCGGCTCAGTCGTACGAGACAATCCTGAACCGGCTGGAGGCCCGGGAACTGTTGGGGCTCACGGCCACCCCGGAGCGCGCTGACGGCCTCGACATTCTGCGCTGGTTCGGCGGCCGCATCGCCGCCGAACTGCGTCTGTGGGACGCGATCGAGCAGCACCGTCTTGCACCCTTTGTCTACTACGGGATCCATGACGGCACCGACCTGACCGCCATCCCCTGGCGTCGCGGTAAGGGTTACGACACCGAAGCGCTGACAGCGGCGTACATCGAGAACACCACCTGGGTGCGCTTCGTCTACGACCAACTACGTCAGCATGTCGACGACCTCGCCACCATCCGCGGCCTAGGCTTCTGCGTGAGCGTTGCCCACGCGGAGTTCATGGCGGAACAGTTCCGCGGCTTCGGAGTGAATGCCGTCGCGGTCTCCGGTTCCACGCCGGACGACAGTCGCCGGGGAGCATTGCGCGACCTGGACGCAGGTACGGTCAAGATCGTCTTCTCAGTCGACATCTTCAACGAAGGCGTGGACGTCCCGGCCGTCGACACCGTCCTGTTCCTGCGTCCGACCGACAGCGCCACCCTCTTCCTGCAACAGCTGGGGCGAGGGTTGCGTCTCTCCAAGGGCAAGACGGTGTGCACCGTGCTCGACTTCGTAGGTCTGCACCGTCGCGAATTTCGGTTCGACCTGCGGTACCGGGCACTGCTCGGCGGGACTCGACGAGACCTGGAACGAGCCATCGAAAACGACTTCCCGTTCCTGCCTGCGGGATGTCATATGGAGCTCAATCGGGTAGCGCGCGACATCGTGCTCCGCAACATCAAAGAAGCGGTGCCCACGAATTGGAATGCGCGGGTCAAGGAGTTGCGATCGCTACACCAGGCACGGGGCAGGGTGTCGCTCCGCGAGTATCTCGCGGAGACCGGCCTGGAACTGGCCGACGTCTACGCCAACAACCGCAGTTGGTCAGAACTGCTTGAGGCTGCGAAGCTGCCGGTTGCCCCGGAAGGCCCGCATGAGAGTCGACTTCGTAACGCCATCGGGCGGTTGCAACACCTTGATGATCGGCAGCGCCTCGACAGCTACCTCGCGTTGGTACGCAACAGCGACAGGCCGCGCGTCGACGGCGCGAACCGTCGCATACTGCGGATGCTCGTCGCGTCGCTCACCGACCAGGTCCTCGGCAAGGAGGACCCCCTGGAACGCGCGGTCGACATCGTTTGGTCACATCCACAGGTATTGACGGAGCTCGACGAAATCCTTCAGGTATTGCACGATGCCCCGAACCACATACCCGCGGAGCCCCTTCCCGGAGTTCCGCTTCAGGTGCACAGCCGATACACCCGGTTGGAAATCCTCGCCGCGGTCGGCGAGGGCCGCAACGCCAAGACACCACCATGGCGGGAAGGCGTCTACGACGCCAAGGGAGTCGGCGCTGACCTGCTGCTCTTCACACTCGACAAGACGACGGGTGGCTTCTCTCCCACGACTCGGTACCGCGACTATGCGATCAGTCGTGAGCTGATCCACTGGGAGAGCCAGTCGTTCACCTCGGCGGACAGCCGAACAGGCCAGCGCTACCAACACCACGTCGCCATGGGCCGGACGATTCTCCTCTTCGCTCGTGCCCGGGTTACCGACCGGGCGTTCTGGTTCCTCGGCCCGGCCACGTATGTAAGTCACGAGGGTGAGCGCCCGATGGCCGTGACCTGGAAGCTTGAGACTCCGCTCTCCGGTGACCTCTACTCACAGTTCGCCGCGGCGATCGCCTGACGACGACAGAGCCGCCCGGTCGCGTCGGCGACCGGGCGGCTCTCGTTTCAGGTAGTTCAGGCGGGCTGCTCGATCGGGCGGCCCAGCACGAAGCTCCAGTTCAGGGAGCGCCCCTTGACCCTCGCCAGCGCCATCCCACCGGCCACCGCGGCGACCGTCGTGACCGCCCCGGCCAGGACCAGTGCGCCCCGGGCGCCCATCGAGTCGCACAGCCAGCCGATTGCCGGGGCGCCGACGATGCCGCTCAGCGACGAAACGATACCCACCGTCGCCAGGACCCGGCCTCGCATCTCCTCGGCCGTGTCCAGCTGGATCCTCGTGGAGACGACCGTGTCGAACACCACGGCGCCGGCCGCGATCGGGAGGATCAGGGCCGCGAAGCCCAGCACGTTCGGGGCCAGGCCGGACGCGAACTGGAGGACGCTGATCAGGAAGCCCGTGCCGAGCAGCACCCGCAGCGTCGACTTGCCGCTGCCGGCCAGCAGCAGGCCGCCGGCCACCGCGCCGACCGCGAACGCCGTCGACAGCAGGCCGTACGAGCCCGACGAGCCGCCCAGCGGGCCGGAGACCATCGCGGCCATCGACACCTGGTAATTGCGGCCGAGCGAACCCAGCACGAATGACAACGCCAGGACGATCAGCACCACGGGCTGCCGGAGAACGTAACGCAGACCGGCGATCACGCCACCGTCCGATGCGGACGCCGTGGCCAGGTTTCGCATTTCGCCGCTGCGCATCGCCATCAGGGCCACGATCACGGCGATGTAGGAGACCGCGTTGATGAGAAACAGCACCGACGGGCCGGTCATACCGATCAGAACACCGCCGAGCGCCATTCCGCCGATGCGGCCGGCGGAGCTGAGCACCGAGCCGAGGGCGAGCGCCGAGGCCAGCGCCTCACGGGGGATCAAGGATGATCCGAATCGGCCGAGGACCGGGCCTTCGAAGGATCCGATCACGCCCGAGGCCAGGGCCACGCCGTAGATCATCCAGTTGCCGGCGGGCAGCACCAGCGCGAGCGCCAGCAGGGCACGGATGGCCTGGCAGGCGATGAGCATGGGGCGGGCCGGGATGCGGTCGGCGAGGGCGCCGCCCCAGCTGCCGAGCAGCAGCACCGGCAGCGACTGGAGCATGACGACCGCGCCCATCTTGGTGGCCGAACCGGTCACCGAGAGGATCACCCAGTTGAGGGCCAGCACCTGCATCCACGTTCCGCCGACCGAAATCAGGTCAGCGGCCGCCCACAGTCGGTAGTTGCGCTCCTTGAGTGGCGCGAACATCGGAGCCAAGGTGGCGGCACCTCCGAAAAGAAAAGCGACGCCGGCTCTCGGCGTCGCATGTCTCTTCGGTTCGGGCTCGCGTTCCGCTTCGCCCGTTCAACCCCGTGCTCCACAACGGCAACCGGGTGGTTCCTCTCCTTATCCGGTACGCGCACCAACTCCCCAAAAGCAACCCGATCCGCCCCCCAGCGCTCCGGCCGCGAGCTCTCATTCCGGCCCGCCGATCCGGCGCGACTCACGGCCGTGGCGCGTACGCGGTGAGCGTCCCCCGATCCACCCGGTAGAGCGCGCCACCCGCGACGATCACGTGACCGCCGAACATGGGTCCGGCCGCGATCCCCCGGGATGCCGTGAGGACCGTGCCTCCCGCGTACAGAAGGCCCCCGGCCCGAACCGGCTGCCGCGCCTCGACCCCCAGCGGCGTCGCCCACCGAACTCGCCCGTTCCGCGCGTCGAGGGCCTCGACGTGACGCCCGCTCGACCGGTAGACACGCCGCCCGTCGGTCGCGACAAGCGTGCTCGCCTTGCCGGCCGCGGTCCAGGTCACGGCGCCGTCCGTCCCGTCGACCGCGAGCAGGTCCCCGCGCCGGTCCGTCACGTAGAAGCGGTTCCCGAAGGCTGCCTGCGCCGTCCAGTTCTCCAGCCGGCTCCACCTCAGCTCGCCGCGGGTGACCCCGATCGCGGAGGTCCCGCCGTCGGGCTGACCGGACCCGTCGGTCTTGCGCATCAGGACGGCGCCGTTCAGCGCGACCCCGGCGCTCGACCAGCCCGGTTCGCGCCAGAGCTCGGTGCCGTCCGAGGCCCGGTGGGCGATCACCACGTCCTCGTCCGACGGCGACCAGCCGGAGATCACGATGACCCCGTTGTCGACGACGACGGAGTGGATCGGTATGTCGGTCTCCAGTTTCCAGCGGGTCGCGCCGGTGGCCGGGTCGATCGCGGTGAGCTGCCCGTCCGGGTCGCTCATCGAGTTGCAGTCGCCGTTGGCGGCGATCAGGAGCCGGTCGCTCACGGCGAGGACGGGTGTCCCGTTGTCGTCCGGGAAGTCCCAGTCGAAACGCCAGGCCGGACGGCCGTTCGTGGCGTCGTAGGAGGAGATGCCGCGTTTGTCGGTGACGATGACCCGGCCGCCGGTGAGCAGTGGCGCGGAGAAGCCGGAGCAGCTCTCCTCGATGTCGCGCAGCCGCACCGACCACGTCGCGGCGAGGTTCCGGACGCTGCCCTCGTTGATCACCGACTCGGCCGGGTTGTAGTGGCTGTCCCCGGCGTCGTAGCCGGGATGGTTCCAGGGCGTCGCGGCGAGACTCAGCGCCAGAATCCAGGATGTAAGCATTCTTGTAACAATAAAAAGGGCGACCCGGTCGGGTCGCCCTTTTCGAAAGCGGTCAGCCGTTGAGCAGCTTCAGCATCTGCTGCACCTGGTCGGCGCGGGATTGCTTGACCCGCTCGGCGTACGCCCGGGCCTGCTCGTTGCCGCCCTTGTCGAGTTCGAGCGCGGCGAACTCGATCGCGTTGTGCTGGTGCGCCAGGAAGAGGTTGAGGAACGCGGTCTCGAAGTCCGCCTTCTTCACCTTCTTCAACGAGGCGATCTCGTCGTCACCGGTGCTCGGCAGGCCGCCGTGGTCGGCGTGCAGGCTCTCCCGCTTGTCCAGCTTGGTGGGCTTGCCCCACTCGGTGAGCCAGTTCTTCATCATCGTGATCTCGTCGGCCTGGGTGAGGTCGACGGCCTTGGCCATGTCGATGACGTCCTGGCGCTGGGCCCGCTCGACGGCGATCCGCACCATCTCCTGGCCCTGCTCCTGGTTGTCGACCAGCATCTGCAGGAACATCACGTCGGTGTCGTTGAAGGTCGACCCGGCGGTGATCTCGGAGACCGACTTGACGTTCTGGGTCTCCACCTCGGCCTGCGTCTGCGCGGTCTTTCCGGCGACCGGCGCCTCGGAGGGCTCGGTGCCGCAGGCGCCGAGCAGGAACGGCGCGGTCAGGGCGAGAGCTACGAACCGGCGCTTCACAGCGGCAGCCAGAGGGCGAGCGTGAAGATGGAGGGCTCCCAGCTGCGGATCGACGTGTGCGCCTGGCGGGTCTTGTACGACACGCCCTGGTAGGTGACCACGTCACCGACCTTGTAGGACACTCCCGGCGCCCACTCGGTCCCGTTCGCCGGGGCCGTCGTGGTGCTGGTCGGGGCGGCCGTCGTGGTGCTGGTCGGCGCCTTCGTCGGCGCGGTGGTGCCGGGGGCGGTGGTCGGCGCGGTGGTCGGAGCCGTGGTCGTCGGCGCCGTCGTGGGAGCGGTGGTCGGCGCCTTGGTCGGCGTGCTGGTGGGCGTCGTCGAGGATCCGCCGCCACCGATGTTCAAGTCCACGCAGCTGTAGAAGGCGGCTGCCGTATCCCCGATGTTCCACACCGCGAGCACCGTCTTCTTGCCGGAGAACCCGCTCAGGTCGACCTTGTGCGACACCGTCGCGTTGGGGATCGCGTTGTTGTCGTTGAACGTGGCGACCTTGGTACCGTCGATGGAATACACCCAGGTAGCGGTCCGGTGCCGGGCGGTCAGGACCCAGTTGAACGTCACCGAGCTGCCGACGCTGGTGGCCGGCCAGTTCTTGGATTCGTCGTTGAGCACCGTGAAGTTGGCGTTTCCACCGTTGCATTGCGAAGACCCCTTCGGAGCCTCGACACTCTGCGGCTCGAACTGAATCGAGCCACAGCCCGAGACGGTGCCGGCGGCACAGAGGGCCTGGCGGCTCGGGGGCGAGGAGACGTATCCGTGCGCCAGGGCCGGCGACGCGACAGCCACCGTCGAAGCAGCCACCATCCCGAGGGTAGCCAGCGGGTAGGCAATCTTCCTGCGCATGTCAGCTCTCCGAACATGTCGTCCTGGCAGTTACGGGCCAGAACGTTAGGGAGGACTGCCATAACGGATCCTTAAAGCGACCGAAAACTCTTATGAAACCGCGCGACGCCGGCCGCGGGGCTGAGGCTCGGGCTCGTCGGTGGCGCTGTGCAGGAGGAATCCGACGCGGGCGCCGCCCAGCGGGCTACGGTCGATGACCAACTGCCCACGGACAGTTTCGGCGGCCCGGCGCACGATGTCCAGACCCAATCCGGTCGATCCGGCACCGCTGAATCCGCGCTTCACCGCGCTCTCCGGGTCCGGGATGCCCGGGCCGGCGTCGTCGACGAGCAGGCCGCTGCTGGAGACGATGACCCGGAAGGCGACACCGTCGGGGGTGTGCGAGAAGACGTTGCCGAGCATCGCGTCGACCACCAGGATCACGTCGCTGCGTGACATCGGCACCATCACCGGTTCATGGCCGCCGACCACCTCCCATGGACGTTCCTGGTCCTCGGCGAGCACCGACCAGAACGCGAGCCGGTCGGCGAGCATCTCGACCAGGTCGCACCGCTCGGAGCCGCGGGCCTCGACGCTGCCCAGCCGGGCGCCCGTGATGATCGCTTCGAGTTCCTCGTCCAGCAGGTCACAGGCCTGCCGCATGCGCTCCGCGATCGGCCCGGGCGGCATCGCCTCCACGTCGAGCCGCAAGCCCGTCAACGGCGTACGCAATCGGTGTGAAAGGTCCGCGGCGAGCTCGCGCTCGCGGTCCAGGAGCCGGCGCAGGTCGTCCGCCATCGCGTTGAAGTCCCGGGCCGCGTCACGCAGCTCGCGCGGGCCGGTCGGGGTGATCCGCTCGTTCAGCTCGCCGCCGCCGAGCCGGCGGGTGGCCGCCGCGAGCTGGCGGGTCGATTTCACCAGCTGGCTCCCGAGCCGGTCGGCGAGCAGCACCGACGCGCCGACCAGGACGATCGCGAGCCCGCCGAGGGCGAGCCAGGCCGGCCAGACGCCGCGCCGGGTGTCCTCCTTCGGCACGAACACCTCGACGACCACGGTGCGGCCGTCGGTCAGCACTGTCGGCTGCAGGTACGCGATCCCGCCCGGCGCCTCAGCGGTGGCGGACCGGCGTTCCTGCGCGGCCCGGATCACGGTGGCCTCGTTGAGGTGCGAGATCCCGATCGGCGGCTGGGCCGGCAGGTGGATGGCGAGCCGGCCGGCGCTGCCGGCCGCGGTGCTGGCCACCGCGTTGGTGAGCTCGGTGAGGTCGCTGTCCACGCCGAGCACTGTCACCATCGAGGTGGCCTGCTGGCGTGCTTCGGAGATCGCCCGGTCGTACGCGATCTGCCGGGTCGCCACGGCGAGCGGCACCAGGAACGCCAGCGCCACCATCGAGGTGATCGCCAGTGCCAGCCGGTTGAGGGCCCATCTCACTGCGGATCGACCATCATGACGCCGACTCCTCGGACGGTGTGCAGGAAACGCGGCTTCGCGGCGGTCTCGCCGAGCTTGCGGCGCAGCCACGAGATGTGGACGTCGATGGTCTGTTCCTCGCCGATCCGGGCCTGCTGCCAGACCTGGTTCATCAGCTCGCGGCGGCTGATCACCTGACCCACCCGCTCGGCCAGGTACGCGAGGACGTCGAACTCCCGCCGGGTCAGCTGCAACGGCTCACCCCGCAGCTCGACCCGCCGCTGCCTCGGCTTGATCACCAGCTCGCCGACCGTGATGGTGTTCGGCTGCTGCTGCTCGATGGTGCGCGCCCGGCGCAGCACCGCCGAGATCCGGGCCAGGATGTGCCCGCCGGAGAACGGCTTCGTCACGTAGTCGTCGGCGCCGGCTTGCAGCAGGGCGATGATGTCCGCCTCGGAGCGCCTCGCGGTGGCGACGATCACCGGGACGTCGGATACGGTGCGCATCATCCGCAGCGCGTCGGTGCCGTCGATGTCGGGCAACCCCAGATCGAGAATGACCAGGTCGGGACGCTCCTGGGTGACGATCCGCAATGCCTGGGCAGCCTGACCGACCGGGCGCACGACGTGCCCCGCATCGGTCAGCGCACGGGTCAGCGCGGCCGTGATGATGCGGTCGTCCTCGACCAACAGGATCATCGCCATGGCGGACAGGATAGGGGCAGGTGAGAGAATGCCACCCGTGCGATCTTCCAGGTGGATGCCGATAGCCGGGTGGTGTCTCGCCACCGCGGCCAGCATCGCGCTCTCGTCGTTCGCGCTCTCGCCCGTGCTCAACGCCGCGAAGACCGACGTGGGAGCGCTACCGGATCTGGGCCGGGTGCCGGCCGCCGAGGTGGCGGTCACCATCACCACCGAGACGCCGTCGCCGAGCGCGACGCCGGCCGAGGACGAGCCCGAGACGCCCAAGCCGAGCCGGACGTCCCGCAAGCCCGCGTCGAAGCCGGCGACCACCGACCCGACGAACACCGAGCCGACGACGCCGGAGACGACCGCGACGACGACGAGACCGGCCACGAAGCCGGCGACGACGACCGAGGACGGCTGGACGGTCACCACCGGCGACGACGGCCTCAAGACGTATGTGAAGACGTTCACCACCGAGGGCGGCCGGGCGGTCATCAAGATGATCAGCAATGGCACGGTTTTCCTGGTCACGGCCACGCCCGCGGACGGATACACGGTCCAGAAGAACGGTTCGGACACGAACCTCGCGGTCTACTTCAACGAGACCGGCCACAGCTTCATCGTGCACGCCCAGTGGTTCAACGGCGCGCCGTTCGTCGAGGTCAGTGAAGTGGGCGAGTAATCCCGGCCAGCGAGGGATTTTTCGGGCATCTCAGCTGCCCCACGATCACCACAACATCACATTCGGCCGGGGACCCTGCCGTTTCCGGCGGTGACCGGCTTATGGTGCGAGCAAGATTCATGTCCGCTGAGGAGGATCGCTCCGTGACGTACGGCGTAGTGGTACCGGGACGCCCCACAGGTGTGCTGGCTGACGTCTGGGGTCGCTCGGCGGTCCGCGACGTGGTCCTCGTGGCGGGCGCCGCGAGCGCCGTCGGCCTCGCCGCGCAGATCTCGATCCCGGTTCCCGGCTCGCCGGTCCCGATCACCGGGCAGACGTTCGCGGTGGTTCTCGCGGGCGCGACGCTCGGCGCCTCCCGTGGCGCCGTCGCGATGCTGGTCTACGCGATCGCCGGGGCGCTCGGCGTGCCGTGGTTCGCCGGTGGCACCGCCGGCTGGCCCGCGGCGACCGGCGGATACCTGGTCGGGTTCATCCTCGCGGCGGCCCTCGCCGGGCAGCTCGCGGCCCTGGGCGCGGACCGCAAACCGGTGCACACCGTCGGCCTGATGGCGGCCGCCAACGCGCTGATCTACCTGTTCGGGGTGCCCTGGCTCGCGTTCGTGACGGGCATGGATCTCGCGGCGGCGGCGAGCGCGGGGCTGATCCCGTACCTGATCGGGGATGTTCTGAAGACCGGCCTGGCCGCGGCGTTCCTCCCGGGCGTCTGGAGCCTGGTCGGCCGGCGCGCCGGCGCCGCACCCGACCGGCGCCTCTGAATTTCGCTCACCGCGCGTACGGGTCGGTGACCTCGCGCAAGCGCACCAGCGTGTCGCGCAGCGCCGCCATCCTCCGCTGTCCCAGGTGAGCGGCCCACTCCGCCTCGACCTCGGCGACCACCGCCGCCGCGACGGGTAACGCCGCGCGGCCACGCTCGGCGACCCGCACCAGGCGGGCCCGCGCGTCGGACGGATCCGGCACCCGCTCGACGTAGCCCGCGCGCTCCAGCTGGTCCACCAGGAACCCGGCGGTCTGCTTGGTCACCTGCGCCTGCTCGGCGAGGTCGCCGAGCCGGGTGCCGTCCGGGCCGATCCGCTGGAAGACCCGCGCCTGGGCGAGCGTGATGTCGTCGAATCCGGCCGCGCTGACCGCCTCCAGGACGCGCCGCTCCATCGCCCGGTACGCGAGGAACAGCAGCACTCCCACGTTCGGCTCATCTCGCGGCATGTGGCTTCCCCCTGGCCATAAGTCAGATACTCTGACGATATTAGTCAGATAATCTGACGATCATCGAGGGGGTGCCCGATGAATCAGGACGAGAGTTGGGATGCCATCGCCGAGCGGCGGCTCGCCGTCGCCGGGCTGCTGGCGGAGCTCACCCCGGCGGAGTGGGAGAAGCCCTCGCTCTGCGACGGCTGGCGGGTGCGTGACGTCGCCGCCCACCTCGCCATGGCGCCGCAGCCACCGGGACCGCTCGCCATGGCCGCCGCGGCGATCCGGGCCGGCGGCCGGTTCCACACGATGAATCACGACCTGGCCGTGCGGTGGGCCGACCGGCCGGCCGCGGACCTCGTCGCCGAGTTGCGCCGGCACGCCGGCTCCCGGCTGCTGCCGCCCGTGACGAACTACCGCAACACGCTCTTCGACGTGACGGTGCACGCCCAGGACATCGCGATCCCGCTCGGCCGCCCGCTGCCGACGCCTCCGGAGACAGCCACCGCGGCGGCCACCCGGGTCTGGGAGATGGGCTGGCCGTTCTGGGCCCGGCGGCGGTTCCGAGGAGTGCGGCTGATCGCCACCGACGCCGGCTTCGCGGTCGGGGCGGGCGCCGAGCGCAGAGCGCCGATCGAGACGTTGTTGCTGCTCATGACGGGTCGCAGGGTTTCCGCGCAGGGATTCGGGTACGCAGCGCCGCGCTAGCCGATCACGAGAAGGCGAGGAACCATGCGACTCTCCATGCTGCGTACGCTCTACGACCGTCCCGGCCCCTGGGCGTCGGTCTACCTCGACGCGTCGCACGACACCGAGGACGCGGCGAAGGTCATCGAGCTGAGGTGGCGCGCGGCCCGCGAATCCCTGACCGAGCAGGGCTGCGACACGGCGACCCTGGCCGCGCTGGAAGCGGCCGCCCTGGAGCATCCGGCCCGGCCGGGACGGCACGGGCTGGCCCTCTTCGCGACCGCCGGCGAGGTGCTGATGCGCCGTGCGCTCGCCGCCCCGCCCCGGACCGAGATCGCCACTTTCGGGCCGTTGCCGCACGTCATGCCGATGATCGCCCAGCTCGGTGAGGAGATTCCGTACCTGCGGGTGGTGGTCGACCACACCGGCGGCGCCATCGACGCGGCCGGAGCCGGCGATCTGGTGCAGCACCGCGAGGTGGAGGGCACCGAGGATTACCCCGTGCACAAGGTCGGCATCGGCGGGTGGAACGCGTTGAAGGCCGAGCACAACTACGACCTGACCTGGCGGCGCAACGCGGGCGACGTGGCCGAGGCGGTCACCGAGCTGGCCGACCGGACCGGCCCGGAGATCATCGTGGTGGCCGGTGACCCGAAGTCACGCCCGATGCTCGTCTCCCAGCTGCCCGAGCGCTGGCGCAGCCGGGTGGTGGAGACGGACGCCGGTTCCCGGGGCGCCGGGGCCGACCCGTCCGCGCTCGAGGACGTGACGATCCAGGCGATCGCCGAGCGGGCCGTCGAGCACCAGCGGGACGTGCTCGACCGGTTCCGCACCCAGGTCGGGCGGGACGGCGCGGCCGGCAACGGACTGCACGCCGTGGTCACCGCGCTGCAGCGCGGCCAGGTCGACACCGTCCTCATGATCGACGACCCGTCCTCGACCGAGGAACTGTGGATCGGCGCCGAGCCGCACGAGATCGCCGACGATCCGTCGCTGCTGGCGAATCCGCGGAAGGTCCGTGCCGACGCCGCGATGATCAGAGCCCTGGCCTGCACGGACGGCGGCATCGTCCTGGTCGACCCGGACGAGCCCGGGCTGTCCGGCGGGGTGGCGGCGCTGCTGCGGTACGCGGACGCCCGCCGCTGAGTTGTACACAGGCTGTGTGCACAGCCTGTGGATAACTCGAACTGATGTACGAATGGCACGATCGCCTGGTGCCCGAATATCCGATCAGGACCGAACGCCTTCTCCTCCGCCCGCTGACCGTCGCGGACACCGACGGACTGCTCGCCTACCGGTCGCGGCCGGAGATCTACCCGTACATTCCCGGCGAGCCGTGGGACGCCGCGAAGGTGGCCGACCGGCTCGCCACCATCTTCAGCACCACCGATCTCACCGACGAAGGCCAGGCCCTCGGTCTCGGCGTCGAGTCGCGCGAGACCGGGGACCTGGTCGGTGACGTGGTGCTCTTCTACCGCAGCAGGGAACACCTGACCGGCGAACTGGGGTACGTCTTCAACCCTGACTTCGGCGGCCGCGGCTACGCCACCGAAGCGGCCCACGCGATGCTCGGGCTCGGCTTCCGGGAGTTCGGCCTGCGCCGCATCACGGCCCGGATCGACGAGCGGAACACCGCCTCCGCGAACGTCGCCCGCCGGCTCGGCATGCGCCGGGAGGCCCGCCTGGTGGAGAACGAGTTCTTCAAGGGCGAATGGGCCAACGAGCTCCAGTTCGCCATGCTCGCCCGCGAGTGGTCCTAGATGTCCAGGTTTCCCTCGATCCGCTTGAGCTGGTGCCGGGCCAGCGCCAGGTTCGCCCGATCCTTGTTCAGCGCCAGGTAGAGGAACAGCCCCTGGCCGGATCGCCCGGTCAGGGGCCGGATCAGGTGGTACTGGGAGTCGAGCGTCACGAGGATGTCCTCGATCGTCTCGCGAAGGCCGAGCATCTCCATGGTGCGCAGCTTCGCGCGGATCACCTCGGTGTTCACGGCCGCCGCCACGCTCAGGTCGAAGTCCTTGTCCCCTCCGGCGACACCCAGCGCCATCCCGCTGCCACGGTCGACGAGCGCGGCGCCGATGGCGCCGTCAACCTGCATCGCGTCCTTGAGGGCTACGTCCATGTCCGGCATCTGAAGATCCTCCTGCGTCCTCGGGTCTGACCGAGAGTGCGGGATGCCGGACCGACTCGATCGCACACGATGTCCGCTTCGGACAGTCGGTCCCGTGAAACCGTGAGGATACGACCTCAGGACTTGAAGATTTGTGCAACTCCGAAACTTCGAAAAAGCCGTAACCGGCAACACCGACCCGAAGTTGGGCCTTACGTGTCAGTCCCGCTGTACCAGGCGAAGGCCGAGATGTTCCGCACCCTCGGCCACCCGGTCCGGATCCGGGTGCTCGAACTGCTGCAGGACGGCCCGAAACCGGTCCGCGACCTGCTCGCCGAGATCGACGTCGAGGCGTCGAACCTCTCGCAGCAGCTCGCGGTCCTGCGCCGGGCCGGCATCGTGACGTCGTTCCGGGACGGCGCGCTGGTGATGTACGCGCTCAGCACGCCGGATGTCGCCGACCTGCTCGCGGCAGGCCGGCGAATCCTCGGTGCGGTGCTCACCGACCGCGACGGGCTCCTGGTGGAGCTCCGCGCTACTGGTTCTCCACCCGCTCGCAGCCGGTGACGGTGTCCTCGCCGGCGGCCAGGAGGCACCTGTCGTTGTTGACGCCGCCGTCCAGCTTGTCGGGGGACCTGTCGCCCGGCTCGAACACGTAGTCGTCACCGGCGTCGCCGTAGATCGCGTCCGCGCCGTTGCCGCCGTGCACCTCGTCGTTGCCGCCACCGCCGCGGATGACGTCGTTGCCGTCCCGCCCGATGATCTCGTTGGCGGACGCGTTGCCGATCAGGGTGTCGTTCCCGTCTGTGCCGCTGAGCATCTCGACGTCGGTGCCGACGGTGTCCTTCTCGCCGGGCCTGCCGTCGTCGCCCTTGGCGCCGTCCAGATCGACCACCACGCCGACAGTCCGGAAGTCGTAGCCGACCCAGTCCCATCCCGGCCCGCCGACCATGCTGTCCGCCTCGAACCGAGCCGCGAACGGGTCGTCACCGGTCAGCTCGTCGTTCCCGGCGCCGCCGTCGAGGTGGTCCCGCCCGTCCTCGCCGTACAGGTCGTCGTCGCCGCCCGCCCCGCGGATCGTGTCGCTGCCCGGGCCGCCGAACAGCTGGTTCGCCCCGGCGTTTCCGGTGATCACGTCGTTGCCGGCGCCACCGCGGATGTCCTCGACGTCGGCAGCGATCGTGTCCCGTTCGCCCTTCGCGCCGTCGTCGCCCTTCACACCGTCCGCGTCGGCCGTGATCGCGCGCTGGGCGGACGAGTAGGAGACCCAGTCCCCGCCGCTGCCGCCGGAGTAGTAGTCGGCGCTCTTGTGGTCCCACTCGTACGCGACCAGGTTGTCATAGCCCGCGCCGCCGTAGAGCCGGTCGGTTCCGACGTCGCCGTAGAGCTGGTCGCCGCCCGCGCCGCCGTAGACGTTGTCGTTGCCGAGCTCGCCGTTCAGGTCGTCCTGGCCGTCCTGGCCGTCGATGGCGTCGTTGCCGCCCTGCCCGTTGATCACGTCGCCGCCGGCGCCGCCCCAGATCTTGTCGTTGCCCTCGGCGCCCATCAGGTAGTCGGCGCCGCCACCGCCCCGGATCTTGTCATTGCCGCCGCGGCCGTACAGACCGTCGTTGAGCGGACCACCGGTGATGCTGTCCGCGCCGGTGCCGCCGTCGACGTCGATCTTCACCTTGGCCTTGTTGACCAGGGAGTCGTTGCGGTCGGACAGGAAGGCGTAGATCTTGGTGGGGTTCTTGGCCGGGGTGCACCTGACCTTGGTGCTGTCGCCCTTGACCTTCTTGCAGCCCTTACCGGCCTTGATCGCGACCCGGTCGTCAATCGTGATCGTGCGCCCGGACCGGGTGATCACGACCTTGTTCTGCTTCTTCGTGGCGGCCTTGAAGGTGATCTTCGTGCCGGATACGGAGGCCGCGCCGGTGGAGGCGGCCTCGGCCGGCGTCGCGAGGGCGCCGGCGGAAACGGTGGTGAGAAGGGTCAGACCGACCCGGGACATCCAAACGGAGCGAGACATCGTGGATCCTCCCCAAGGATCCGGCGGCTCTGACAGGCCGCGCGGTCACAAGATCATAGAGAAGGAACGCGATGTCTCGCTGCCCCGTCAGCTGCCGAAACTGGCGTAATAGGAAGCGGCCATGTCCTCGTCACCGTGCCCCTGCTCGGCGGCACGGCGGAATCGCTCGGCACCGGCGGCCGCCACGTCCATCCGTACCCCATGGGCCCGGCCGGCATCGACGATCAGCCGCGCGTCCTTCTCCGCAGTGACCACCGCGAAGCTGGCCGGCGACAGCCGGCCCTGAAGGATCGCGTCACCCTTCGCACGCAGGTAACCCATGTCCAGCGGACCGCCGCTGATCAGGCCGAAGAAGTCCTCCGGGTCGACGCCGAGACCCTTCGCGAGAGCCAGCGACTCCGCCACACCGTGCGTCGCCGCCAGCCCCCAGCTGTTGGCCACCAGCTTCAGCCGCGTCGACGAGCCCGCCGCGCCGTCCGCGCCCGTCCACACCGTGCGCGCGCCGACCGCCTCGAACACCGGCTCCACCGCACTCCGCTGATCAACCGGTCCGGCCGCCAGCACGGTCAGCTGCCCGGCCTCGGCCGGCTGCCGCGTGCCGAGCACCGGCGCGTCGAAGAACACCAGCCCCTGCTGCTCCGCGAACCGTGCCAGCTCACCCACCGACTCCAGGCCCACCGTCGTCGACTGCACCCACGCCGCCCCGGCTCGCAGCCCCGGCGCCGCCTGCCGCATCACCTCGGACACCGCGTCACCGTCATAGAGCATCGTCAGGACGACGTCCGCGCCGTCGACCGCGTCAGCCGGCGTCGCCGCGACCTCCGCGCCGTCGATCCCCAGCGGCGCGGCCTTCTCCCGGCTGCGATTCCAGACCTGCACGACATGCCCCGCTTTGAGCAGGTTGCGGGCCATCGCGGCCCCCATGATCCCGGTGCCCAGAACACCCACGGTCAAAGTCATGAACCCTTTCTATCGGTACGAGTGACCACCCGTACCGAAGATCGACGTGACCTCCGCCAGCGTGTGGATTTCCGGCGCGCTCCGCACCCCAACTCCACACGAACGGCGGGTCCCACCCGAGCGTGTCGAATTCGGGCGCGCTCCGCACCCCAACTCCACACGCACGGCGGGTCCCGCCCGAGCGTGTCGAATTCGGGCGCGCTCCGCACCCGAAATCCACACGCGGGAGTGGCGGGGGTGGGCCGTCCTACGTGACGCTGCGGTACCCGGCGATCGTCGCGGCCAGGATCTCCGGGCCGGGGCGCTGCCACAGCTCCTCGTTCATCACCTCGACCTCGATCGGCCCGGTGTACCCGGCCCGGTCGACCGCGGCGTGGAACGCGGCCATGTCGACGCAGCCGTCGCCGGGCAGGCCGCGGCCGGTGAGCACGCCGGCCGGCAGCGGGGTGACCCAGTCCGCGAGCTGGTAGATCGCGATCCGGGAGCCGGCCTGGGCGATCTTGTCGAGGACCGTGTCGTCCCACCACAGGTGGTAGGTGTCGACCGTGACGCCGACCTGGCCCACCGGGTGCTGCTGGGCGATCGCCATGGCCTGGTCCCAGGTGCTGATCACGCAGCGGTCGGCGGCGTACATCGGGTGCAGGGGCTCGATGGCGAGCGTCACGCCGCTGGCCGCCGCGTGTGGGACGAGCTGGGCGATCGCGTCGGCGACGTGCCGGCGGGCGCCGGTGATGTCACGGGAGCCCGGGGGCAGGCCGCCGGAGACGAGCACGAGGACCGGCGTGCCGAGCGCGGCCGCCTCGTCGATGGCCCGGCGGTTGTCGTCGAACCAGTCCGGCGCCTGGAAGAAGCCGCTGCGGCAGAGCGTGGTCACTTCCAGGCCGGCGTCGCGGACCAGGGCGGCCGAGCGCTCCACCCCGTACTCCTGCACCGGTTCACGCCACAGCGCCACCTTGTCGACGTCCGCCGCGACCAGGCCTTTGACCAGCTCTTCCAGACCCCAGTGCTTGGCGGTGATCTGATTGAACGAGAACCTGCTCATTCCGCGCCCCCGAAGACCGAGAAGTATCGGTTCGCCCGGTGGGCCGCGAGGTCCGGGTCGGGCAGCAGACCGGCGGCGTCGGCGAGTTCGATCAGCTTCGCGAAGTGCGGCACGGACCGGCCGGACTGCAGGCCGCCGACCATCGTGAAGTGGTCCTGGTGCCCGGCCAGCCAGGCCAGGAAGACGATGCCCGTCTTGTAGTAGAAGGTGGGCTTCGTGAAGATGTGCCGGGACAGCGGGACGGTCGGCGCGAAGATCCGGTCGTACTCGTCGAGGTCGTTCCGGTCGAGAGCGGCGAGCGCTGCCGCCGCAGCCGGGGCGATCGCCGCGAAGATGCCGAGCAGCGCGTCGGAGTACCCGTGCTCGTCCCCGCGGATCAGCGAGGGATAGTTGAAGTCGTCCCCGGTGTAGAGGCGCACCCCCGCGGGGAGTCTCCGCCGCAGCCGCACCTCGTGGTCCTCATCCAGCAGCGAGACCTTGATGCCGTCCACTTTGTGCGGTTGCGCACCGATCAGCTCCAGGACGGTCTCGGTCGCCTTGTCCACATCGGAGGAGCCCCAGTAACCCTCCAGCGCCGGGTCGAACGCGGTACCGAGCCAGTGCAGCACGACCGGCTTGTCCGACTCCCGCAGCAGCTCCCGATAAATCCGCAGATAGTCGTCGGCGTCCGTCGCCACCGCCGCCAGGTGACGGCTGCACATCAACACCGGCACGGCACCGGCTTCCGCCACGTCCGCCAGCTGCTGCCGGTACGCGGAAAGCACCTGCTCCGGAGTCACCGGTCCGGCCGCCAGGTTGTCGGTGGCCACCCCCGCCACGATCCGCCCACCGACACTCCGTGCCTCGGCCGCGCTGCGACGAATGAGTTCCCTGGTCGCGGCGTAGTCCAGGCCCATGCCGCGCTGCGCGGTGTCCATCGCCTCGGCCACCCCCAGGCCGTGCGACCAGAGGTGGTGCCGGAACCGCAGAGTGGTGTCCCAGTCGACCACCGCGGGCGCCCCGGGAGCGTTCTCGCCCCGGGGATCCGCGACGACGTGCGCTGCACCGTACGCAATCCGGCTCTTGATCGGGGTTGTGGGCTTTTCCCAGGTCGTGGTCGTGGAGAGAGCCAGTTTCCGGCCGCCGGGCAAATTCACCGTCGCCATCTCAGGCGTTTCCCAACTCGATGCGGCGGCCCGCACGCGCCGACTCCAGGCCCGCCTCGGCCAGCCGCACCCCCCGCGCGCCGGACGCGAAGTCCCAGTGGAACGGCTCGCCGGCCACCACGTGCCGCAGGAAGGACTCCCACTGCACCTTGAAACCGTTGTCGAACTCCTCGTTGTCCGGCACCTCGGTCCAGTGGTCGCGGAACGACTCGGTGAGCGGCAGATCCGGGTTCCAGACCGGCTTCGGCGTGGTCGCGCGGTGCTGGATCTTGCAGCCTCGCAGGCCGGCGACCGCGCTGCCGAGCGTGCCGTCGACCTGGAACTCGACCAGCTCGTCGCGGTTCACCCGGACCGTCCAGGACGAGTTCAGCTGAACGACGATGCCGCCCTCCAGCTCGAAGATCGCGTAAGCGGCGTCGTCGGCGTCGGCCGCGTACACCTCGCCACGCTCGTCGACCCGCTCGGTGATGTGGGTGGCGGTGGTCGTCTGCACGCTGCGGACCGCGCCGAACAGCTCCTCGAGCACGTAGTTCCAGTGCGGGAACATGTCCATCACGATGCCGCCGCCGTCGGCGAGCCGGTAGTTCCAGGACGGCCGTTGCGCGGTCTGCCAGTCGCCCTCGAAGACCCAGTAGCCGAACTCACCCCGTACCGAAAGGATCTTGCCGAAGAAACCGCCGTCGATGAGCCGCTTCAGTTTCCGCAGGCCCGGCAGGAACAGCTTGTCCTGCACGACGCCGTTGCTGACGCCGGCGGCGGACGCCAGCTCGGCCAGCTCGAGCGCGGCCGCCGAGCTCTCGGCGAGCGGCTTCTCGGTGTAGACGTGCTTGCCGGCCGCGATCGCCTGCCGGATCGCCTTCTCCCGCTGCGCGGTCACCTGCGCGTCGAAGTAGATCTCCACATCCGGCCGGGCCAGCGCGGCGTCCAGGTCGGTGGTCCACTCGGTGAGCCCGTGCCGAGCCGCGATCGCGGCGAGCTTGTCCGGGTCACGGCCGACCAGGATCAACTCGGGCCAGATGTGCCCGCCGCCGGCCAGCGGCACGCCGCCCTGGTCACGGATGGCGAGGAGCGAGCGAACCAGATGCTGCCGATATCCCATCCGGCCGGTCACACCATTGATAACGATGCCGATCGATCTGCGGGCTGCCATGCGGGTTCCCTTCGAGGATCCAGAGGAAAGCGCTTTCCTGCTGCTCGTAGCGTAGGCCGCCGGGCCGTTCGCGGACAAGGCCCATTGACAGGTACGGCTAAAACGCACCAACCGCAGGAGAACCGTCCCGCCGCCACCGCGCGGCCGTCTGCCAACGCCGGGCCGTTGCGCGGGCGACGGCTACCGGTGCATGGTCACCCGAGGAGGTTCCGTCGCGCTGCCCCGTTCACCGGCAGAGTTCGAGAAGCCTCTCGCCCGCGTCGGCCACGTCCGCGGCGGTCCACTCCAGGGCCGCCGCGGCGATCGTCAGCTCGGCCATCGCGACCCCCGGCACCTCGGTGTCCCGCCACCCGCCGGCGAACCAGACCTTCCCCTGCTCAGCGAGGGTCAGCACGGCCGCGTTGAGCACCCCCGCCGGATGCGGCAGGAAGAGCCGGAACTGGTGGGTGTGCGGTGGCCGCGGGAAGACCCGGGCGCCGGGCAGCTCGGCGAGGGCGTCCGCCACCCGGCGCGCGTGCCGCACGTAGTCCGGGATCCGCGGCAGCTCGCGGTCGAGCCCGGCCAGCGCGGACATCACCGCCGGCCACTGCTGGAACAGGTTGCCGCCGTGCCGGTGCCGCCAGGCTCGCGCGTACCGCGCCAGGTCCGCGGTGCCGGCCAGCGCCGCGCCGCTGAGCCCGCCCAGCGTCTTGTAGAACGAGACGTACGTGCTGTCGGCCTGCTCGGCGATCTCGGCGATCGTCCGGCCCAGATAGGGCGCCGACTCCCAGATCCGGGCGCCGTCGAAATGCACCCGGGCGCCGATGTCCACCGCCTCCGCGCAGGCCTCGGTCAGCTCGTCCCAGGTCGGCAGCACGAAACCGGCGTCCCGCATCGGCAGCTCGAAGACGACCGTGCCGACCCGCTCCTCCAGGGCGGCGAGGTCGGCGGCGGTCGGGTTGCGGTACGCGGCGGTCGGCGTGACGGCGCGCAGGCCGGACAGGGTCGCGTACGCGTCCCGCTCGTGCACGAGCTGGTGACCGAGCGGATGCAGGGCCACCGCGTCGGTCTCCTGAGCGCCGTACCGCAGCGCCACCTGCTGGGCCATCGTCCCGGTCGGGAACCAGACCGCCGCCTCGGTGCCGAGCAGGATCGCGACCCGCTGCTCCAGCGTGGTCACCGGGCCGTCGCCGTAGTAGTCGGGCAGGTCGTCCAGATCCGCCACGGCCGACAGCTCGTCCAGCCGCTCGCGCATCGTCACCGGGCGCGCGCCGGAGAGGATCCGGTCGCAGGCCCGCATGGCTGCCTGGCGGCGCCGCAGAGTGTTTTCCGGCATCGCCGGATGGTCGCAGATCGTTCCGGGTTTTGTCGTACCGTCTCGATAACGTGCCGGCCATGGAGAGCCCGTTCTGGCACAGGCATCGGTTCCCGCGTCGTGGCAGCGCCGGGCTGACACCGTTCGTCCCCGACCCGCGGGCCCGCGAGCAGTTCCAGGAGGAGATGGGCCGCCGCCCCAATTACGCTCGTCAGGTGCTCGCCGCGCCGACCACTGCCGAGTCCACGGCGATCGCGGCGCGGGCGTGGCTCGACGGGGACCCCGAGGCGCCCCCGCTCGGCGCGGCGGCTGTCGCGGCGATCCTCACGAGCGGTGTCTGGCCGCCCCGGTCACAGCTCGTCGCGTTCGCCGACCTGCTGATCGCCGAGCGTGGGCTGCGCTACGCCGCCGAGGCCGCCGTCACGCTCTTCATGCTGCTGGTCGTCGACGACAACCCGCCGCCCCGGCAGTTCCCACCGGTGCGGCAGGAGCTCGGTGTGCGCCACCTTCAGCCGGGCGAGAGCCGGCAGGGCTGGCAGATCGACACACCGCTGCAGGTCCTGCTCCGGGTCCGGCGCGCGCTCGCCTCGGCGAGCGACGCCGAGCACGCCGCGGTGGTCGAGGCGCTGCTGCCCTATCGCGGCGCCCATCCCTACGGCCGGGTCGCCGCCTCCGTGCTCGTGCCCGCCCGGTCCGACTGGGTGGAGCAGGACATTCTGTCGGCGGTGGGCGACTCTGACGCGTACCGTGCGGCGGCCCTGGTCACGGCGGCCGGCACCGGCGCCCAGCTGGACGCGCTCGCCCAGGTCGCCAGCGGTTGGACGGTGATCGGCTCGACCGCCATGATCTCCACGATTCTGGACGGGGCGGGCGCGGCCGCCGTCCCGGCCCTCTTCCACTGGTTCGACTCCGGCATCGGTGACGCCGCGGCTCAGAAACGCCTGCTCACCGCGCTCGCCGCCCTCCCCGGTGACGAGGTGATGCGCGGGCTGATCGAGCGGGTCGACGCGAAATACGTGGTGGGCGTGCTGACCGAGGCCGCCGAGCGGGACCCCGAGCGCGCGCTGCGGCTGTTCGCCGCGGGCGCGGCGAAACGCACGATCGCCGACCTGCTGCGCGGGCACGTCCTGGCGCACCCCGGCCTGATCGACGATGTGACGCCCCGGCTCGGTCCGGCGGCCGCCGGGCGAATCCGTCAGATCGTGGCCGAGTCCCGGTCGCTGGTGATCGCACCGGCCGCCGCCGTTCCGCCGCTGCTGGTCAGCCCGCCGTGGCTGCACCGCGCCAAGGCCGCCAAACCGGTCGTGATCAGTGGCCTGAGCTGCACCGAGCCCGCCGTGGTCCGGTGGCTGCCGGGCGAGCGCGAGCAGTGGTTGGCGACCCCGGTCCATCGCGGCGGCGGCAAGTGGCGGCTCTCCTGGAAACAGACCGCCGAGCGGCTGCTGAAAGGTCGCGGCCAGTGGAACGAGGCGGCCCGCTTCTTCGTCGACGCGCCCGACGACATCGCCCGCCCGGCCCTGCGGAAGTGGCGCGCCCGGGACTCGTGGGAGGCCGGTCCCTGGCTGCGGGTCGCCGCGGCCCGCTTCGAGCTCGACGCCCTGCCTGCCTTGCTCGACCTGGCGAAACGCGGCTCCGCGGAGCACGCGGCGGTGCTCCTGCCGTTCACGTCGCCCGAGGTCGCCGTCGTGATGGCCGACTGGCTGGCTCGTCTCAAGAGCCTGCGCCGCCTCGCGCTGGCCTGGCTGCTGCGGCACCCGGCCGAGGCCACGCACGCGCTGATCCCGGCGGCGCTCGGCAAGGCCGGCACGGCGCGCCGCCAGGCCGAGGGCGCGCTTCTCGCCCTGCACGCACACGGCCAGGGCGAGACGGTCCGGGCCACCTCTCATCGGTACGGGACTCCGGCCGCGGCCGCGATCGAGACGCTGCTCGCCACCGACCCGCTGACCGTCCTGCCGGCCAAGATGCCACCGGTCCCCGGCTGGGCCGTCCCCGGGCTGCTTCCGCCGGTGCGCCTGCGGGACGGCTCCGGCGCGCTGCCGGCCGAGTCGATCACCCACCTGATCACGGTTCTCGCGCTGTCCAGGCTGGACAGCCCGTGGACCGGTCTGGCGATCGTCCAGGAGGCGTGCGAGCCGGGTGACCTCGCCGAGTTCGCGTGGGGCGCGTTCCACCGCTGGCAGCTGGCCGGCGCCGAGGCGAAGGAGAACTGGACGCTCGATGCGCTCGGCCTGCTCGGCGACGACGAGACGGTCCGCCGCCTCACCCCGCTGATCCTGGCCTGGCCCGGCGACGGCGGCCACCAGAGAGCGGTGACCGGGGTGAACGTGCTCTCCGCCATCGGCTCCGACGTCGCCCTGATGCATCTGCACGGCATCGCGCAGCGCGCCAAGTTCAAGGGGCTGAAAGTCGCGGCGCAGACCCGGATGGCCGAGGTCGCCGACGCCCTGGGGCTCACGCCGGAGCAGCTCGCCGACCGGCTCGTCCCCGACTTCGGGCTGGCCGCCGACGGCAGCCTGCGGCTCGACTACGGCTCCCGGCATTTCGTCGTCGGGTTCGACGAGCTACTCCGGCCGTTCGTCACGGACACCGCCGGCAAGCGGCTCACGTCGCTGCCCAAGCCGGGTGCGCGCGACGACGCGGAGCTGGCCCCGGCGGCGTGGAAACGGTTCGCCGCACTGAAGAAGGACGTCCGGACCGTCGCGGCCGATCAGGTGCGCCGGCTCGAGCAGGCGATGGTCCGCGGACGCCGCTGGCCGCTCACCGAGTTCCGGCGGTTCTTCGTCGACCACCCGCTGATCTGGCACATCTCGCGCCGGCTGGTCTGGGCGATCTACTCCCCGTCCGGGCCGGTCGCGTTCCGGATCGCCGAGGACCGGACGTTCTCCACAGTGGATGACGAGCCGTTCACCCCGGCCGGCGACGCGGTGGTCGGGGTCGCGCATCCGCTCGATCTGCGAGCGGGCCGTCCGTTGATCGCCGTGGCCGGCGGGTCGGCCGCCGGCTCCCTGGCCGCAGGCGGATCGGCCGCCGGCCCCCTGGCCGCAGGCGGGTCGGCCGCCGGCTCCCTGGCCGCGTGGGCCGAGGTGTTCGCCGACTACGAGATCCTGCAGCCGTTTCCGCAGCTCAGCCGGGAGACTTTCGCGCTGACGCCGGAGGAGGCCGCGGGCGGGACGCTGTCCCGGTTCGAGGGAGTCACGCTGCCCACCACCCGGGTGCTGGGTCTGGAACGCCGCGGCTGGCGGCGCGAGGAGCCACAGGACGCCGGCATGCAGTGCCGGATGGAACTCGTCGTGGCACCCGGCCTGGAGTTCGCCCTGGAGATCGACCCGGGCATCGCCGTCGGTTCGGTCGACTACTTCCCGGAGCAGACTGTGACAGCCGCCTACCTGCACAACGGCACGGGCGAGCGCTGGCGGCGAGCAGCACGCGGCGAGGTGTCGCTGGGCGAGCTGTCCCCGATCGCCGCGTCCGAGCTGCTCCGCGACCTGACCACCCTGACCGGCTGACGAGACCGCCCGCCCCTCGCACCCTGCTCGGCCGCCAACCATCGCGATCCAGATCGCGAACCGGAGGGGGTGGCGGCGGGCGGGTGGCGGGCAGGCGGGCGGCGGGCGGGCGCTGGGCAGGCGGGCGGCGGGTGGCGGCGGGCGGGCAGGCGGGCGGCGTCAGGCGGCGGCGGGGACGTCCTCGGGCCAGGCCGCGCCGAGCTGGGTGAAGATGGCGCCGTTGAAGCCGAAGGCCAGCTGGGCCTCGGCCAGCACCACCTCCAGCTGCTCCTCCGGCAGATCCAGCGCGTCGAGGCGCTGACGGTACGCGGTCTTGTAGGCCTTCGCGTCAGGGATCTGGTCGAAGCGGTAGAAGTTCGTCGCCGCTGCCGGAAGGCCGTACTTCTCGGAGAGGGTGCGGGCGATCAGCTGGCCGCCGCTCAGGTCGCCGAGGTAACGCACGTAGTGGTGTGCGACGAAGTGCGCCGGGGAGGTGCGGCACTTCTCGCGGAGTCGCTGGGCGTACCGCTGGGTGGCCTCGACCGGCAGGACCTCGGACTCCCAGCCGGCGCCGTGCAGGTGGGCCAGGTCGGCCTCCAGGGCGGGCACCCGGAACAGCGCGGGGTCGGCGAAGGCGCCGGCCACCGGGTCGTCCCGCATCGCCTCGGCGGCCGCTTCCAGCTCACGGTAGATGACCAGGTACTGGGCGGTGAGCTCGGTGAAGCCGGCCACCGGGATGGTGCCCGCCATCAGACGGGAGATGAAGGTCCTTGTCTCGGCCTCACGGTGCTCGACCATGGTGGCGCGACGGATACGGGCTGCGAAACCGGTCATCTCGGCTCGTCCTTCCTGATCTGCGAAGCAGCGGCGAGGCGCCGAGCGGCGGTGCTCAGCGATCGCGGGGTGGAAGCCCTGCCGGACTTCCAGTATCGGGGAACCGGAGTGGTCCTCATTGGGCAGCGGGAACTTCGGCGCCGCGGGCACGCCGCGAGCGCACCTTTCGGCGGACAAGACGGACAATCAGGTAGAGCAGTGCGGCACCGAGCAGGGCGACCAGGGCCCACGGCCACGCCCAGACGCCGGTGCTGCGGGAGACGGCGGGCAGCTGCTCGTCGAAGGAGGCGGGCACGACGCTGACCTCGGCGGCGAGGCGCACCGTCGGCTGCACACCAGTGATCTTTTCAGTGATCGTGACCGAGCCGCCAGGGAGCAGTTCGGGTATCTCCATGGCGTCCGTCCGGGCGAGTCCCCAGCCGAACGGGCCGTTGACACGGACCGCGCCGGAGCCGCTGAGCCGCAGGTTGCCGGTGTTGCGGACCAGGTAGCTGACGCTCATCGTGCCGCCGTCCGCCGGGTTCGCGGCCTGGTGGTACTCCAGCCGTACCGTGTCGATCTTCATGCTGGGCGTGACGGCGCCGGCCACGGTGAGGTAGACGCGGGCCGCGATACGGCGGTCCACCAGCACCTTCTGACCGTTCGCGTCGACCTGCTCCTCGGCGATCGAGGCGATCACCCCGCCGGCGTGGTCACCGGGGGTGGCGTTGTCCGGGATGGTGACCGAGAACGGCACGTCGAGGCGGGTGTTCGCGGGGACCGTGTACTGCTTCGCGCCGAGCCCGATCCACGATCCGATGTCGGTGGGCTGCTGCGCGGCGGCCAGCAGGGCGAACGAGCCGTCGTCGGTGGTGTACGCGTCGGTCCCGTACACGGAGAAGGTCTGGGGCTTGGTGGTGAGGTTGGTGATGCCGACGTAGTCGGTGATCCGCTGGCCGGGGTTGGCGCGCCGGATGATGAAGTCCCGCCCGTCCGGGCCCTTCGCGCTCGACGGCTGCACGGACCAGCGCACACCGGTGTCACCCGGGGCGGCCAGAGCGGGCGCGGCTCCGGGAACGGGCACGGCCGCGAGAGCAGGGGCGGCCGAGACGGGCGCGGCGGCGAAGATCGGCGCCACGGCGAGGGCGGCGGCCAGGAGGCCCCGGACGAACATGTTGCTCCTTACGATGGGGCGGGCCGGCCGGGAATAATTGCGGTATTCCCGGCCGGTTCCTCGCCGCAGATCACGAGATCAGGCGGAGATCACGAGATCAGGCAGAGATCACGAGATCAGGCGAGCGTCAGGGTGAGGACGGCGCTGTACTCACCGGCCGCGCTGGACTCGGGGATGCCGAGCTCGAGGGCGGCGCCGCAGGTGGAGCTGCCGAGGCTGCTGCCGGTCTCCGCGCTGCAGAGGGTGCGGCTGGCGCCGAGGCCGGTGCCGGGCGCGACCGGGTTGCCGGCCGTGACCTTGTTGCTGACGCCGGCGGCGTCGACGAGCGAGCCGTCGACCACCTTGGCGGTCGGCGTCCAGCCGAGGTTGGCGGCCGGGATCTTGCCGCCGCCGGTCGACGAGAAGTCGGTGACCTGGCCGACCAGGTCCCAGCCGGAGTTGGTGCCGCGCAGGTCGCTGACGGTGACGGCGTTGAGCGCGCCGGACGCGGTCTGACCCGGGGTCGCGGCGGAGAGCGCCACGTTGGAGCCGGCCGACGTCAGGGTCAGGGCGCCACCGGTGACCGCTGCCTTGATCGTCTGCGACGCGGAGCTGTTGCCCGGCTCCGGGTCGGTCGGGTCGGTCGGGTCGGTCGGGTCCGTCGGGTCCGTGGGGTCGGTCGGGTCCGTCGGCTCGGTGGTGGCTTCGGCCGAGGCCGTCGCCGTGATCGGGTCGAGCGCCGCGCCGGACGAGTAGAAGCCGGTGAACGCCGTCGCACCCGCGTCGGTGAGGGTGGACGCCAGGTTCGAGAACGAGATGGCGCCGTCGGTGACCGTCGGAGCGGTGGTCACCACCGAAGCGATCTCGGCCTGCTCCTGGTCGGACTGGACGACACCGCCGTTGACCAGCTCGACGTCGGCCTTGAGCGAGCCGGTGCCGTCGCCGTCGACCACGAGGGTCGGGTTGGCGAGAGTGATCTGGAAGAAGTGCGCCGGGTACGAGAACACCACGGTGCCCTTGTAGTTCACTGTCGCGGTTCCGGCGGCGGCGTCGTACGTGCCGCCCTTGGCCGTGAAGTCGAAGGTGCCGTCGGCGTTCCGGGTCGCGCCGTCGCTCAGGGCGATCGGCGGGTTGCCGTTGCCGGTCGAGATGTACGCCCGGAACGACGCCTTGAAACCCCAGTCCAGGCTGCCGCCGGCCACCTTGACCGACGCCGCCTGCGCCGGGCTGATCCCGGTCAGCGCCGCGGCGGCACCGATCGCGATCGCGCCGGCGAACAGTGCGACCCGCTTCGGGCCGTTGGTTGTGCCCATGCTCGTTGTCCTTCCCATGAAGCCCCGCAAAGGCCGGTGAGGCCCCGCAGAGGTCGATGAACCCCCTGCGAGGGCCGGTGAAGCCGATGTAGGCAGACGCTCGCGAGTTCGAGCGAGGTTAGGCTAGCCTCACCTAAACCCGTGATCAAAAGCAAGATCACGCATGCTGAAAAATCGCTGGAGGACTACGGTGCGCATCGGCCGGATAACCGCATTCGCGGCCCTGGCGCTACTGATGGTGGCCGCGTCGGGCACGCCCGCACAGGCCGCGAAACGACTCACGGCCTCGAAGACAAAAGGCTTGGACCGGGCCGGCGAGACGGTCACCGTCACCGGCCGGGGATACGACACCAGCAAGGGCATCTACGTCGCGTTCTGCCTGGACAACGGCGCTGGAGTGATGCCCTCGCCGTGCGGCGGCGGCGCGGACATGTCGGGCAGCTCCGGCGCGTCCGTCTGGATTTCCTCGAACCCGCCGTCCTATGCCGAGGGATTGACGAAACCGTACGGCAAGGGCGGATCGTTCCGGGTGTCCGTCAAGGTCAGTCAGATGATCGGCGATATTGACTGCGCCGTTCGCGGTTGCGCGATCGTTACCCGGAATGATCACACTCGCACCAGCGATCGATCCCAGGATGTCCGCATTCCGGTGCGATTCGCCGCCGCGAAGACCACCGGGGGAACGGCCCAGCCCGCCACCACCGGCGCACCCGCGTCCACGGCCGGGGTGAAGCCCGCCACAACGGCCGCGCCGAGCGGCACCAAGACCCCGGTCGGCCCGCCGACCGGGCGCCTCGCGACGGCCGCTCCCCCGGACGCCGTCGCCACCACCCCCGCCGCGGTCACGGTCGCCGAGCCGATGCTCAGCCGCACCAGCACCGCGACACCACTCGGCCACTGGTGGGCGATCGGCGGCGCGTTCCTCGTCGGCATGCTCGCCACCGTCGTGACCGGCCGGATCCGGCGTCGCAAGCAGGAGAAAGCATGAGAATCCGCCATGTCGCCGTGACCCTCGCGGCGACCGTCGCGCTGACCGCCGGCTGCACCTCGGTGAGCGAGATCGGACCCGAGACGGAGGCGGCGGCAGCCGGCGGCAACGGCTGCGGCGTCACCACCGCGAAGCTCGCGGACGAGAACATCACACCGCTCGCCCCGGCGCCCACCCCGAAACTCCCGGTCACGGTGAACTCCGCCGACAAGCGCGAGGTCACCGTGAAGAGCGCCGACCGCATCCTCGCGGTGAACCTCTACGGCTCGCTCGGCGAGATCGTCTTCAGCCTCGGCCTGGGTGACCGGGTGGTCGGCCGGGACACCTCGACCACGTTCCCGGCCGCGGCGAAACTGCCGCTCGTCACGCCGCAGGGACACGACCTGTCCACCGAGGCGATCCTGAAACTGAACCCGACCGTCCTGATCGCCGACGACAGCATCGGACCGCCGACCGTGCTGAACCAGATCCGCGACGCCGGCATCCCGGTCGTGATCATCGATGACGAGCAGACCCTCGCCGCGGTGCCCGAGCACATCCGGGCCGTCGCGGCGGCGCTCGGCGTCCCCGAGGCCGGCGAGCGGCTGGTCGAACGGGTGCAGTCGGAGATCGACGCGGCCCGGAAGACGGCGCCGGCGGGCGGCACGCCACCGCGGATCGCGTTCCTCTATGTCCGGGGCACCGCCGGGGTCTTCCTGATCGGCGGCAAGGGCGCCGGCTCGGACTCGATGATCGAGGCGATCGGCGCGGTGGACGCGGGCAGTGCCATCGGGCTGAAGAAGTTCCGCCCGCTGACCAGCGAAGGCTTGATCAACGCGGCGCCGGACGTGCTCCTGGTGATGACCGAGGGCCTGAACTCGGTGGACGGTGTGGACGGCCTGCTCAAGCTGCCCGGTGTCGCGCAGACCCCGGCCGGCGTCAACCGCCGGATCGTGGACATGGACGACGGCATCCTGCTCAACTTCGGCGCCCGGACCGGCAAGGCTGTCGAGGCGCTCGCGAAGGCGGTCTACGGCCCGTGCAGCTGACGGAACAGAAGCAGCAAGCGTCCTTCACACCGTACAAAAGGGTGGGTCTGATCGGGGGTCTGGCGGCCGGGCTCGTGATCATCTGCCTGGTGGCGGCCGGGAAGGGTCAGGTGCCGATCGCGCCGGCCGAGGTCGCCGGCTCGCTGCTGCACCGCCTCGGCCTCGACCTCGGTCCGCTGCCCTCGGCGGTGCAGGGGGAGAACGCGCTGTGGCTGGTGCGTTTCCCGCGCGTGGTGCTCGCGGTGATCGTCGGAGCGTCGCTGGGCTGCGCGGGTGCGCTGATGCAGGGCGTCTTCGGCAACCCGCTCGCCGAACCGGGCGTGGTCGGCGTCTCGTCCGGCGCGGCGGTGGGCGCGGCCGCGGCCATCGTCAGCGGCGTCACGATCTTCGGGCCCTGGAGCACCGCGGCGGCCGCGTTCATCGGCGGCATCATCACCACCCTTCTCGTGTACGCGATGTCGCGCTCGGCCGGCCGGACCGAGGTCGTGACGCTGGTGCTGACCGGCGTGGCCGTCAACGCGACGGCCGGCGCGCTGCTCGGCCTGCTGATGTTCATGACCGACGACGACGGCGTCCGGGCCATCGCGTTCTGGCAGCTCGGCAGCCTCGCCCAGGCCACCTGGGGCGCTGTCGCGGTGGCCGGGCCCTGCGCGATCGCCGGTCTCGCGGTGGCCGCCCTCTGCGCCCGCCGCCTCGACCTGCTGGCCCTCGGCGAGCGGCCGGCCCGGCACCTCGGCGTCGACACCGAACGGCTGCGGATCACCGCGATCGTCGCGACCGCGCTGCTCACCGCGTCGGCCGTGGCGTTCACCGGCATCATCAGCTTCGTCGGCCTGGTCGTGCCGCACCTGATCCGGATGGTCGCCGGCCCCGGGCACCGGGTGCTGATCCCGGCGAGCGCCCTGGGCGGCGCGGTCATCGTGGTGACCGGTGACCTGATCGCCCGGACCGCCATCGACTATCAGGAACTACCGCTCGGGGTGCTCACCGCCGTGGTCGGCGGGCCGGCCTTCTTCTGGCTGCTGCGCCGCACCCGGGCCCGCGCCGGAGGCTGGGGATGAGAGCGACCGGAGTATCCGTGCGGCTGGGCGGCCGCGAGGTCGTGGCCGGCGTCGACCTGCACGCCGACCCGGGCGAGGTGGTGGCGCTCGTCGGGCCGAACGGCGCCGGCAAGTCCACCCTGCTCGCGGCGCTGGCCGGCGACGTCGCGTACACCGGCCGGGTGGAGATCGACGGCCGGGAGATCGGTTCCTACAAGGCCGTGGAGCTGGCCCGGCGCCGGTCGGTGCTGCCGCAGAAGGCGACCCTGTCGTTCCCGTTCAACGTCGGTGAGGTGATCCGGATGGGCCGGGCGCCGTGGGCCGGGCGGCCGGAGGGCGACGACGACGAGGACGCCGTCACCGAGGCGATGAAGTGGACCGAGACCAGCGCGTTCGCCGAACGCCCGTTCCCGGCGCTCTCCGGCGGTGAGCAGGCCCGGGTGGCGCTCGCCCGGGTGCTGGCCCAGCGGACGCCGGTGCTGCTGCTCGACGAGCCGACCGCCGCGCTCGACCTGCGCCATCAGGAGCTGGTCATGGCGGCCGCGCGGGCGCGCGCCTCGGACGGTGCGGCGGTGGTGGTCGTCCTGCACGACCTGGGACTGGCCGCCGCCTACGCGGATCGGGCGTATGTGCTGGCCGCGGGCCGGGTGCGGCGGTCCGGGCCACCGGCCGAGGTGTTCACCGGGGAGTTGCTCAGCGACGTCTACCAGCACCACGTCGAGGTGATCGACCACCCCCGGACCGGAACGCCGCTGATCGTGCCGCACCGCTAAGGCTTGATCCAGAGCTTTTCGGTACGGGTGGCGCCCTTCTCCACCTTCGGCGGCTTGAGGGTGACCTGTCGCCACCCCGCCAGGGTCGCGTTGTAGAGGTCGTTGTCGTAGCCGCTGAGGACCACCGGACCGGCATGACGGCGGAGCACGTCGAGCATCTCGACATGTTCCGCCGTCGTCATCTCCTGGCCGTACATTCGCTGGGTGCGCACCTGCGGCAGGTAGGGCGGGTCCGCGTAGATCAGGCAGTCGGCGGCCGAGAAGCGCCGCATCACGTCGACCGCCGGCCGGTTCTCGATCTCCGCCTCGGCCAGGCGCCAGGCCATCGACCGCAGCTCGGCGGGCACCCGGCTCCACCTGTCGGACATCCCCCGGGCCCGCTGCCGCACCCCGCGGGTCTTCCATCCGGTCTTCTTGGCGAGGTCGCTCGCGTGCGCCTGCCAGACCCGCACCACGAACCGGCGGGCGTCCTCGAGCGGGTCGCCGGTGACCACGTCGGAGATCGCGTACTCGTCGCGGGACCAGGGTGTGGCCTCGAGCGCCCAGCACAGTTCCTCGGTGCGATCGCGCAGCATCCGGAACAGGTTGACCACGGCGCCGTTGGTGTCGTTGATGAGTTCGTGAGGTGACGGTTCCTTGGTGAAGAAGACCGCGCCACTGCCGAAATAGGGCTCGAGATAGTGATAATGAGCACCGAAGTGGGCAACCACCGAACCGGCGATGGACCATTTAGCACCGGGATAGCGCAGCGCCGCTGACCTGCGCGGAACCAGCAGCGCCACCGAATCGCACCACCCTGAATGACGGTATTGATATGGTGGACAAGTGCATGTCTAGTGCCAATTAGCACCGTGAAGCGGCCGATAAGGCCTTTTCACCCGTTGGGATTACTTGATGATCCCTGTGCGGGGGTCTCGGACCGCCAGCCGGGACCCCCAGCAAACAAAAAACGGCGGCGCCCCCGGAGAAACAGGGGCGCCGCCGCGGTGCTGTCGGCGTTACTTGACCTTGACGGCGTCGGTCGCCGACGTGGCGGCCTTGGTGCCGTTGCCGGCGTATGCGACCTTCCACGTGCCGGTCTTGGTGGCGGTGAACTTCTTGGAGTACATGCCCTTGCTGTTCGTCTTGACGGTGGCCTTCACCGTGTAGGCCTTGGCACCCGACTTCTTGAAGAGGATCTGCACCTTGGCGCCGGCGAGGACCTTGCCGTCGATCTTCAGGGTGCCCTTCGCGGTGATCTTCTTGCCCTTCTTCACCGGCTCGGGGGACGCGTTCAGCGTGACCTTCGACGGCCGCTTGATCGTCAGGATCTTGGTGAACCCGTCGGTGCTCTCGACCTCATCGCCGACGGCCACGCCGTAGACCGTGGCGGCGTACTTGCCCGGCGCGTACTTGCCGCAGACCTGGAAGACACCCCGGTACGTGGCGGACGTGCCGACCTGCTTGAACTGGACACTGGCGACCGCGGTGTTCTCGTCGGCGATCGGAGTCACATCGACACCGACGCCGCTGAACGTGTAGCCCTCGGTCGGCATCGGTGCGCTCAGGACCGCCGTGGCGGTGACGTTCGTGCAGCCGGCCTTGGAGCTCAGCACAAACGCGCTCTTGCTGAGCGAGACGGACTTGATGGTCACGTTCAGCGCGGCCTGGGCAGGCGCGACGCCGACCAGGACACCCGCGGCGGGAACGGCGGCGAGGAGGGCGGCGAGGGCACGAACGCGTACGGAGGTCATGACGGTCCCAAGATCAGAGTGAAGGGTGGGAGGAGTATAGAACGCTACCGTTACGACGCAACCTGCCCGGACAGCCTCACCCGCGCCCGCTTCTCGTCGTGCGGGCGGTTCAGGTCGCGGGCGAGCTCGATGACCCGGTTCAGCTGGACGGCGGCCTCCTCGGTCCGGCCGGCCGCGAGACACGTCTCCGCGTACTCGTGCAAGCAATCGATCTCCAGCTGGAGCTCGGCCAACGGTTCCAGCAGCTCCAACGCGCGTCGATGCTGGTCCAGCGCCGCCGCCGGCTCACCCCTGGCCCGCAGCGCGACACCCAGGTAGTTGTGGCACCAGGCCCGGTTGTGGGCGACGTCGTTCTCCTCGGCGAGCCGCAGCGCCTCGTGGAGCGCCGGCAGCGATTCCTCGTCCGGGGCGAGCGCCAGACCGAGCGTGACCAGGCCGGTGATCCGCGCCGGGCCCTCGGCCAGGTCGAGGGACTGCCGGGCGAGCGCGACCGCTTCGGCACGCCGGCCCAGGCGCAGGGTCACCCAGCCCTCGAACGCCAGGGCCTGCGCCTGACCGGCCCGGTTGCCCTCCGCGGCGAACCGCTCCCGCGCCTGCCGGAAGTGCGCCCGCGCCGGTTCCCACGCGCCGAGGTCCCGCTGCACGAACCCGATGCGCAGCGCGAGGCCGGCGTCCTCGCGGACGTTTCCGGCCTCCTCGCGGATCTTTCCGGCTTCCTCGTACGCGGCGAGCGCCTCGTGCGGACGGCCCGCCGCGGCCCGGGTCCACCCCAGATCGGACAGCAGCGAAGCCCGCTGGGCGTTGCGGCCGAGCCGTCCGGCGGCTGCCGCGGCCGCCTCCAGCAGGCGCGCCTGATCCTCGGTGCCGCGCCGCCGGAAGAACCAGACCCGCAGCGCCTGCGGCAGTTCCGCTGTCACCTCGTCCTCGCCGAGCCGGACCGCGGCGTCGACGCAGGCCACCAGGTTGGGGTACGCCAGGTCGAACCAGGCGGTCGCGGCGGCCGGATCGCCCGGCGCCGGTTCCGCACGGTACGGCGACGGCAGCATCCGCTCGTGATCCCGAGCTCGCTCCAGATAGTGCCGCAGCGCCCGCCGCACCGCCGCGTCCGCCTGCGGCTCCTCCTCGGCGGCCAGGTCGGCGGCGTACTGCCGGATCAGGTCGTGCATCCGATAGCGGCCGGGCGACGTCTCCTGCAGCAGGTGGGCGTCGACCAGCTCCTCCAGCGCCGCCGCCACCGCGGCCGGCGGCATGCCGGTGAGCGCCGCCGCCACCGCCCTGTCGAAGTCGGCGCCCGGGAGCACGCCCAGCAGCCGGAAGGTACGGCGGTCAGCCGAGTCCAGTTGCCGCAACGACATCCCGAACACGGCGTCGAACCGGTTCGTCGCGTCGCGCAGCCGCTCGGCCAGCACGGCCACCGTCCATCCTGGCCGATGTCGCAATCGGGCCCCGGCCATCCGCAACGCCAGCGGCAGACCGCCGCACTGCCGCAGCACCTGCTCCACGTCCGGGTCGTCGGCCTCCGCCAGGCCGGCCGCGCGGCGGAACAGGCTCGCCGCCTCGGCACCGGCCAGCGGCGTCAGCGAGACCGGCGGCACCCCGTCCAGGCTGACCAGGCGGTATCGGCTCGTGACCAGGACCGCCGACCGGCCGGCGCCGGGCAGCAGCGGGCGCACCTGGTCGGCGTCGGCCGCGTTGTCGAGCAGCACCAGCGCCCGCCGACGGGACAGCTCCGAGCGCCAGAGCGCCGCGCTTTCGGTCAGGCTCGCCGGGATACGGGTGACGTCCAGGGCGGTGAGCAGCCGGCCCAGCGCGGTCTGCGGGTCCAGCGGCTCCTCCCCCGGCGTGAAGCCCCGCAGGTCCAGGTAGAGGCCGCCGTCCGGGAAGGCCGGGGCCAGCTGGTGCGCCACGTGCACGGCCAGGCTCGTCTTACCCACGCCAGCCATGCCGTCGATGGCGACTGCTCCGACCGTACCCAGGAGGATTTTGACTGATTCTGATTCTGCGTCTCGGCCGGTGAAGTCGAACAGGTCGGCGGGCAGGTCGTTGCGGCGCGGCGCCGGGGCCCGGCCCGCCTTGGCGGCCTCCGCCCACACCGCGCGTAGCGGGCGGGGATCGCGGCCGACGGCACGGCAGAGCGCCACCACGGCCTCCCACGGCGGCACCAACTGGCCGTTCAGGTAGCGCGACAGCGACGAGCTGCTCAGGCCCGCGTCGCGGGCGAGCGCCCGCAGGCTCAGCCCGCTCAGCTCCCGGATCCGGACGAGCTGGGACACCAGTCGTTCGTGCGGGCTGGACACGTGCAACACCGTACCGTCCCGGCCCATCGATCCGCGTTACGCCTCGTTTGCGCTGGTAGCGACGGCGCGAGTGTCCCACGGTGTCCCACCGGACGCGCCGCGCGGGCACCGCCGGTGGTCCGATGAGCGCATGAGCGGATTCACCACTGCCGAGCGCGACGCCATGAAGCAGCGCGCCAAGGAACTGAAGAGCCGCGGCAAGGACCTGGAGCCCGAGGTGCTCGCCAAGATCTCCGAGATGACCGAGTCCGATCGGACGATCGCGACTCGGCTGCACGCGCTGATCAAGGAGAACGCCCCGGACCTGACACCGAAGCTCTGGTACGGCATGCCGTCCTACGCCCGGAACGGCAAGGTGGTCTGCTTCTTCCAGCCCGCCACCAAGTTCAAGACCCGGTACGCGATCCTCGGCTTCAGCGACGAGGCGAACCTGGACGACGGCACGGTTTGGCCGACGTACTTCGCCTTGACCACGCTCGACGGCGAGGCCGAGGCGAAGGTTGCCGCGCTGGTGAAGCAAGCGGTCAGCTGAGATCCTCGCGGGCTTCGTTCCGGCGCTTGAAGATCTCGTTCTGCCGGAGGGCCTCCTCGAGCTGATCCTCGAGAATGATGATCCGGCAGGCGGCTTCGAGGGCGGTCCCCTGGTCGACCATCTCCCTGGCACGAGCGGCGAGACGCAGCTGGTAGCGGGAGTAACGGCGGTGACCGCCGGCGGATCGGAACGGGGTGATCAGCTTCTCTTCGTCGAGCCGCCGCAGGAAGTCCTGCGATGCGCCGGTGATCTCCGCGGCGCGGCCCATGGTGTAGGCGGGATAGTCATCGTCACCGAACATGTCGTCGGGTTGGGCCACTGACACCTCCACGTCGAGGGCCCCGGCGCTCACGCGCCGGGGCCCAGGGTTTGTGGGTTGAAAACACCATCTACCGACAGGTTCGTCGGCTTGCCTTTTCCGCGCCGCCCGCCACTGGCGGGGTCGGGCGCGAGGATCGCATAAGCGTGACCGGAGACCACCTTTCGTTCGATGGAGACTGCGGTGTCCGCCCCAGAGCTGAAAGCACGTCCTGGCGCGGGCGATCCAACGGTGTCCTTACCCTCCCTTTCCTCTGTTTCCATTCCTTGGTGCTACTCGCCGGTGTCGGAGCCCCACGCGACTTCATGGCCCCGGCACGTGCGACGAGCTACTTCAAGATCTTTGCTCTCAACGAAAGCAACACTAACTCGACTACGTCAGAAAGTCTAGTGCGTTCGACATAGATTTTCTGGCTGGATCGTGGGGTGAACCACCTCCGGAATTCCGAAGGTGCGCGGGTCAGCCGCCGATCAAGCGGACATGCCGACCGCACACGCCCCCGGTACCACGCCGATCACCGGCGTCACGATCGACGCCGTGCTGGCCGGCCGACTCGTCCGGCCGCTCTTCCAGCCGATCGTGGACCTGTCCACCCGTACCGTGGTGGGGGTGGAAGCTCTCGCCCGCGGACCGGCCGGGAGCGCTCTGGAGTTCCCGGACCGGCTGTTCGCCGCCGCGGGCGCCGCCGGGCGGCTCGGCGAGCTCGACATGCTCTGCTTCGAACGCGCCCTGGAGGGCGCGATGGCGGCGCCCGTCGCGCCGCCGCTGCTGTTCGCCAACGGTGAGCCCGCCGTGATGGACCAGCCGTTGTCGCCCCGGCTGATGGAGTTGTTCGCGAGCCGGCCGTCGTTCCGGGCCATCCTGGAGTACACCGAACGCGCGCTGCCCTCGGTGCCCGGCAGCCTGCTGCGCCTCGCCGGGCAGATCCAGCTCGGCGGCAACGGGGTCGCTCTGGACGACGTCGGCGTCGACCCGATGTCGCTGGCGTTCCTGCCGGTCCTGGAACCGGAGGTGATCAAGCTCGACATGAGCCTGCTCCGCGATCCGCACGCGACGCACAGCCGCACGGTCTGCGCCGTGGTGCGCGGGGAGGCGCGACGGACCGGCGCTCTGGTGATCGCCGAGGGCATCGAGACCGAGGACGACCTGGTCACCGCCCGCGAGATGGGAGCGCAGTGGGGTCAGGGCTGGCTGTTCGGCCGGCCCGGCCCGCTCGATGGAGCCGGGCATCGTTACGACAGGGCGGCGGCCGCTGCCGTCCGCGCGTCCCGGCCGGGTTTCCACCAGCCCGACGGAACCCCGTTCGAGGTGGCCTCGGCGCGGGCGCCGAGGCTGCCGGGCACGGCCGAGGGGATCGCCGCCGCACTTGATCGGGTACGGCACATCGCCGCCTCGGACGACGCGGCGGTGGTCGTGGCATCGACCGACGATCTCCCCGTCTCGCTGTACGAACTCGCCGGACAGGCCCGCTCCACGATCGTGCTCGACCGTCCGGTGCCGGGCGAGTTCGCCGTCGCGGTCATCGGTCCCGGTTACGGGCACGCGGTGTGCTTCCGATCCACGGGCGGCCCTGAACTGGTGATGGTCGACGATCTTCCGACGGTCGCGGCGGTCAGCCGTGTCCTGCTGAACCGGCACACCAGGGGATGAGCTGAACCCGCACACCAGGGGATGAGCTGAACCGGCACACCCGGGGATGAGCTGAACCGGCACACCAGGGGATGAACGGGAACGGCCCGCCTCCCGATCCTTCGGGAGACGGGCCGTGCTTCTCTCCTCGTCAGTCGCTGATCCGCACCACACCCAGCACCGGGCTCTTCGCGCCGGACCGCTGGTTGTCGTAGATCACCTGACCACCGCGGGACGTCACGACCAGGCGCAGCGAGTCGGTCCGGTCGAGCGGCCGCCCGGAGTCGGTCGCGGTGGCCTCGAACGTCACCTCAGCGCCGTTCACCGTGCCGGTGCCCCGCAGCACCGCCTTGCCGTCCGCCGCCGCCAGCACGGTGAACGAGCGGCCGCGCAGGTCGAATCCGGCCGCGGTGAAGCGCAGCTCACCGGTGGGCACGGCCGACTTCTTCGGGTACGCGGCGTGCAGCGTGAACGCCGCGGCGGAGGCGTGGCCGCAGGCCTTGGTGAGCGTGCAGGAACCCGCCGGGGAGGCCGTCACACCGGCGCCCACGATCGCCGTCGCCGGGTCGTAGACCAGCACGTACGACTCCTTCGTGCCCTTGCCTCCGTCGTCGTCGGTGACGGTGACCGAGATCGGGTAGCGGCCGCCCTTGGTGAACACGTGCGGGAGGGTCGCCGTACCGCCGGCGAGACCACTCTCGTACGTCTTCGTGCCGATCTCCCACTTCGCGGTGTGCGTGTCGGCGGCTCCGGCGTCGGTGAAGGACGCTTCGAGCCGTACCGGGGCGCCGACCGCGACCACCGCACCGGCGGCCGGAGCCGTCAGCGTGACCACCGGGGCAGCGTTCGCCACCTTCACCAGCCGGGTGGCGACGGCGTTGCCGCCCTTGTCGTCGGTGACCCGTACCTCGACGGTGCGGGCGCCGTCGTCGGTGAAGACGTGACTCAGGTCGAACGACCTGCCGTCGAGCCGGACCGGCTGCGGGCCGGATCCGTCACCGAAGTCCGCGGTGGCCGTCCACACGTCGTCGTCCGGGTCGGTGATCGTGCCGGTGGCCGTCCACGTGCCGCCCTCGGTGAGCGACACCGAGCCGTCGAACTCGACAGTGGGTGCCGTGTTCGGCGTCTGCGCCGGGACCACCGTGACGGTGAACTTCGCCGTGCTGGTGAGTCCGCCGTCGTCGGTGACGGTGACCGTCACCGGGTAGGCGCCGGGCTGCGCCCAGGTGTGGTCCAGGGCCAGTTCCCGCTCGTCCGGGTTCAGTTCCCGGACCGTGCCGTCGCCGTAGTCAGCCGTCGCCGTCCATGACGTCGAGGTCGGGTCGGTGAAGGTGACGGTCCGCTGGAACCGCTCGCCGGCGGTCAGCTCGGCGTCCGGACCGGCAGTGATCTCCGGTGCGGTGTTCGCCTCGGCTTCGGTGATCTCGTACCAGACCACCTCGGTGATCGAGTCACGCTTCGAGTCGGTGACCGTCAGCACGACGAATCCCTCCCCCGCCTCTCGGAATGTCCTGTTGATGCGGAGGGTGCCGCCGCCGCGCCGCTGCACCATGTCGGCCTTCTCCTCCTCCATCCCGTTCCAGGAGATGACCGCGGTGTGCGTGTCGTCGGCGTCCTCGTCGGTGAACGGGATCTCCAGCTTCAGCGGCTGCCCCGCGACGACCTTCTGGATCTCCTCCGGAACCTTGATCACCGGGCGGTTGTTGGCCTCGATGCCCGTGCCGGACAGCTTCACCGTGAAGGCCGGAGCCGCGCCCTCCTCGGTGGTGAACCGCAGCTCACCGGTGGCCGGCCCGACCTCGGTCGGCACGAAGCTGACCTCGACCGTGCACTTGTCACCGGACTGGAGATCCGGGCACGAGTTGGTCTGCCGGAACGGTCCGGTCGTCTCGACGGCGAGCAGCTTCATGGTCGTGGGCTGCCGGTTGGTGAGCGTCACCGTGGCCGGCCAGCCGGTCTGGCCGACGCGGACCGGGGCGGCGAAGACGATCTCCTTGCGGTCCAGGGCCTCCTTGGCTGTCGCGGTCGCGGAAGCCGTGTTGTCGGCGAGCGACGGGTCGGGCACCGCGACGCTGATCGCCTCGGCCCTGCTGACCAGCTGCTCGTTCTCCTTCGTCCCGGCGGCCACCTGGCCGGTCACGGTGACCTTCGCGGTCGCACCCACCGGCAGCGACGAGACCTTCAGGCGAGCCACGTCGCCCACCTTCGTGCAGGTGCCCCGGCTGGTCTCACACTTCGCGATGGTCGCCTGACTCGGGAGCGTGACGTCGGCGCGGACGCCGGTAGCGGTGTCCGGACCGGAGTTGGTCACCGTCGTCGTCCAGGTCACGGTCTGACCGGGGGCCGGTGTCAGGTGCGACACCGCGTGGTCCACCCGCAGGTCAGCGCTCGACGTCGTCGGGTCGAGCAGGAACGAGCGGGCCTCCTTGGTGACCTTGCCGTCGGCCCGCAGGTCGGTGGTGAAGCCCAGCGCGAGCAGCTGCCCCGAGGAGTTGACGTCGATCAGCGTCTCGATCGTCACGCAGGGGCCATTGACCCCGGCGCCACAGAGCGGCTGGGCGAGCAGGTCGGCGAGCGGGTACTGCGTGCCGTCCAGCCAGAGCACCGGCTTGCGGGCGTCGCCGCTCCCGGCGAAGCCGGCGACCAGGCCGGAATTGTTGATCGCCGTCGCCTCGCCGGGGCCGAGGTCGACGCGCTCACCGTCCTTCCACACGAAGGCGTTCTCGCGGACCTCGCCGTCGTTGCAGAGGTAGGTGCCGACGATGTCGCCGCGGTGGTTCACACCGCTGGCGATGCCGCTCTCCATACCCTCACATTCCGGTACGGGAAGCTCGGTGACCTGCCCGTTCGCGTACTTCGCGGGCATCCACCGATACGGGCCGGAGAAGTCCGAGGCAGTGACGTAGCCACCCACCACCGTGCCCCGGTCGTTCATCCGCCCGGTCGGGCGGCGGAAGTCCGACGTCCAGAATTTCGGGCTCTCCGGCGTCCGCTTCACGGTGCCGTTGGACCACAGGATCGCGTTCGAGACGTTGCTGTTGTACGGCGTCACCGACCCGGCGATCTGGCCCTTGTCGTTGATCGCTCCGGCGCCGCTGCTGCGTCCCCGCACGGATTCGTCGTGCAGGTCGTTGACAGCGCCGTCGGACCAGACCGTCGCGTGCGAAACGTTTATCGACCCGTCCCCGGCCGAAGCGGAGCCCACCACGTCACCGGCCTCGTTGATGCCGGCGCCGTAGGACTCGCACGGTCCGCGTTCCTCGTCGCAGGGCAGCAGGTCCAGCTCGGTGAACTTGCCCTCCTCCCAGCGCACGGCCCGGTCGCGCTGTCCGGTGTTGTTCCCGGACCCGGCGCCGGTGACCGCTGTCGCCGCGACCTGGCCCCGGTCGTTGAGGTCGTTCGCGACGGTGTTCATCGCCCAGCCGCCGGGCAGGGCGCCGAGTTCGGTGACGGCGTACCGGCCGAACTTAGCCACCACCTCGTGGTCGCGGTCCATGGTCAGGGTGAGTGCACCGGCCGGCTTGGCGACCCCGTCCACGGTCCAGCCGAGCGGCATCCGTCCGGCCTCGGCCTTGGCGGTGAGGGTGACGGTGGTGCCGGCCCGGTAGACCGGCTGCTGCGGGTCTACCGCGACAGTGCCGCCGGGCTGCGGCGTCACGTCGAGCTTGAACTCGCGGGTGTCGGGCCGCTGCACGTGGATGGTGGTGTGCGTGATCCGCTTACCGGCCGCGGTGTCGGCGCGGACCGTGGCGGCGTAGTCGCCGTCCGGCAGCGCCTCGGTGACGACCTTGAAGACGCCGTCGCCCTCGTCGGTCAGCGTGAGGTCGGTGCGCTTCTTCTTCTCGTCGAGCAGCGTCGCTGTCGCGTTACCGGCGGCGGCGCCGCGAACGGTCGCGGTGATCGTCGCCCGGCCGGCGTCGTCGGCCTTGGCCTCCGCGTCGATCGTCACCGGGTTGCCCGCCACCCAGGCGGCGAACGCGGCAGGGATCTCCTCGGTACCCGCGTTGGTCACCTCGATGGTCCACGTTCCCGCGGCGTGCTTCTCCGCCGAGAGGGTCTGGATCGGCTGCCGGGCCTCGTCGCTCCGGGGCGCGTAGCTCGACGCGACGGTGCCGTCGGGCTTCTTCAGCGTGACGCCTGCCGTCGGCGGCAGAGCAGCGGTGACGCCGAACGCCTTGCCCTCCGGCACCTCGACAGTCAGTGTCTCGGCGCCACCGGCGGCCACGGTGGCGGCCGGCACGGCGAACGTGGTCGCGGAGTCGCCGGCCGGAGCCGCCGCCGCGGCCTTCTTCTTGGCCGGCTCGTAGTCGCCGACCGACAGCGAGGCCAGGCGCGGCTTGACGTAGTTCTCGAACTCGTCAGCGGATTCCGTCATCGCCAGGTGGTCGATCCCGGTCCACGGGATGTCCTGGTAGATGTACTGGGCGCTGGGGATCGGCACGACGATGTCGCCGTCCGGGAACGGGTAGCAGGGCACCCGGTGACCGGCGCCGACCAGGTTGGACACCGGCACGCCGCGGAGGTTCGTCACCTCCTTGTTGAAGACCTGGGTCAGGTACTTCGGCGTCAGCTGCAACGTCGCCGGCATGAACGGGGCGATGTCCGGGATGCGGTAGGTGTCACTGCCGGGAAGGTCGAGCATGAAGTCCGCACAGGGCGATCCCATGTTCGGCGTGCCGAGCTGGATCAGGCGGTTCACGACCGGCTTGTCGTCGAGCGACGGCGGCATGTCCTCCTGGATGTACTGCCGGGAGATCAGCCCGCCCATCGAGTGGGCGACGATGTCGACGTGGTACGCGCCGGTCACCTTCCGGATGCCGTCGATGTAGATGGCCTGCTCGACGGCGTTCTGCGACAGCGTGTTGGTCGGCATCAGCGGCCGGAACATGTCACCGGTCTTGAGCACACCCGGCGCCTGGCCGTCACCGACCGCGTAGCCCTTGAGCAGCGGGTGACCCTTGGTCAGGATCGGGGCGTACTTGCCCCACGAGTCCTCGGCGTTGCTCTTGTAGCCGTGCGTGAGGATGACCGGCTTGGGACGGATCACGATCGGCGCGCTACGGCTGTCCCGGACCACGCCACCGGTGATCAGCTTGGCCTCGATGGTCCGGTCGGATCCCGGCTGGTCGCCGTTCTTCCAGGCGAAACCGGCGGTGTCCCACTCCACCCGTTCGATCACCGTCTCACCGGGATTGAGGATCTCGTCGATGGTGCCGCCGGGCAGCTTCTTGCCGGAGACCGTCTCGGTCAGCTGCAACTGGGTGAAGGTGAACCAGTTGCTGCGGTTGCGCAGCTTGACGGTGGCCCGGACCCGGTTGCCGTCGACGGTGCCGCTCTCGGTGACCGGATGCCACGCGGGCGAGGGATAGCTCTGCGTCTCCAGCGTCACCGACTCGATGACCGGGCCCTGCGGCGCCAGGTCCATCAGGAACGCGTGGTCGAATTCGGCGCCGGTCGGGCGGCCGATGCCGGCGATCTGCCCGACGTCGTTGATCGCGACGGCCTCGGTCAGCGTCCATCCGGAACCGGCGGGCAGCAGAGTGTTGAGGTCGGTGAAGGTCCCGTCCTGGAACAGGGCCGCACGCGTCTTGCCGTCGACGAGGAAGAACTTCCCCACCGCCGTACCGGCGTTGTTGATCCCGTTCGCGGTGCCGCCCTGCGGTGTGATGGGCGACCGCGGCCGGCCCTCGGCGTCCCAGATGACCGGCACGTAACCACCGGTCGGGTCGATGGCGTAGCCGGCGACCTCACCCTTCTCGTTGATGCCGCCGGCCGAGGTCCCCTCGCCGGCCCACTGCAGCAGGTCCTTCTTCGGATCCAGCGGCATTCCCGGCCTGGACCGGTAAGCGCGCAGGTTGCGGTCGTGATCGTCGGTCAGGTCCGCGATGCCGACGACTTGACCGGCATCATTCATGTCCAGTACGCCGAACTCCCAGAGGTTGTGGTCGGAGTTCTCGTCGACGAGCAGCATCGTCTCGCCGTCCGGCTCACGAACGTAGGCGCGACCTGCGGTCTGGCGCTTCTTGTTGATGGCCCCCGGGAAGTTGGAGTCGAGGAACTCCACCTGCCCGTTCTCCCACAGGAAGGCCTGTCTCTCCAGCTTGTAGTCGACCTCGCCGAGGACGACCCCGTCGTCGGTGATGTCCATGCCCCAACCCTCGGACGCACCTTCGGGGAAGCTGCCCTCCAGGGACTTCTGTCCGCCCCGTTCGAAGAGGGTGGCGCGTAACTCGCCCTTGTCGTTCCAGACGCCGCCGACGACCTGGCCACGGTTGTTCATGGCGCGGATGCCTCCCACCGAGTGAGGCGCCGAGACAGCGCCGAGATCGGTGATCTCCACGCCGGCGGATGCGGGTGGATCATCAGCGGCTAGGGCCGGTGACGACGGGAGCGCGACGATCGCCGTGGCTGACAGCGCTAGGAGCGCCGGCAGCCCGGCGAACCGGTGGAACCGGCGGCGCGCGAGTTTCGCTGACAAGAGAATCTCCGGGATCGACGTGCCGCCGCAGAGTGCGGCGGACCGTCGGAAGCTTCCCGGCCCGGCCTTGGCACGCCCTTGTCGCCGGCGGGCACGGACGGCGACAAGAAAACGACAAGGTCGGTCGGCGACCCTTTCCCCGTGGACGATGTGGAAGCCGAGCCGGAGCCGGAAGACACCCTGGAGGATCTCTTCGGGTCAGCCGACGCTCAGCCGGCCGAGGAAGAGGCCGGCTGACTGCTCGCGCGCGATCTCGGCGGCGCGTTCCCGGTCGGCGGTGACCTGCTCGGCCGGGCCGCCGAGCTCGTGCGTCAGGGCGGCGTGCTGCAGATGCAGTCCGGCCAGGAAGAAGCGCTCGCCGATCCGTTCCGCCTCGGCGATACCCCGCTCGGTGGCCGCCCGCGCCTCCGCCGTGCGCCCGGCCAGCCGCAACGCGTCGGCCAGCGCGTACTCCATGATGTGCCCGAACATGTGACCCGCCGGCAGGGCCGAGAAGATCGAGATGCCGAGCTCGACGTCGGCGGCGCCCTCCACGGCCCGCCCGTGGTGTGCCCGCCCCCAGCCGCGCGGCAGCAGGCTGAACGCGACGAGCTGGGCGAACCCGTGTTTTTCGGCGACCGCGTGCCCGTGCTCGCCGTGCCGCAGGGCATCCGCCGGCCGGTCCAGGAACACGGCCCGCCAGCCTTCCAGGATGTCGATGTAGGTCGCGGTGTAGGGGTCTCCGAGAGCCCGGTTGCGAGCGTCGGCGTCGCGGGCGATCGCATCCGACGCCTCGATCTCACCCATCAGCGCGAGCACCTTGGCGAGCCAGCCGCGTGCCGCGACCGCCGGGTGCTGCAAAAAGAATTCCAGGCGTACGGCGTCAGCGTGCCGATCGGCCAGCTCGGCAGCCTGCTCGAGGTGCCGCTTCGCCTCGAGCAGCCGGCCCTGGTGGTAACGGACCTGGCCGGCGGCGTGGTGGAACGCCAGCGCCAGCATCGGATCACCGGTCCGGTCGGCCGCCGACTCCATCTCCGCGGCGACCGTCTCGGCCATCGGGAAGTCGCCGGAGACCAGCGCGACACCCCAGGTGCCCCAGAGCGCCGAGAGCAGATGCTCGGTGGAGCCGGTCTCGACCGCGAGCCGCAACGCGTGCCGGCGGTGCACGGCGACCTCCTCGGCGTTGTAGCCGTGCGTGAGGGTGAGCAGCGAGCCGATCCGCACGCGAGCCTGGAGTTCCAGCAGCCCGGCCGCCGCGCCGGGCACCGACCGGACCAGTTCCAGGGCCCGCTCCAGATGACGCCGGGCCTCACCGAAGGCGAACCGATCCTGTGCCGCCTCGGCGGCGACCAGACTGAAGCGGACCGCCTTGGCCGGGTCACCGACCAGGCCCGCCGCAGCGTGGTGGTGCGCCAGGGCCGCCGCCACCGCCGCCAGGTTCCCCTCGTGCCGCCGCTCGAGCACCTCGGCGACCTGCGCGTGCAGGGCCGCCCGCCGCATCGGTCCGGTCACCGCGGCCAGCGTGTCCTGCACCAGGGCGTGGGCGAACGACCACGTGCTCGGGCTCTCCTCGCTCGGCGCGAGGATGCCGGCGGCCGCCGCCGGGTCCAGCGCTTCGGCCAGTTCCAGCGGGGTACGCCCGCAGACCTCGCCGAGCACACCGACGTCGAAGCCCCGGCCGATCACCGCGGCCGTGGCGAGCAGTTCCCGGGTGGCCGGCTGGAGGTGCCGCAGCCGGCGCTCGATGACGGCCCGGACCGTGGTCGGCACGGCGACCAGGGCACGACCGGAGATCTGGCGTTCCTCGCCGAGCAGCCGGACCAGTTCGGCGATGTAGAACGGGTTGCCGTCGGTACGCCGGCGCAGCCGCTCGGCGGCCGCCTCGTCCACATCGGAGCCGAGACGGGTGGTGGCGAACAGGCGCACCTCGGGGGTGCCGAGGCCGTGCAGCGCGATCCGCTCGGTGTCGGGACGGCGGGCCAGCGCCGCGAGCAGGGACTCGCCCTGTACGCCACCGTCCTCGGCCGGCGTCCGCACGGTCATCAGCATGGCCAGGCCGCCGGACCGGGCGGTGACGGCGACGTACTCGGTCAGCTCGGCCGACTCCGGGTCCGCCCAGTGCAGGTCCTCCAGGACCACGGTGACCGGCCGCTCGGCCGCCATCGTCTCGAGAAAGGCGGTGACCGCGTCGTACAGCCGGGCGCGCGCTACCTCGGGGGCCCCGGCGACCGGCACGGCGTGGCCGGCCGGAACCGCGTCGGACGGCAGGAGCAGAGCAGCCTCGGCGCCGCGGCCGTTCAGCGCCCGGGCCACGGACTCCGCCCCGCGGCGCTCGGCAAGGGTCGCGAGCACCTGCGCCCACGGCCCGAAGGCGGGGCTGCCCGGGTGGTCGAAGCACCGCCCCCACGACACATCGGACACCGCGGCACGGCTCAGCGTCACTTCCTCGACCAGGCGGGTCTTGCCGATGCCGGCCTCCCCGTAGATCACGATCCCGGCCGGTGCGCCGTCCCGGGCCCGGGCGAGCGCGTCGAGACAGCGGCGCAGCTCAGGATCACGGCCGACCATCTCGTCCCGGGTGCACCGCGGCGTCACGTCCGGCCGGGCGGCTGCCGCCGGTTCCGGCCTCGGCGCCGTTCTCGGGGCCATGCTCGGCGGCTCGGCGGCCGGCGGCTCGGCGGTCGGCGGCTCGGCGGCCGGCACCGCGTCCAGGCTGGGATCGTGGCGCAGCACCAGGGTGTGCAGCCGCCGCAGAGCGGGGCCGGGGTCGACGCCGAGCTCGTCGGCGAGCAGCCGTTGCGCGTCCTCGTAGAGCCGCAGTGCCTCCGCCTGCCGGCCGAGCCGGTAGAGGGCGGTCATCAGCGTGCCGCGCATGCCCTCCCGCAACGGGTGCGCGGTCACCACCTCGGGCAGCCAGCCGACCAGGGCCGCTTCCCTGCCGAGGGTGAGGTCCAGTTCGGCGGCCAGCTCGGTGGCGGCGAGGACCTGGTCCTCCAGCCGGCTCACCTCGTGGGCCAGGAAGTCCGCCGGTATGCCGCCGTACGGCGTGCCCCGGTACAGCGAGAGCGCCTCCGTGACGTGCTCACGGGCCACATCGGGCCGCCCGGCCGCGATCGACCGGCGTGCCGCCGAGACGAGTTCGCCGAACCGGACCGCGTCGATGGTGGCGCCGTCCACGTCGAGCCGGTATCCCGGCGCCTGGGTCACGATGATCGGACCGAGCCGTTTCCGCAGCCGGGAGATGCAGGAGTACAGCGAAGCGGTCCCACCGGCCCCGGCGCCGTCACCCCAGATCCGGTCCAGCAGCACATCGGCCGGGACCACGCGACCGGCGTCGATCAGGAGCGCGGCGAGCACGGCACGGTGCTGCGGCCGGCCGACGTCCACCACGCGGTCCCCGTCACGCACCTGAAACGGCCCGAGCACCTCAAAACGCACGTCGTTCCATCCCCCGTACCGAAACTTGATCGCCGCGGCACCCTACTCGCAGACACGCACCACGTCGATCGCATTCGGCACGGGCGCCGGCCGGGTCTCAGCCGATCGGAACGACGGTGCCGGGATCGGCGACGGCCACCACACCGATCGGATCCCCGTCACGCACCAGCAGTGCCCTGGTCGGCGGCTTCGCGCCCCCGGCGCCGGCCTCGGCCACCCATCCCGTGACGGCCTTCTGCCCCTCGGCGGACAACTCGACCCGCTTGTTCGCGCCGCCGAGCGTCACTGTTCCCTTCGGCCCGTCGAGCGTGGCGCACATGGCCGTGCCGGCGGACTCGACGTACCAGGAGTCGAAGTCGCACGGCGTGGAGAGAGCACCGAACCAGCCGTCCTTCTCACCGGTGGCGGCCGGCGTCGTCAGCTCGTCGTCGACGAGATAGACCTCGGCCGTACCGGGGGACAGCTCGGCGGCCTGGGCCGGCCAGCCGATCCACAGCACCAGGGCGGTGATCAGCACGGTGACGGAGGTCATTCCCCAGATCATGGTGGGGCTGAAGCGGAACTTCGCCGGAGCGTCGGCCTGAGTGCTCATCGTGATGCTTCCTTCTGTCGGTGCCGGTTCGGCGCTGTTCGATCAACAACACCGACGGTACGGACGCCGATCCGCCCAGCCATCCGACCACGGTGCCCATGTCCGGTGGTACCGGGGTACCACAGCCCGTCGGCACCGCGGGCGGATGGCTGGACGCCCGCACGTCCGTAGCGTCGGCGCGGTGATCGAAGTCGAAGAACTGACAAAGAAGTACGGCGCCGTCACGGCCGTGGACAGCGTGTCGTTCCGGCTCGAGCCGGGGGTGGTCAACGGGTTCATCGGCCCGAACGGCGCCGGCAAGTCCACGACGATGCGCATGATGGTGGGCCTGGATCGGCCGGCGTCCGGCCGGTGCCTGATCGACGGCCGCCCGTACCGGGACCTGGACGCGCCGTTGCGGTCGGTCGGCGCGCTGCTCGACGCGGAGGCGATCCACCCCGGCCGGAGCGGGCGTAACCACCTGCGTTTCCTGGCCCGCAGCCACGGCATCGCCGGTCGCCGCGCCGACGAACTGCTCGAGATGGTCGGCCTGGGCGACGCCGCCGACCGGCGCGTCAGCGGTTACTCCCTGGGCATGCGGCAGCGCCTCGGCCTGGCCGCCGCGCTGCTCGGTGATCCGGCGGCGCTGCTGCTCGACGAGCCGGCGAACGGCATGGACCCCGACGGCATCATCTGGATCCGGTCGTTGCTGCGCTCCCTCGCCCGCGAGGGACGTGCCGTCCTGGTCTCCAGCCATCTGATGGGCGAGCTGGCACAGACCGCCGACCGTCTGATCGTGCTCGGCCGCGGCCGGGTGCTCGCTGACGCGTCGGTCGTCGACCTGCTCACGCGCAACGCCACCCGGACGGTTCGCACCCGCACCGATCAGCCGGACCGCCTGGAGAAGCTGTTGCGCGAACACGACGCGGCTGTGGCCCGGCGTCCCGACGGCACCCTGGAGGTGATCGGGCCGGACTCCGAGGAGGTCGCCGTGCTCGCCCACCACGCCGGCATCCTGCTGTTCGAGAACGTCACGGTGGCCGCCTCGCTGGAGGACGCCTACCTCGCTCTGACCCGGGACCACGCCCGCCCGCTCACCGGAGGTTTCCCGCGATGAGCAGCACCACCACGGTACGTCTGAGCCTGTCCCGCCTCTTCTCGGCCGAGTGGCTGAAACTGCGTACCCTCCGATCCTCCTGGGTCTGCGCTGTCGCGGCGGTCGTCCTTCCGATCGGCGGGGCGCTCCTGCTCGGGCTGGCGCACACCGATCCGGATTTCGTCGAGGGCGTGACCGCGCGCGACGCCGTGAGCTCGGTACTCTCCTCGTCCGCCGCCCTCTCGCAGATCTCGATCATGGCCTTGGCGGTGCTCGTGCTCGGTTCGGAGTACACCGGCGGCGCGATCCGGGTGACGTTCGTGGCCGCGCCGCGGCGGCTCACCGTGATGGCCGCCAAGGCCCTTCTGGTCGCGGCGGTCGCGACAGTGCTGGCAGCCCTGTCGGTGGGCCTCGGGTACGCGACAGCGCTCCCCTTCCTGACCCATGCGTCATTGACCGGCGTGCCGTTCGGCACAGTGCTGGGCCTGATCGGCGCTGAGATCGGATACTGCGTGCTCGTGGCACTGTTCGCGTTCGCCGTCACGCTCGCCGTCCGAAACACCGCGGCCGGGATCGGCCTCGCGCTGGGTGCCGTCCTACTGCTGAGGGTGGTGCTGGCGGTGCTCGACATCTGGGTGGGGTTCGATCTGACCGGCCTGGCGTTCTCCGTCGCCGCCACCCGGGTCCTGCGTGATCCGTTGTCGGTCGCGCTGCCCGTCGTCCTCGCGTGGCTGGCGGTCCCGGCCGTGCTCGGCAGCCTCACCCTGGTCCGCCGGGACGCGTGAGACGTGGAGACCGGGGCGAGCCCTGTGCGGGCCTTCTGGGCCCGCCATCCCCGGCTCGGCAGCGGGATCGTCGTGGTTCTCTGCTTCGTGACGGGGCTCGGCAGCGACGTGCTGCTGTGGGGCCCCGAACGCGGAAACCCGTGGGGCCTGACGGTCAACGCGGTGGTGGCGCTGTCGCTGCTGTGGCGCAGGTCCCTGCCCTGGGCGGTCCTGGCCGTGGTGGTGGCCGGCGACGTGCTGGCCGGCAACACCCAGGTGCTGGCGTACGGGGTGGCGATGTACTCGCTGGCGGCGCACCGGTCGCTGCACGCCGTGACGGCCGGCACCCTGGGCTCGCTCCTGGTGCTGGGGGCGGAGACGGTCCACCGGTCGGGCCGTGACGGCCTCGGCACGTTCCTCTTCCTCTACGGGATCACCGTGATCGGGTCGGTGCTGGTCGGCGCGAACGTCGCCACCCGCCGGCGGTACGTGCGGGCGCTGCTCGACCGGGCCGCGCAGCTCGCCCGGGAGAAGGAACAGGAAGGCCGGTTGGCCGCGGCCCGGGAACGCGCCCGGATCGCTCACGACCTGCACGACATCGTCGCGCACAATCTGACGATCATGGTACGGCTGGCCGACGGCGCGACGGCGGTGGCCGACGTCGACCCGCAACGGTCACGCAAGGCCGTGGAACGGGCAGCCGCGTTGGGCCGGGAGGCCATGAAGGACATGCGACGACTGCTCGGTGTGCTCCATGACGGCAGCCCGGACGTTCCCGGTGACCTGGAGCCCCTGGTCGAGACGTTCCGGATCGCCGGGCTGCCGGTGACCCTGCGGCGTCGCGGCCCGGATCCGGTGTCGCCGGGACTGCAGCGGGTGGTGTTCCGCACCGTGCAGGAGGCCCTGACCAATGCGCTGCGCTACGCCGATCACCCGACCGAGGTCCTCGTCGACCTCGATTACACCGGCCCGATCCGCATCGCTGTCACCGACGACGGCCGGGGCACCACACCGGCGCCGTCGGTCGGCAGCGAACAGGGCCTGATCGCGTTGCGGGAACGCGCTGCCCTCTACGGCGGCACGGTGGAGGCCGGCCCCCGGGCCGTCGGCTGGGCCGTGCGCGTCACACTGCCGCTTTCGACCGAGGACACCGATGAGTGAGACAACCCTGCTGCTGGTGGACGATCAGGAACTGCTGCGCGAAGGCATGGCCATGGTCCTCGGCCAGGCGCCCGGCCTGCGCATCGTCGGCGAGGCCGGTGACGGGCGCGCCGGAGCGCTACTCGCCCGCGACCGCCGTCCCGACGTGGTCCTGATGGACGTCCGCATGCCGATCATGGACGGCATCGAGGCGACCCGCGACATCGTCGCGCACTGCCCCGGAACCCGCGTGCTGATCCTGACCACCTTCGACCTCGACGAGTACGCCTTCAACGGCCTGCGGGCCGGTGCCAGCGGCTTCCTGCTCAAGGACGCGCCCTCGGCCGAGCTGGTCGCCGCGGTCCGCACCGTCGCCGGCGGCGAGGCGGTCGTCTCGCCGCGGATCACCCGCACCCTGCTCGACCACTACCAGGGCAGCCGTACCCCGGTGCCGGCGGGCGCGAAGCAGCTGGACGACCTGACCGGCCGGGAACGCGAGGTCCTGGTGGCGATCGGCCGGGGACTGTCCAACCAGGAGATCGCCGGTGAGCTGTTCCTGTCCGAATCCACGGTCAAGACCCATGTCGGCCGGGTCCTCGCCAAGCTGGGGGTCCGTGACCGAGTCCATGCGGTGATCTGGGCCCATACCCACGGCCTCGTCTGAACGCACCGGCGGCCTCCGTGCGGCGGCGCGCGGTGTGGCGTTCGAAGGCCGGTTCCTCCTCGACCAGCCGCTGCCGGGCGAACAGCCGGACGAGGCGGTGGAAGCGATACCGCCCGTCCACCTCGGCGTGCAGCAGGCTCGACTCGACGAGTTCCTCGAGGGCGTCCTCGATGGCGTCCTCGACGCCGGGCGGCCCGAGCGCGCTCGCGAGCCGGGCGTCGAAGTCCGGTGCGGCGACCAGCGACAGCCTGCGGAACAGAACCCGGGCCGGTGCGGACAGCCGGGCGTACGAAAGGCCGAAGGCGGCGGCGACCCGCAGGTCACCGGCGACGAGCTGGTCGAGCCGGCGGCTCTCGTCGCGGAGCCGATCGGCCAGGTGCCCCACCGTCCACGGTGGCCGGCTGTTCAGCCGGTTGCCGGCGATACGCAGCGCGAGGGGCAGCCGGCCGCACAGTTCCACCACCTCGCCGAGCGCGTCCGCGTCCCCCTCCTGGCCACGCCGGCCGAGGATGCGCCGCAGCAGCGCCTCGGCGTCCTCCGCCGGCAACGGCCCGAGGTTGAGCCGGTGCACGCCTTCCAGCCCGGCCAGCAGCCGCCGACTGGTGATCACGGTCAGGGACGGGCCGGTAGCCGGCAACAACGGCCGGATCTGCGCCTCGTCCGCGGCGTTGTCGAGCACCACCAGCGCCCGCCGGCCACGCAGGAGGAGGCGGTACATGCCGGCCCGGTCCGCCTCGGACACCGGAATCTCGTCGTCCCGGACACCCAACGCGCCCAGTAGCCGGGTGAGTGCCTCCCCGGCACCCATCGGACGAGCGTCCATGCCGCGCAGATCGAGGAAGAACGCCCCACCGGTGAACATCTCCCCGAGTACGTGCGCCGCCTGCACCGCCAGCGCCGTCTTGCCGGTCCCGGCGGTCCCGGACACCATCACCACCGGCGCGGCTGCCCCCGGGCGGGCCGACGCGGCATCGTGAGCCAGCCGGGCGAGCTCCCTGCCGCGGCCGGTGAAATCGGCGACCGGACGCGGCGGAGCACAGCGGCCGGCCGGGACGACCGGAGAACCACGACGCTTCCGACCGGCTCGCGCCGCCGCGAGGAACGGCGGCTGCTCCGCCGGAGTCAGGCCGAGCGCCTCGGCCAGCGCCTGAACGGTCCGCCGCTGCGGCCCGGCGCTGCGGCCGCGCTCCATGTCGCTGATCGCCCGCGCGCTGACACCCGACGCCTCGGCCAGCTCCTCCATCGTCAGCCCGGCGGCGTGCCGGTGCCGCCTCAGCCGGAGAGCGAACGTGTCACCCGGACGATCCGGTACCGGCTGTGCCGCTCGGGACAGCGTTGCCGGGACGTCCCGCTGTGCCGTTCGGGAAACCCCTGTCAACGGGGCGTCCGGTCGCGGCGGTGGCCGGAGAGCGGGCCGGTCCGGGCAGCCACCGCGTCGGGTCGTTGCGGGGCCTCGCCGAGCACCGTGCCGAACAGCGCCTCACGCAGCGCCACCTCGCGCGGGTCGTCCCAGAGGTGGAAACCGGTCCGATTCATCGCGTACGCGAAACCCGTACCGGTGTCCGGGTCGGCGAAGGCGAACGAACCACCCAGTCCCATCGTGCCGAACGCCGTACCGGAGGCGGAGCCGAACCGGAAGGCGGGGAAGGGCTTCACATACCCCAGCGAGTACTGGGTGGGCAGGCGCAGGACCTGGTCGAAGAGCCCCCGTGACGGCGCCGTGGCCGGGCGCTTCAGCTCATCCAGCGTCGACGCGGTGAGCCCGAGCCCGGCGCCCCCGGTTGCCGCTTCGCCGTAGAGCCGGGCGATCGAACGTACCTCGCCGATGCCGTTGACGGCGGGAATCTCCGCGGCCTGCACGTCGGGACGGTTGATGCTGTCCGGGTCGCCGAGCAGGCGCGGATTGCCGAACGCGCGGGCGGTCAGGCTCCGCGGGTTCGCGAACGCGAAGGAGAAGGCCGCCGGCATCGCGTTGAGGTGCAGCATCATCTCCCAGGTCCGGAAGCCGTGCATACGGGCGACGCGACGGCGATCGACGCTCTCCGGCAGGCCGATGTGAAAGTCGAGGCCGAGCGGCGCGGCCACCTCGTCGGCGAAGAACCTCCCCAGATGACGGCCCTGCGGGTCGACCCGGCTGACAAGTTCGCTCTCGTACCACCCGAGCGTCGTGCCGTGATAGCCGTGACGCTCACCGGGTGTCCACGCCGGGCGCTGCTCCGCCAGCGCCGCCGCCAGGACCGCGGAGCCGGACAGGTCCCGCAGTTGGAGCGGGCGATCGATCACCGGCAGCCCCGCCTGGTGGGAGAGCAACTGACGTACGGTGATCTCGCTCTTGCCCGCGGCGGCGAACTCGGGCCAGTACGCCGCCACGGGCCGGTCGTGATCCAGCAGACCCCGTGCGTGCAGGACCGCGACCGCCATCGACGACACGCCTTTGGTCGTCGAGAAGACCGGAACCATCGTGTCGCGTTCCCACGGCTCGAATGTCACGCCGTCGCGGTAGCCGCCCCACAGGTCGACCACCTTGCGGCCCTGGTGATAGACCGCACAGGCCGCCCCGACCTCGCGCCCCTGCGCGAAGTTGCGCCGGAACGCGTCCGCGACCGGGCCGTAGCCCTCCTCCACATCGCCGTGAACCATCGCGGACGGCACGTTCACCTTGAGTACCAACTCGACATCTCCTCATTTCCAAGACATCGAAGGGTGACAGGGGGCGCGCCGGCGTACCAGGGATCGGCAATCCCTGGCAACGCCGGGCACGTCGTAAAATCGCCAGGTGAATCGTGAGGAACTGGCGGATTTTCTGCGCCATCGCCGGGGTGCCCTGGTCCCCGCACACCACACGGCCCGCCGGACCCGCGGATTCCGACGCGAAGAGGTCGCGGAACGCGCGTACATTTCGGTCGATTACTACACCCGGCTGGAACAGCGCCGCGGGCCACGACCGTCGCCGGAGGTGGCGTCGGCACTGTCCCGGGCGCTGGAGTTGACGATCGACGAACGCGACCATCTGTTCCGCCTGATCGGGCACAACCCGCCTCAGCACACGCCGGGCCCGGACGATGTCGATCCGGGTCTGCGCCGGGTTCTCCACGCACTCGACGGCCACCCGGCGCTGATCGTCTCGAACCTGGCACACACCCTGCTGCAGAACCCCCTGGGCCTGGAGCTCTTCGGCGACCAGACGGGTTACACCGGCCTGGATCGAAGCGGCTATTTCCGCTGGTTCACGATGCCGCAGGAACGCCGCATCTATCCCGAGGACATCCACGCCGCTCAGAGCGTCACCTACGCCGCCAGTGTCCGCGCCGCGGCGGACCTCGAACCCGATCCGGCCGAAGCACAACACATGATCGCGACGCTCCTGGCTCGCAGCGCCGAGTTCCGCCGTCTCTGGGACAACCACGAGGTACGACTCTGCCGCCGGGAGACCACGTCGCTGCTGCACCCGAAAGCGGGCCGGCTGGACTTCGACTGCGAGGTCGTCTTCAGCCACGACCGCCGTCAGCGGCTGCTCGTCTTCACCCCCCGCGACGGCACGGATCTGCGCGACCTGCCCATCGCATCCCGGGCACCATGGGGCGGATCTGAGCCGTCACGAAGCGAAGGAAGCCAGACAGCAAGCGGGGCCTGACCCGTGTTTCCACAGGCCAGGCCCCATCTCGATCGGCTATTTAGGACTCGGTCCCACTCGTGCCGGCCTGGACGAACTCCTTGGCATGCGCCGGCGTGGCCGGCGCCTTGGCCGGCTCCCGGCCCAGGGCGGCGATGGCCTCGGTGACCCGGGCGCAGTTGTCACGGTCCCGGTGGGCGAAGAAGGACGTCGCCCGCTGGGTGTACTCGTCCTCCCGCTTGCAGCCGTTCTCCAGGTACCGCACGATGGCGTCGACGGTCTGCTCGGCGTCGTCGCACACCGGGCCGAATCCGTCGCGAGCGGCGTCGAAGTACCCCTTGCGGTAGTGACCGGTCCACCACTCCTCCGGGTCGAACTGGGCGTAGACCAGGGGGGTGCCCATGTAAGCGACGTCGAAGGCGGTCGACGACCAGTCCGTCACGAACAGGTCGGCCTGGCGCAGCGCGTCCTGCACGCTGCGGGTGGACTGGTCGACCATCGCGAAGCTCTTGTCGTCCGGAAGGACGTCCTTGACCAGGTCGCGCATCTCGTAGTGCGGGAGGAACTCGAGCGTGTAGCCGTGCTCCTTCAGCGCCATCCGCAGCTTCTCGCTGCCGAACAGCTCGAGCAGGAAGCGCTGGTAGTTGGAATCCTCGAACTTCACCTTCGCCGGGGCCCCGCCGTACGACGGGGCGACGAGATAGACGCGCCAGGTCGGCATCAGCAGAATCTTGCGCTTGCCGTTGTCCGGCGTCAGGGCGTCGAAGCGGGGCAGGCCCAGCGGCTTGGCCGCGTCGCCGTAGCCGAACTGGTCGCCGACATAATCCGCCTCGGCCTGCGCCGACGTCACGAACAGGTCGACGTTCGTGCGCGCCCGGTGCAGGGCCCGGCTGACGTCATTGCCGATGACGCCGTGCTGCAGGAAGACCCGGGAGGCGCCGATCCGCCAGCTGAGGTGCTTCAGGAAGTCGGGTTTGGTCCACGTCGGCGGCAGCATGTACGAGTCGATGTCGTACGAGTTGATCAGGCGCTTGGCGTGCAGCAGCAGGAACTTGTGCCGCAACGAACCGTGCTTGACGACATGGCCCAGCTTGCGCACGCCCTGCGGGTCCGGGCTGCCTTTCTCCAGCAGGTAGTAGACGTCCTTGCGGCGCGCCCCCTTACGCAGATGCCGGAACAGGTGCATGGAGTTGTCCTGGGCGGTGTCGCGACGCTCACCGACCAGCCAGATGTCCCGGCGCTGCATGAAACGCTCAGTGGCCGCGCGCAGCAGGCGCCACTTCCAGAGCGGCCGGCGGTGCCGGGCATGACCCAGGTCGCGGCGCAGCAGCTCGCGGCGCCAGCGGCGATCGTCCGCCTTGTTGCTGGCCCGCCGGACGATCAGGGTGGCGATGTCGGGCGCTGTGAAGCGGGCCAGGATTCGCCGGCCGCCGGTGGTGATCACCCGAGCGTCACGCAGGAACGCCGCGGACATGCGGCACCGCCGGGACGCCTGCCCGGTCGGGGTCAGGAACACCAGCCGGAGCTGGTGTTCGCCGCTGCGTAGCTGCTCCACCGGGATCCGGGCGGAGAAACCGCTCCACTGGCGCTCGCCCCGTACCTCTTTCTGGTCGATGCTGGAACCGAGCAGGTCACGGCGGTACACCGGTCGAGCCGGCGCGGTGATCCGGCTGCCCCGCACACGCAGTGCCAGACCGGTGGTGAGGGGCTCGGTCAGCGGCATGCCGTTGAGGACCAGATGACCCGACACCTCCAGCTCGTCACCCTCGGGCGTCAGCTGGGTCTGCTCGAGCACCGCGTCCACCCGGCTGACCCGGGTCAGGGGCAGCAATCGAGCCGGCACCGGGTAGTCGAGGTAGAGCTCACCACTCGATGCGAGTACGCCGCGCAGCTTCTCCTGCGGGTGGGCGAACAACTCGAAGTCGTCGAGGATGTACGCGACGAAGGGCACCCGGTGCCGGGTGTCGGCGGTCCACCGCACGATGAAGGACACGTCGATGTCGCGGTAGATACGCTGGCAGGTCTCGAAGATCTTGCGCAGGTCCGCGACGTCGAAGATCTCCGGAGCACGGACGGCGAAACCCTGGTAACTGCGAACCAGGAAGCGCTCGAGGGCCTCGTGGCGGAACGCGTCCAGGTTCGGGCGCAGATCGGCCAGGTAGCGCACCAGCTCCAGGTGATCCCAGTAGTTCTGCGGCCGGATGAACAGAGCGTCCATGATGGAGTCCTGCGTCGGCCGCTTGCGGTACTGGTAGACCACCTCGTCGACGAGCGCGATGCCCTCGGCGCGCAGCATCATGGGGATGACGAGGAAGGCGTCCTCGAAATGCACGCCCTCACCGAACCGCAACCCGTGTGCCCGGAGCTGGGCAAGGTCGTAAACCTTGTGGCAAGGGCCGGCCGCGAAGATCAGGTCGGGCGCGTCGGCGATCGACTCGAAGAGCCGGTCGCCCTTCCCGAAGTACTTGTGCCACAGGAACTTGGACGAGTTCGGGAAGGTGTCCATGTTGCCGATGGAGACGCTGGCGCCGTGCTGGACGATCGCCTTCAGGAGCCGTTCGATCGCAGTGGGGGGCAGCAGATCGTCGGAGTCGCAGAAGGAGATGTACGGGGTGTCGGCCATGTCCATCGCCAGGTTGCGCGCCACGCCCGGGCCGGCGTTCTCCTGCGAGATCGCTTCCACGTTCGGATGGCGGTCGGCGAATTCCGTGGCGATCTCGAAGGACGTGTCCGAGCTGCCGTCGTCGACCAGGATGACACGGCACTTGTCGAACACCGTCTGGGCGGCGACGGAGTCCAGCGTCTCCGGCAGGTACGCCTCGACGTTGTATACCGGAATCACCAACGTGACCTCGTACGAGGAATGGCTCATGATCGGCGACTTCCTGGTGCGAGCGGCGCCGGGCTGCCGGCCGCCGGAACTGAGGGGGGTGTCGTGCTGGTGGTTCGCTGTTTCGGCACCAACGTCCCGGCCTCGGCCGGAGTCGCCCCGCCTGGTCCGTCCACGGAGCCGGGTGACGGCTGCGCGGAGCGCTCCCACGGCGCCGGCACGGGGAAGTACGTGGAGAGGAATCGGTGCATGGTGGCGTGCTGCCGAGCGAGGAACTCCGGTTCGCCGTCCGTGTCGTTGACGCAGAAGACGTCGAAGTGCCGCTTGGCGAGGGCCAGCCGCAGCACCGAGGGGGTGTCCTGGGCGGCAAGGTCGACGTACATGTACCGGATGTCGGCGACGACGGCGCGCTGGCTCAGGAACGCGTAGTACTGGTAGAGCGACGAGGTGGGCGACACGTCGTCGGGGTGGCGGAACTGGTGGTGCGAGGTCGCGGTCAGCTCGGCCGAGTACTTCTCCGCGATCTCGGCCAGCACGCTCCGGCGCAGCGCGTGCGGCACGTGCTTCATCTTGAACGTCACCTGGCGGCCGAACTCGCGATCGATGATCTGCCGGTTGTTCTTGCCCGCCGCGGTCGAGGGGATGTCGCCGTCCACGTCGACCGGGCCGGGGCCGACCTTCGCCCGGGACAGGAAGATCTTCGACATCCCGTTGGCCTGGAAGAAGTGGTGCGGCGTCACCGGCCGGCCGAAGAAGACGTCGTCGTTGCAGTAGATGAAGTGCTCGGCGAGCCCTTCGATCTGGTGCAGCTGGCTCTCGATCGCATGCGAGTTGAAGGTGGGCAGCGTGCCCCGGTCGGCGAACAGCTCCTTGTGGCTGACCACGGTGATCCGGGGATCCTCCTGGTCCAGCCAGGTGGGCACCTGGTCGTCGGTGACCAGGAAGATGCGGCGGACCCAGGGCGCGAACATCAGGATCGAGCGCAGCGAGTAGCGCAGCTCGTCCCGGCTGATGAACCGCGACTCGTTGGCGGACTGGTCGTTGAGGGCGTCAGTGTGCCCGCCGAGCGCGTGGTCGCGCCGCGCACGCCACACCGGGTCCTCGCCGTCGACCCAGGTGTACACCACGTCGATCGGGAAGGTGATGTCCTCGAGCAGGTCGCCGACCAGCTCCTGGCGCGTCGGGTACTCCCCGGCGCCTTCGGTGTCGGCGGCCACCAGGCGGGTGAACGACCGCTCGGGCAGGGAGACCAGCGGGCCGTCGACGGCAACCTCGTCGGAGGCGCGGTTCGGCCGCGGGGCGTGCAGCTTCCCGTCCTTCTCCGACCAGAACTCGATGTCGCAGCCGCTGCCCAGGCCCAGCACGATCGAACCGGTGGGGTCGGTCAGGAACCTCGCGACACGCAGGACGCGCGCCCGGCCGAACTGCTCCCAGCTGCGCGCGTTGGCAGCCAGGCGCATCTTGCCGGCCCGGTAACCCGCCATCTCCGCGACGTACGTCGGGATGTCGCCGGCTGCGGCGGCGAGCGCGGCGAGCGCCGCCGGCCGGTGCTTCTCCGGTACGGCAACCGTCGAGGTCAGGTCGTCGAAGCCCCGGACGACGAAGTACGGCACGGCGGCGGCGCCGAGAACGCGGGTGACCGCTTCCAGGTTCGCCCGCCGGGCATGCAGCGGCGTGCAGCCTTCGACAACCTGTGCGACGGCCAGTCCCTGGTCGGAGTGGGCAAGCGCGAAACTGTCGCTCTTGAGGAACCGCGCGAACCGCTTTTTCGCGTAAGTCACCTGAATGGCGTCCACACCACTGGCGACCGGCCCACCCTGGGTCAGCCTTCTGGTCAGAAACGCATACAGTTCGGGGGATAGGCGTTCTTTGACGCCGTGGCGCATCCGCTGCGGAACGAGCACGGCATACGTGCGTAGTAGCCGAGACCGGGTCGGCGGGCGGAGGACCTGCCGCTTCCCACTCGCATGATCTCCTGTAGATGTCCGCATTGCGGCTTACCTTCCCTGCGGGCGAATTCAAGCGGTGGAAGCATTCGACTCGACGAGTTCCGCGAAAATCTCGGAGGGCTTCTTCCGTGCGGGGATCTTACGGGGTCGATCCTTGAAATCGGAAGCCGCCATCCACAGGTTCTCGTTGCTACGGCGAGTACTGATGGACGAAGAACAGAAGAACACTGGTGAGCCGGCCGTGGCGATCACCGCCTCGCCGGCAGTGGGCGGGTCATGGCCCGGAAGCGATAACACAATGGAAGCAAGTCGATACAACTCCGCGGGATGATCGGTGCCGCACCCCTGAGCGACCCGGGCTCAACGGGGTTGATCGAAACGGTTGCGCCCTTGTTTCCGCAGGTCACGGCCTTGCCTGAAGAGGCCCCGGGTGATCCGCGGTCTCCCGGATCGATCCGCCGCTCGAACGTACTGATTCAGTCGCAGCCGCATTCGAAACGGTCGCGACGTCCGATTGATCGCTGATCAGTCACGCCGCCATCGCCCTGCGTACAACACGCCCACAGTGGAGCGGCCAGGCATCACTGCCGCGGAGCCTGCGGCGTCGGCATGCCGGACCCGGCGACACGAAGCGGATCATCCCGCCGTTGTGGCGTCTCCGACGGCGGGAGGGGCACTCGAAGCCATCCCATCCGCGGCGTCGAGTGATCCATATCTCCTCCGGCCGGATGTCGCGGTGTGGATGTTTTGGCCTGATTGTTCCGACCTGCGCCAGGTCATACCCTCGGCGCCATCACGACGAGGGCCCCGGCGCTTCCGCGCCGGGGCCCAGGGTTACGGGTCTTACTACACCATCTACCGACAGGTTCGTCGGCTTGTCGTATCCACACCGGCCGCGAACTTCAGCGGCTTGCGGTGTGAGGATCGCATAAGCGTGACCGGAGACCACCTCACGTTCGATGGAGACTGCGGTGTCCACCCCCAGAACCAGAACCGCGTCCTGACGGCGGGCGATCCAACGGTGCTGAACCCTCCCTTTCCTCTGCTTCCATTACCTGAACTGCTGTCGTGCCATCCACCGGTGCGGGAACCCCACGCAAACTTCATGGCCCCGCGCACGTACGGCAGAATTTTCTTGCCTCAGGCACAGCCCCGAACCTGCATCGGCCCTGCCTGCGTGCCCTGACCTGGAATTACGTCAAGGTCTTGTCTTGCCACTGCCTTGCCTGGAGCGCGGTCATGCACTCCATCGCGGTGCCGAGCGAGCCACGAATCTCCGGGCCCTGCTTGACGCTCGGCCTGCTACGTCCGCGTCTTCAACGATCTTCGCTGTCAACGACAGAAACATTAGCTGGTGTCTTCGAGAAAGTCTAGCTTGTGCGGCACAGATTTTCTGGGCCGCGTTGCCCACCTTGGGCGGCACGGCAGATTGCCTGCTCAGGCCGGCGGGCGGGTTACCGCCGGACCGGAGCTCAGTGCGAGGTCACGCGCCGCTGGTCGGAAGCGGCAACCTCCTCAGCGCTGCTGACGGCCCAGCGTTCGGTGCGGCTGTCGTAAAGGATGATGCTGTCGTCGTACAGGACGATCCGGTCGAGATAGCTGTCCGGGTCCGCAGCGGTAGTGGCCTCCTGATCGAACTCCGCGAGCGCAGGGATGACGTCAGCCAGCAAGATCGCCATCGTCATGGACGGTTCGTCGAAGGCGCGATTGAGTTTCTCGGCGACCTCGTGCGCGGTGGCGGTCATCATGAGTCCTTCGTCGTGCGCTGGTAGGTGCGATGGGGGTGCCGGTGGCGGTCCTGTGCCCGCGACGGGTGCCGCTCATGCACGGTGCGTACACGGGCGGTTCCGGATCCATCGGCCGCCGCCGTTCACAACCTCGCCATGAGGGCGCCACGTGCGGACCGTGCGGCCGGTCGACCGGCACAAGCGGACTCCCGGATCAGCAGCTCAGGGCGTACTTTCCGCCCAGCGAGGCCGGGACGCCGGTGCCCCCGTACGCCGGAATCCGGAGTGATGCGGTCGGCTGCCGCGTCGTGGCTCTTGTCCCTCTTTCGAGTCACCGGGGAGGTTGTCACCTCGCTAGACGGCTGCGGGCTTCACGTCCGGGTAGCGTGGGAGACGAATCCGCTGAAAGGCGGAGGATCCCCTGTCTCGGTGGGATGCCGGCGTCTGCGGTGCCGGGTCTGAACTCGTCACGGCGGTGCCGAGACAGACGCGAGGTCCAGTGATGACCGGTCCACCTGATCACGCCGGAAAGGCAGCGACCAGCAAGGATGGGCGCGGTAATGGGCGCGGCAATGGGCACCGGGACCGGGTGTGGGACCTGGTCAGCGCCTACGGGCCGGACATCACCGGGCTGTGCCGGTCGAGCGCCGCGCTGATGTCAGGCGTCGCCGGTATGGGCCTGTCGGCCGGTCCGCCCGGGACGGTTCCCAGCGTCCGGTTCTTCAGTGACACGGCCAGCTCGCAACTGGAGTCCGCGCAGGTCACCCTGGACGAGGGCCCGTGCCGGGACGCGACAGCGACGCGACGACCGGTACTGGTGGCCGATCTCGCGGTCGGATCGTGGCGGCAGCGCTGGCCGTGGTTCACCCCGGCCGCGTTGAAAGCCGGGGTGCGGGCCGTGTTCGCGCTACCCCTGCACGCCGGCGGAGTACGCCATGACGGGGCCGTCGACCTGTATCGGCACACCCCGGGCCCGCTGAACAGCGCAGATCGGCTGGCGGCGACGACGTTCACCGCCGCGGTCACGGAGCTACTCACTCTCGAACGCCACGACCTGGACCTGACCGGCGTTTTCACCCGCGGCTGGCGCGACAGCCGGCCCGAGAACCGGGCTGACGCGACCGACTCTGGCGCATCCGCCGCCGCGCCGCCGGTCGCGGGCAGTGTGCTGCTCGCCTGCTGGTTCGGCCCGGCGATGCTGGGTCCGATCCGTGCGCGGATCCATGCCCTTGCCACCGGGCAGGGGCTGCACAGTGGTCATGCGCACCGGTTCGTGCTGGCGGTGCACGAGGCCGCGGCCAACGTCGTGCGCCATGGCGGCGGCCACGGTCAGCTGCTGCTGTGGCGCCGCGACGGCCGTCTGTGGTGCGAGATCAGCGACCACGGCCCCGGCAAGCCCGCACCCGATCCGTCCGGAGGTCATCCCGCCGACCCCACCGCTCCCAGCTGGTCCGGCATGCAGATCATCCAGCGGGCCTGCACCAGCGTGGACATCACCACCGATTCCAGTGGCACCCGGCTGCTGCTGAGTCACCGGCTCGACCCGCGCTCTCGACCATGAGCAACGAGAATGCCGGCTGGCCTGATGCCGACGAGGTGGAGAGGCGCCTGACCGTTACCGAGGTGGGCGTGCGCCAGGACGTCGTCCGCGTCGCGGTCACCGGCGAACTCGACATGGGTACGGCGGCCGTGCTGCACCGGCGGCTGTGCGAAATCCGCGGCGCCCGGCCCGCCGGACGCCTGGAGCTGGATCTGTCCGCTCTCGGGTTCTGCGATCTCACCGGTCTGCGCGCGCTGGACGCCCTCGGCCGGGCGAGTTCCCCGGCCTGGTGCCAGGTGCATATCGTCGCGGCGGGACCATCACTCGACCTCCTGCTGGACCTGTGCCGGATGCCAAGGCTCCTGGGCTACATCCCGCCCTCGGCGCACCGCGACGGCGCAGGCCTCTGACGGGACTCCGGCCGGCGGACCTCGGACCCGTCATCCCCTTGGATGGTTCGGCTGCTACTACCTGCCGTCATGTCGTACTGTCGTGGGATAGTCACGTGTCTCGTGACCGTCTGTCGCTCCGGACCTCGGCGACTCGTCTTGCCGATCGCTCTTGGAGCTTCCATGCGTTTCAGCTCGCGCGCGCTTGCCACACAAAAGGTGTCTCCGGTGGACGCCGGCTGCGCCGCATGCCGCACCGGGTCGTTGAACGGTCACCTCAGCGCATTGATGGATCAGATCTCACGCGGTGACCGGGACGCCTTCGCCATACTCTTCGACCACACTCGTGACATCGTCCGCAGCCGAATCGACTCACGCCTGCCGGACCCACGTAGCGTGGGGGCAGTCTTCGCGGCCACCTATGTCGAGGTGTGGTGGCTTGCGGGCTGTCGCACCGGACGGGACGAGGACGTCGTCGCGTGGATCAACCAGATCGTCGGGCGGCGTATCGCGGACGCCCGGCCGCCATCCGCTCCGCCGGAGCGAACATCCGACGAAGCCGTCGATTTCCAATACTCGCGGTCCGTGCTGGAACTGTCCTCACTGCTGGGACGACCGGCGGACCCATTGACGCCCAGTGATCCGGGACGGTGCTGACAACCGGGTCGTCGCGAAGCGGGACGTGGAACCGCAGCGGTGTAGCCTTGCCGTATCGACTCGTTCGGGTGACCTGGTCTTACGCGACCTGCGCTCCGTCTATCGCCCCCGGATCCGGGACGGGTGTCACGCACCGCCTGCGATCGGAGGCGCCCCGTGGGCGCACCGCAATCCCACATCGTCTCGCAAGACAGCGTCAGCCGCGCCGGGGTGTGCCATGACTGAGCTGTCCCAGGACGCGAGTGCCCTGGTCACGGAGCTCTGCGCCGCAGGCGGCACCGCAGCCTTGTGCCAACACTGCCATACCGCGCTCGACACCGTTTCCGGCGTCGGGCTGACGGTGTTCACCGGCTCCGCGGGCCGGTTCGTGGTCGGTACTGACGGAATACTCATCGACCAGATCGAGGACCTGCAGATCAGTCTCAACCAAGGACCGTGCCTGGAGGCGGTACGTACCTGCCGGCCGGTACTGGTCGACGACCTGGCCGCCGCTTCGGCGACCGTGCGATGGCCGGCGTTCACGGTGCAGGCCCGGCGTCACGGCGTCGCCGCGGTCTTCGCCTTCCCGGTACTCGTCGGCGGAACCGCACTGGCCGTTCTGGACCTGTACCGGACCACCGCCGGCCCGCTGCCCAAAGATGATCATCAGCAGGCGGCCGCCTACGCCACCGCAGCGGCCGTACTGCTCACCGATGACGCCCGGGCCCGCGCGACGGCGCAGGACGGCGCGTCGGTACCAGCCGGGGCCGCACGTACTCAGCAGGCGCTCGGGATGGTCATGGCGCAGGACGGCTCGGACGCTGCCGCGGCACTGCACCGGCTACGCCGGCACGCCGCCGATCACAACCAATCCCTCGCTCACATCGTCGACGAGATCTTGACCGGCCGGCTGCGTCTCGATCCCGCCACCGGCCTGTGAGAGCCGCACAGGACTCCGGTATCCCTTACGCCTCCCCGGAACGTGTCGGTGCCGCCCTGCTCGAACTTGCCGACACCGTCGGCGACGAGTTTCAGCTCTCCCGGTTCCTGCACCGGCTCACCGCTCACTGCCGGCAACTCCTCGACACCGACGGCGTCGGTGTCATGCTCGCCGATCCCGGTGGGGCCTTACGCCTGCTCGCGGCATCCAGTGAGGACACCCGGCGACTCGGGATGGCCGAATTGGAGGACGACGACGGCCCCTGTCTGGAGGTCTACCGCAGCGGCAACGCCATCACTCATACCGGCTTCGACCCGGCCGGTTCCCGGTGGAGCAACCTCGCCGCGCCCGCACGCGTCGCCGGGTTCCGTGGCTGCCACGCCGTCCCGATGCGACACCGGAACCACAACATCGGGGTGCTGAGCCTCATCCGCCGCATCGGTGAACCGCTCCCTCTCGACCAGCAGCGACTCGCACAGACACTGGCTGACATCGCCACCATCGGGCTGCTGCAGCGGCGTGCCCTCTCCGCCCACCGCACCACGGCCGACCAGCTCCAGCAGGCGTTCACCAGCCGCCTGGCCGTCGAGCAGGCCAAGGGAGTGCTCGCCGAACGGCACAAGATCACCCCGGAGCAGGCCTTCCAGCGACTACGCCGACATGCCCGCAACACCAACCAGAAGCTCCACAACCTTGCCCAGGCGATCCTCGACGGCGCCATCACGCTGCCGGAACAGTCGCCACCGAAGGCCGATCACACCCGGCGGTTCCGCCGGTGAGGTGACTACGCCCGGCGAACCGCAGCGAGGCGTTACGGTTCGACGACCTGCCGCAGACTCACCGGGTCCGTGACGATGGCGTGGGCGACCTCGGTCAACCGGCGGTTGTGACGCCGGCCGTAATCCCGGATGACGGTGAACGCGTCATCGACGCTGACACCGTGAGCCTGGGCGACAGCACCCTTGGCCTGTTCGATGATCACTCGACTGTTCAGGGCCCCTTGCAACTGCTCGGAGAGCGCCTCGCCACGGGCAACGGCACGTTCCTGCAGCAGTCCGATGGTGGCCGCGTCGGCCAGGGCCTGCAGAATGGCGACGTCCCCGCTGGCGAATTCGCTGCTCGGAGTCTCACCGAAGACGTTCAGCGTGCCGACCACTTGCCGGCGTAACCGCATCGGGAAGGCGTGCACCGCCTGGAACCCGGAAGCCACGGCGAGTGGTGCGAAGCGGGGCCATCGGGCAGCCGCGCTGCCGAGGTCCACATTGACGACGGGCCGCCCCGTGCGGAACGCCTCCAGACAGGGCCCTTCCTCGTTCTGCAGAACGAACAGCTCCACCAGCGTGACGTTCTCGTCCGAGCCGGCGATGAACTCCAGCCGGCCGTGCTGGTCGGCGAGCAGCATGCCGACGGCAGCCGCCTCGGTCAGGCCGGCGACCCGCTCGGTGAGCATGTGCATGTAGTCAATCACGTTGAACTCGTCGACCAGCGTGTCGGCGATCTCCACAAAGATCGTCGCCAACTGCTGCACGGACACGGTGATCATGCCTGCCTCCCGGCCTGGCCGGCGGTCAAGTGGGCGGTCATGGACGATCGGACCCGAAATCCAGCCGGCGGGCGACCACGTCGCGGGCCACCTCGTCGAGGCGGCGACCATGCGCGAACGCGTACGCCCTCATCCGGACCATTGCCTCACCGATGGACACTCCCAACTGCACCATCACCATCCCCTGGGCCTGGAACAACTCGGCGCGATGCTCCCCCGCATCGTCGAGACTGTCACCGAGGCCCTGCATCACGGCTTCCTCATGCCGATCGAGCAACGCCGTCATGGTGACCTCCGCGAAGGCGAGCGCGTCGGCGAATTCGTCCCCGCGAAGCGAGCCGGTTCGTTTCCGGAACACGTCGAGCACCCCGAGACGCACGGCCCCCATCTGCAGGGGGAACGAGAAGACCGCCCGGATACCGCCCTCCCAGGCGGCCGGACGGTACATCGGCCAGCGCCCCGGCGACTCCTCCTCGATGTCCGGGACCAGCACCGGCCGGCGCAGGGCGAACGCATCCCAGCATGGTCCTTCGCCGAGGACGAACTGCAGCTCCTCCATGCGTTCGGTCAACGGGTCCGATGCGGCGTACACCCCCCGCGCCCCCACCTCGGTCATCACGCTGACCCCGGTCCCCGACGCCGCCAGCGTGTGCGTGGCGGCAGCACACACGCGATGCAGCAGGCCACCGTCGTGGCCCGGCGCGGACGGCGCACCCTCGATCAGGCCACGAATCCTGGCGACACGATCATTCATGACGGCCACCCGGCGCCGGGGCGCACCGGCACCATGGCCCACTGCCGAAGCAGCGAGAAAACCGCAGCTCACGATGCGACACGGGCTGCACCTCCACGCCAGGACTCTTGAGAAAGCTGGGCAGTAAGGACTATTGCACCGAGACTACTGACTTCCACCTCCTCGACACACCGGCTACAGCGGGGCCGGACGGGCGGGGCCGCGAGTCACGTACATGGCAGCACCGGCGACCGCGAAGATCAGGGCGGTCGTCAGGGCCACCGGGCTGTCCGGCGGCTGGCCCGCCCAGGTGAGCAGGTACAGCGCGAACGGCTCCGGCACGGCCGGGATGCCGGCGGACACGCAGCCCGTCACGACCGGCAGGGTCCAGGCCAGCCGCCGGCCGAACAGCGCCGCGGCCAGCGCGGCGAGCCCGGTGAAGCCGGCCGCGTCGCGCAGCACGACGGCGACCGGGGCCGTCGTCACGATCGCCACCACGGCGGCCGCGACCACCAGGATCGCAGCCAGGTGCAGCGCCCGGCGGGGCGCCCAGCGGATCGCCGCTGTCGCGTCCAGGGTGCTGTCCGGCCCGCCCAGGCCATGCCCGAGGACGGCGACGCCCAGCGCCACGGCGAGGGCCGCGGCCGTGACGGCGTGCCGCGACTCGGCCGGTCCGCTTCCGAGCCAGGCGACGGCGACCATGGCCGGTACCGCGCACAGCACTCCGGCCGGCACCTCGCGGGAGCGCAGGTACAGCGCGACGGTCGTCACCGGCCGGCTCCGATGCCGAGGGCCGCTGCCTGGTCTCCGCAGGTCAGGCCGGCTGCGCGCACCGCGGCGACACGGCGTTCCTGCTCGCCGGCAGGCAGGGCGACGAGTGTCTTCCACATCGTGTCGCGCTGGGCCTGCTCGGCCGCGGCGTAGGCCGGGCCGGGTACCGGGTGGCTGCCGTAGAGCCAGGCGGCCGCCACGGCCCGGGCGCGCAGCACGTCGAGGTAGGCGCTCTCCTCGTTTCGGGCGCAGAGCGGCGTACCGGCGCCGGCCAGGATGCGGGCGGTCAGCTCCGCGGGATCCGCGGCCTGGCTGAGGTTGTCGCTGTCCAGCCACGCTTCGGAGGCCGGCTGCGGATGGGCCCGGCCGGGTGCCGCCTCGTGGACCGAGGCCGGCGCGTCCGGCAGTTTTGCGAGCAGGCGCAATCCTTCCCGGGCCGGTGCGACGAGTACGGCCAGCTTCCGGCTGTGTGCCGCTGTGACGCAGACCCGTGGTCCGCCGTCGGTGGTGCAGACCTCAGCGACCGCGGCCGTGTCGACCGGGAAGGCGGTGACGGTCAGCATCGGCGCGGCCAGCGCCAGTCCGAGCGCCGGCGGGACGACGGCCAGCAGCCGTACCAGCCGGTTCGTCGCCAGGTACAGCACCAGTCCGCCGAGCGCCAGACCGCCGAGCCACCAGGCCTGACCCGTGCTGACCGAACCGGCGACCTCCTGGAACTCGGAGATCGTGCTGGTGAAGAAGGGCAGCAGCAGGGCCGGGCCGGGCACCGTGGCGTCGTCGAGTTTCGTCACCTCGATCGCTGCGAGGAGCCCGGCGAGGCTGCCCGCGCCGAGCACGGCCGGGGTGTAGGCGTACGGCAGCAGCCGGCCGAGTCCGAGACCGAGGAATCCCGCCGCGACCAAGGCCAGCACGCCGACGGCGACCACCGCCCACCAGCCGCTGCCGGGATGGCCGGCGGCGGTAGCGACCTTCGGCGCCCCGGCGGCGAGAACGAGCAGGTAGCCGGCGGCCAGCGCGAGGGCCGTGGCGAGGGAGGACGGCCGCAGCCGCCGCCATCCGGGAGCCGGTGTGGTGCCGAGCAGTTCCTCGATCCGGCTGCGCCGGTCCCGGCCGGCCTGCCAGGCGCCTGCTGCCAGGGCCAGCGGCCAGAGGACGACCAGCATGATGCGCTGGAAGACGGCGAGCAGGTGCCATTGCTGGTCCCACAGGCCGGTCTGCCCGGTGAGCGCGAGCAGGTAGAGCCCGGCCACACCGAGCACGGCTGTCGCGGTACCGGCGAGGAGCGCGCCGGAGCGCCGCAGTTCGATCCCGAGGATGCCGCTCACCGTGCCACCGCCGGCGCCGCCCGGTGCCGTTCGATGAGGGCCGAATAGCCGCGCTCGATCGGGCTGTCCCCCGCGTCGGCAGGACTACCGGCTGCCGCGATGTCGTCCGGCGTCCCGTGCAGGACGATGCGGCCGGCGTCGGCCAGCACGACGCTCGTGCAGGCGGCGGCCACGTCCTCGACGAGGTGGGTCGAGACGATGACGCAGGAGCGTTCGCCGAGGTCGCGCAGCAGTGCCCGGAAGTCGAGTCGCTGCTGTGGGTCGAGGCCCACGGTCGGCTCGTCGAGCAGCAGCAGTTCCGGCTCGTTGACGATGGCCTGAGCGATGCCGGCACGGCGCAGCATGCCACCGGAGAGCGCCTTCATCCGTGAACCGGCCCGGTCGGCCAGGCCCACCCGCTCGAGCGCGTTCCGCACGGCACGTCGGCGCTCGGTGACCGGCACCTCTTTGAGCCACGCCATGTACTCGACGAACTCGGTCACCGTGAACCGCGGGTAGTAGCCGAACTCCTGCGGGAGGTAGCCCAGCGCCCGCCGTACCGCACGCAGGTCGGGCCGCCCGTCCATCGGCTGCCCGAGCAGCCGAAGCCGCCCGTCGTGCGGGCGCAGCACGGTGGCCAGCGCCCGGATCAGGGTGGTCTTGCCGGCGCCGTTCGGGCCGAGCAGTCCATGGACGCCGGTACTCAGGCTCAGGTCGACGCCGTCGACGGCCACGTGCCGGCCCGTTCTCACCCGCAGGCCCACGGCTTCCACTGTCGTCGCCACGATCACTCTCCGCTCATCGTCCGGTGCGGCTTCGATCCTGCGCCGGCGGGACGGGGATGCACCTCAGCCGTGTTACCGAGCGGCCTCGCGGTGGCTCGGCCAAAAGAACGAGGCCACCGGGGTACGGGTGTCGTACCGTGACCTTCTGTGTTGATCATCTTTCCGGGGCGCCGGGGACCGCAGCGAGTGCTGGCCGGATTGTCAGCCGTCCTGGTAGCGGCTCTCGTCGTCGTCGAAGGGCTGGACGGCCCCACGCTGCCTGCCAAGATCGGCATCATTGCCAGCGGGCTGCTCGCGGTTGCCGTCGTGCTGCTCGCCGAGGCCCGCCCGTCCGCGGTCGCCGTGGCCGCGGCGGTGTCGGTCGCGGTCTCGGTCGCCTGCGGGCTCGTGCCGGCGATGCGACCCGAGCACACGTTCGGCATCGTGGAGTTCGCCGCGCTGTCGGTGACGGTGATCCGCCTGGTCATGCAGCATCCGATCGTCAGCGCCGCGGGGCCCGCCGCGCTGACGATCCTCGCGATCGGCCTTCTTCCGGTACGGGTCTTCCTTCATCCCGTCAACGTGCGGATCCTGTCGCAGGACGGCGGCCTGGTGGCCGTCGTGCTGGCCGCCTGGGTGCTGTTCGTCGCGCTGCTCGGCCTCTACCTACGCCTGCTGGAACGCCGCCGGGTCGACGCCGACCGGCTCGCCCGCCAGTCAGAACGCCTCGATCATGCCCGCGACCTGCACGACTACGTCGCCCACCACGTGACAGCGATCGTCGCGCAGACGCAGGCCATCAGGTTCGTCACGAGTTCCGGCGCCGCGCCCTCACCCGCGGACCTGGACGCCTTGCTGGCCGACATCGAGAAGGTCGGCGGTCAGGCCCTCACGTCGATGCGTACGCTCGTCGGCATCCTGCGCGACGAGACGCCGACGGCCGTGCCCGCCCCGGCCACCCTGGACGAGATGCTGACCGCCGTCACCAGCACCGTGCCGCCCGGATCCCCCGCACCGGAGATCGCCGTCGACGAGTCGCTGGCGCACCGGCCGTTGCCCGCCCGCACCCTTGACGCGGCACACCACACCGTTCTGGAAGCGCTGACCAACGTGCTGCGCCACACCACCGGGACGACCCGGATCGACATCCGGATCCGGGCCCACCCCGACCGGCCCGGCCTGGCCGAGGTCTCGGTCCGCAACGACGGCAGGGCGGCGCCGTCGCCCGTGCCGGCCGGCGGCTTCGGCCTGACCGGGCTCAGTGAACGGGTCCGCGCCGCGGGCGGCGAGTTCTCGGCCGGGCCGGTCGCGTCAGGCTGGCAGGTCACCGCGATCCTGCCGGTCACCGACCAGCCCTCGGGGGTACGCCGGTTCGGGTTGCGGGCAGTCGTGAAGGGACTCCGATGACCATCCGGCTTCTCCTGGCCGACGACCAGGACATGATCCGTACGGCGTTCCGCATGATCCTCGGCACGCAGCCGGACATCGAGGTGGTGGCCGAGGCGGCCGACGGCGAGACCGCCGTGGAGCAGGCCCGCCGGCTACGTCCCGACGTGTGCCTGCTCGACATCCGGATGCCGAGACTCGACGGACTCGAGGCGACCCGGCTGCTGGCCGGCCCGGCCGTCCGGGACCCGCTCAACGTCCTCATCGTCACGACGTTCGACCTCGACGAGTACGTGTACCGGGCGCTGCGCAACGGCGCCTGCGGCTTCCTGCTCAAGGACACGTCGCCGAACCTGCTGGTGGAGGCGGTCCGCGCAGCCGCCGCCGGGACCACGCTGATCTCGCCGGCGGTGACAGTTCGCCTGCTGGCGCACCTCGCTCCGCGCCGCGACGCCACGGCCGAGGAGGCCGAGGCGCCACCCACCGAGCCGCTCACCGAACGGGAGCTCGCGGTGGTACGCCTCGTGGCACACGGGCACACCAACGATGAGATCGCCGGGCGGCTCTACGTGACGCTCTCGACGGTCAAGACCCATCTCGCCAACGTCCAGCGCAAACTCGCCGCCCGCAACCGGGTCGAGATCGCTGCCTGGGCATGGCGCAACGACGTGTGTTCCCGGGGCTGACCGCCGCCCGCGGAGTTCCTCGGCTCGAGTGGTACCGCGGTACCACCGGGGAATGGGCACCGCGGTCGGATGTCCGGGCGATCCGGCGTCCGTAACGTCGATCTCGCGATCCGGCCGGCAGACCCGGCCGGGGCGCTCAACTCCTCGCGTGCTGAACCCCGTACCCCGGCGGGGCGGTGCGCCCCATGCCCCGGTTCACCGTCGCTTGCCCCTGTTCACCGTCGCGTAGACGAGAGGATTCGAAGTGTTGCTCAGGCTGCCGGTGATCGATGGGGGCCCGGGCCGGCCCGGCGAAGAACGGCTGCCTGATCGATGAGTGACACATTCGGTCGCCGGCTGCGGAACCAGCGGCACGCGGCCCGGCTGACGATGGAGCAGCTCGCGGAACGGTCGGGCGTCAGCGCCCGCGCGATCAGCGACATGGAACGCGAGCGCAGCCGGGCACCGCAGCGGCGGACCGTCCAGGCGCTGGCCGAGGCGCTGGCATTGCCCGAAGCCGAGCAGCCGGCTTTCCTCGCCGCGGCCCGGGCCGGCCGTCCGAGGGCCAGGGCGACGGTGCCGACCGGCCGCTGCGCGCTGCCGCGTCCGGTACCGGATTTCACCGGCCGGAACCGGGAGCTGGCTCAGCTGACCCGGGTCGCGGCGGCTGCCCAGCCGGCCTCAACCGCCGCGCCGGTGGTGACGGTGTCCGGAACGGCCGGAGCCGGCAAGACGACGCTGGCCGTGCAGGCGGCTCACGCGCTCGGCACGGCGTTCACCGGCGGGACCCTCTTCGTCGACCTCCGCGGAATGGACGCCCGCCCGCCGGACGCTACCGAAACACTCGCCCGGCTGCTGAACGCGCTGGGCGTCCAGGACGGCGCGATCCCGGCGGACGGGACCGGCCGGGCCGGCATGTACCGGGAGCTACTGCACCGCCGGCGTGTACTGGTGGTGCTCGACAACGTCGCTGACGAGGCACAGGTCCGGCCTCTGCTGCCCGGTCCCGGGCCGTCGCTGACCGTCATCACCAGTCGCCGGTTGCTCGCCGGGCTGGAGGGCGTCCACCGGGTCAATCTCACGCAGCTACCCGCCGAGGACGCGGCGACGCTGCTGCGGCGCATCATCGGCGACCGGGAACCCGACGCGGTCGGCGAGGTGGCCGAGCTGTGTGGACGGCTGCCTCTCGCGCTGCGCATCGCCGGCAACCGGCTGATGAGCCGGCCGCGATGGACAGTGCGGCATCTGGCCGATCGGCTGTCCGACGAGCGCCGCCGGCTGGACCAGCTCATCGCCGGGGACCTGCGGATCGCTGCCGCTTTCAGCCTCTCGTACACACAGCTGTCCCCACCGGCCCGCCGGCTGTTCCGCCGCTTGTCGCTGGCACCCGTCACGGACTTCGACGCGCGACAGGCGGGATCACTCGATCCGGCGGACCCGGGAAGCATCGAGGACGCCCTCGACGAACTCGTCGAGCTGAGCCTCCTGCAAGCCCATGTCGACGGCCGGTACCGCTTCCACAATCTGATTCGCCTGTTCGCCAGGGAGCGGCTCACCGAGGAAGAACCGGCGATGGAGCGCGACACCGCGGCCGCGTCACTCGCCGGCTGAGAACCCCGCGCATGCGGAAGTACTTCTGCATGCGGTCTCGCGTGTTCCGCCCCGCTCAGGCCGGGTGAGATCAACAAAGGGCGCAGCAGAGCGGCCCGGCCGCGCGACACGAGAGGCGCACACCATGGGGATCTGGAACGACCGGCTCATCGAGCTGGGCATCACGCTGCCGCATGTCGCTGCACCGGTCGGCGGCTACGCGCCGGCCGTCCGCTCCGGCAGGTACGTCTACACCTCGGGCCAGTTGCCCTTCGTCGGCGGGACACTGCCGGTCACCGGCAAGGTCGGTGACGGTGTCGACGTGGCCCAGGCAGCCGACCTGGCCCGTACCGCCGCGCTGAACGCCCTCGCGGCGGTGGACGCACTGGTCGGCATCGACACGGTGGTCCGGGTCGTCAAGGTGACCGGCTTCGTCGCCTCCCTCCCGTCCTTCACCGGCCAGGCGCAGGTCCTCAACGGCGCCTCCACCTTCCTGCACGACGTCTTCGGCGCGGCCGGGATCCACGCCCGCTCCGCCGTCGGCCTGGCGGTGCTGCCGCTGGACAGCCCGGTCGAGGTGGAGATCCAGGTGGAGATCGCGTCCTGACGGATGCCGCCCACACCGAACCTCGCTGCCGCAGAGCCGGCCGCGGCATCGCGTCGAACCCATCCTCGTACCTGATTGGAAAGAGAACCATGGGAGTCCGAATCTCCAAAGTGGCGGCTCTTGCCGCCGCAGTCGTCCTCACGGCCACCGCGTCGGTCTCCGGTGCCGGCGCTGCCGTCGCCGGCTCGAACACCAAGACCAAGCCGACCATCGTGCTCGTGCACGGCGCCTTCGCCGACGCCGCGAGCTGGACCGGAGTCATCGAGCGGCTCCAGCGGCGCGGCTACCCGGTGGTGGCTGCCGCCAACCCGCTGCGGGAGCTCAGCTCCGACGCCGCCTACGTGCGGACCGTCATCAATTCCGTACGAGGCCCGATCGTGCTGGCCGGCCACTCCTACGGAGGCGCCGTGATGACCAACGCCGCTGCCGGCGACGCGGATGTCAAGGCGCTCGTCTACATCGCGGCCTTCGCACCCGACACGGGCGAGAGCGCACTCGAGTTGTCCAACAAGTTCCCCGGCAGCACCCTCGGTGACACCCTCGCGCCGGTGCCGCTCGGTGATGGCACCAACGACCTCTCCATCCGGCAGGACCTGTTCCGGCAGCAGTTCGCCGCCGACGTGCCCAAGCAGCAGGCCTCGCTGATGGCCGTCACGCAACGGCCGATCCGGGATGCGGCGCTCAGCGCGGGTTCCGGGAAGCCGGCCTGGAAAGAGATCCCCTCCTGGTTCCTCCTCGCCGGCGCCGACCGCAACATCCCGGTCGCGGCCCAGCGCTGGATGGCCGACCGCGCCGGTTCGCGGTCCACTATCGAGATCCGCAAGGCATCGCATGCCGTCGGTGTGTCGAACCCGGGTCCCGTCGCGGACCTGATCGTCCGCGCTGCCACGGCACGGTGACGTGAAACCACGCACCCGTAGCGGCCGAAAGGTGCCGGACGTGGCGATCATGCCCGACGTTCGCAGGTGACCGGACTGCTCGGTGCGGTGCTCGGTACGGCGCTCGGTGCGGTGGTGGCCATGGCGGCCGGCACGGTCGCGGTCATCATCGGACAGGCCCGCAGCGTGCAACGCATCGTTCCCATCGCGATGCAACCGCCGCCGCGGGCCGAGGGGCTGATCGGCTCGCGGCTTCCCGGCCCACCGCTGACCATGACCGTTCTCGGTGACTCCTTCGCCGCCGGCTACGGCGCCACCAGACCCCGGGAGACCCTGGGCGTACTGCTGGCTACCGCTCTGGCCCGCCGCGCCGGCCGGCCGGTACGACTGCACCGGCCGGCCTTCGTCGGCGCGATGTCATCGGACCTGCCACACCAGGTACACATCGCACTGAACCAGGCGCCGGATGTCGCGATCATCTTCGTCGGCGGAAACGACGTCACGCGATTCGCGCCGCTCAGAGTGGCGGCACGGCATCTCGGCGACGCGGTCGGACAACTCCGGGCCGCCGGCTGCCACGTCATCGTCGGCACCTGCCCCGATCTCAAGGTCCTGCCACCGCTGCGGCCACCGCTACGCTGGCTGGCCGCCCTGCGCAGCCGGCGGCTGGCAGCCGCACAGACGGCCGCGGTCGAGGCCGCCGGCGGCTATCCGATCCCCCTGGCCCAACTACTCAACCCCTTCTTCGAAGCCGATCCGGTACGCATGTTCGGCGCCGACCGCTTCCACCCCTCCCCGGAGGGGTACGCCCGAGCGGCCGCCGTGAGCCTGCCACCGCTACTGGCCGCACTACGCGCCGAAGGCGTCATCCCGGAACCCGGCGGCGAGCGGTAGCCGGCTCGCCGGTGTTCGACGAAGGGCAGGTGACGAGCGCTTCGGCGTGGCTCACCGCCCACCTGTTGGACAAAGCGTCGGTACGGTCCCGTCCTGCGGGAAATTCGTTGGTTGATTGATCTCCATGCGTTCGAATGGACGGCACGGAGAAGGCACGTGCGGCAGATGCCCTTCGTTCTTCCTCGATCACTCGATCAGCTGCCCTATCACGGGGGTTCACATGTTCCTGTACCAACGCCGGATGCTGGCGGCCATCGGCGCCACGGCCGTCGCCGTCGCCTCGACCGCTCTCCTGGCGTCGCCCGCCCAGGCGGCTTCGACCGGCACGGCCAAGGTCGTCGGGTCGACCGTCCAGTTCGTGGCGGCGAAAAACAAGGCGAACTCGCTGGTGGTAACGATCTCCGGCCGGACCGTGACGCTGGACGACAAGGTCGCCCTCAAGCCGGGCAAGGGCTGCAAGAAGGTCGACAAGACCAAGGTCAAGTGCACCACCAAGAAGAAGACCAGCGAGATCGTTGCGGTACTCGGCAACAAGAACGACTCGTTCAAGAACAAGACCAAGGTTGCCTCACTGGTCTTCGGCGACTCCGGCAACGACCGGCTGACCGGCGGCTCCGGCGCCGACGAGCTGCAGGGTTACACGGGCAACGACAAGCTGTGGGGCGCCGGCGGCAACGACAAGCTGTTCGGTGAGTCGGGTAACGACGGGCTCTCCGGCGGCGCCGGCAACGACATCCTCGACGGTGAGTCGGGCAACGACGCGGCGTACGGCGAGTCCGGCAACGACGAGCTTTACGGCGGCACCGGCAACGACAAGCTCCTCGGCGGCACCGGCAACGACGAGCTCTCCGCCTGGTCGGGCAACGACACGGTCTACGGCGAGTCCGGCAACGACAAGCTTTGGGGCGGTGTCGGCAACGACAAGGTCGTCGGTAGCACCGGCAACGACATCCTGTGGGGTTACACCGGCAACGACACCCTCTACGGCGACGCCGGCAACGACGAGGTGTACGGCTGGGACGGCAACGACGTCATGCACGGTGGCGACGGCGCCGACTGGCTCCAGGCCGAGAGCGGTGACGACAAGATCTGGGGCAACAACGGCGACGACGACATCCTCGCCGGAGGCGGCGTGGACCGCGGCTGGGGCGGCGCCGGCGCCGACTACCTCGGGGGCGGTGACGGCAACGACCTGGTGTGGGGCGAGACCGGCCGCGACTACATGGGCGGCGGGAACGGTGACGACAGCCTCAGTGGCGGCAACGACACCGACGTCATCTACGGCCTCGCCGGCAACGACCGGATCACGGGCGACGCGGGCGACGACGCCCTGATCGGCGAGGACCTCGACGACAACGGCAACCCGGTCGGCAGCGCGACCGCCACGGACAAGACGGACGGTGGCGCCCACGTCACCGGTGACATCTGCCTCGTCCTGGCCGCCGGGACGTCGATCAACTGCGAGGCGAACGCCTTCCCCGCGGCGAAGGTCAGCGGCCTCTCGGCGAAGTCCGCGGGTGGCCTCTCGGCCACGTCCGCGAGCGGCTCTGGCTTCGAGGCCCCGAAGGCCCGGGCGGGCGCCTCGGCCGTGGGCGCCCGCAAGTAACGACCAGCAACACCCGAACAGCCTGGTTGCCCCGGTGGCAACCAGGCTGTTCGGCGTTCCGGAGACCTCGTGGTCCTGCTGCGCCGAGTATGCGGCGGCACGACAACCTGACGTCAGTTACGACGTTTGCCCCTTTCCTTTCTTCGACCAGGCCGTCCGGCGTGCCGATGTCCACCCGAGGCCCGCCAGGCTGGCCAGCAGGAGCAGGAACAGCACGGCCACGGCGGGGTTGACCCAGGGGGCGACCAGGTCGTAGCCGGCGTTGCACTTCTGGCTCAGGGGGAAGAGCCGGAAGTAGTCGTCTCGATGAGCCTGGTAGTACGTGTCGTCGTACGGCTCGTGATGCTGCAGCCGGCAGGTTTCCTCGATGTCGAGGCCGCCCGACAGGGCTCCCCACAGCCACGCCAAGGCCAGCAGCACGAAGGACGCCCATGCGGCGTGGCCGAACCATCCTGGCCGGCGCCAGTCGCCGAGGCGCACGCCACGGACCATTCGCCACACGCTCCAGGCCGGGATGGCCAGCAGTGGCATGCAGGGCAGAAGGGAAGCGACACGCTCCAAGCTCGGCAACGCTGCATCGGCCTCTCTGTCGACGTGATCAGGTAATTCTCGGCGGGCTTCGCGGGGCCCCGCGCCGCTGCTCGCGATCAACGGACCCTAGCCGGGTCGGCATTTGACTGCCCTTGACGGCACCTCCGGCTACGCTTAGCCTAACAACGTTAGAAAATCTAACAACGTTAGACGCCATGCCGCGTCAACTCAGCAAAGGGGAATCACATGCGTACGCGAATCTTCGTCTCCGGTCTCGCTGCCGCAGTGGCCGCAACGGCTTTCCTTGCCGGCACAACACCCTCCTCGGCCGCGTCACCGAGCGAGCAGACCGCGCAGGCCGGGCAGGCCGGGACCCGGCAGGTCGTCGAGCACGCGCAGCAGAGCCGGAAGAGCGACCAGGTGCCGACGATCGGTCGGCGCTGGGCCGCCGCGTGGGTGACCACCGACACCGGCGATCTCGCCCGCCTGTACACCAAGGACGCCATCTATACCGACCAAGCTCTCAACCTGGTGTTCCACGGTCGCGAAGGGGTCACGCAGTGGGAGACCGGGTCCCATCAGCTCATCAACGATCTCCGCTTCGACGTGACGGGCGGATTTGGCGGGCGTGACGAGGTGGTGGTCGAGGGGGTGTTCAGCGGCCACATCGTCGGTGCGCCTCGTCCATTCGCGGTGCCGGCCGTGACCGTGCTACGGCTGCGCGGCAACCTGATCCGGTCGAGCAACGACTACTACAACCGGGGCGAGATCTTGAGCGATTCCGGCCTGCCCGCGGACTGGACCCCCACCGGCAACTGACGACGTCGTCACCGAGGCTGCATCAGGTAGGTCAGCAAACGGCTCCGGCTCGGCTACGCGGAAACGCGGACGGGCCGGGGCCGTTCCGGTGCTTACCCGTTCTCCGGCAGGTCGGTCCGCCAGCCGCGGAGCAACGTGCGCAGTGCCTGCTCGGCGAGCCGCCGGGCGCGCTCATTGCCGACAGTGTCGAGGTGGCCGAGCGAGGCTATGCCGTACAGCGTGCCCCAGATGATGTCGCAGGCGTCATCGACATCGGCCAGAACCACGTCGTGGGCGGCCGACCAGGCGGTCACCAGTTCTTCCAGGACACCGATGGCGGCGGCCGCCGCCCGCCGGCGATCGTGCGCGTCGACGGCACCGCCGTTCATGACCTGATACAGGTGCGGGTGCTCGCCGGCGAACCGGACATACTCGGACGCGAGCTGCATCATGCGCCGGTCGATGTCGGGCTCTTCGGCGATCTGCTCGAGCTCAGCCAACATCAGGCGATACCCGTGGGCCGCCAACTCCAGCACGAGTGCGTCCTTGTTGGCGAAATGCTGATAGACGATGGGCGCGGCGTATTCGACGTCGGTGGCGATGCGCCGGATCGTCAGCGCCGAGACGCCCTCGCTCTCCAGGACGCGCAACCCGGCCTCGATGATCCGTTCACGCGTGCTCGCACGTTCCCGGGCCCGTCGGGTGCCGGTCGACACAGCTGCCACCTCGCTCCAAGCATGTTCCAGACGCCGAGCCGCGGCGCCGTCACGGCACCGCCACCCTAACAACGTTAGATGGCGAATCGGCAGCGCAGCTCAGCTTGTGACTCAACCTCCGAGTCAGCGAAGGAACGCTCGAACAGCGCCCGAAGGTCACATGCCGGACCTCCAGGCCCGAGGCGCGAAATCCCTTCCCGGCTTTCTATGCGTCTCGCCGCGGCGCGGATCCCGTTCGGCCAGTGCACGAGGAGGCCGTTACGGGTGCCACCCCAGTGCGAGGCAAGTGCCGCCGGAACGGGTGAACCGTCGACTCCGTAGCGGTAACCACAGCGGCCCGCACGCTGCGTCGAGGTCAGGCGTCCTGGGCGCATCGGAAGCCGATGTTGCCGGCGGAACTGTCCGGCGTGTTGGCCATCCGGGCCGAGACCCGGTACCGGTAGCAGTACGAGGAATGGCACAGGTAGGAGCCGCCGCGCAGGGCTCGGCGTTCGCCCACGGGCGGCCCGGCCGGGTTCTCACGCGGCCCGTTCAGGTGCCAGGTGGCGCTGAACCAGTCCGCCGTCCATTCCCATACGTTTCCGGTCATGTTGTACAGGCCGAAGGCGTTGGGCGGGAAAGCGTTCACCGGAGCGGTGCCGAGGTAGCCGTCGGCGAGCGTGTTCCGGCTGGGAAATACGCCCTGCCACACGTTCATCCGATGCTCACCGCCGGGCCGCAGAGTGTTGCCCCAGGGAAATCGCATGTCCTGGAGCCCGCCGCGGGCGGCGTACTCCCATTCCGCCTCCGTGGCCAGGCGCAGGCCCGCCCATCGGCAGTAGGCGACGGCGTCGTTCCAGGAGACGTGGACGACCGGATGGTCGGCCCGGCCGTCGAGCGTGGACCCTTCGCCCTCGGGGCGTCGCCATGACGCGCCGGGCACCCGGCGCCACCATGGTGCCGCCGCTACGCCGTGGGTCGGCGGGAAGTCGTCCGGCAGGAGCCCGGCGAAGACGAACGACGTCCCGTGGTGCTCGGCCGCTGTGACATGACCCGTCGCGTCGACGAAATCGGTGAACTGGCGGTTGGAGACGGCGCCCGCGGCGACTCGGAACGGGTCGACCCGGACGGAGCGAACCGGTCCTTCGCCGTCATCCGGGTACGCGTAGGCGTCCTCGTTGCCCATCCGGAACCACTCGCCCTCGAGGGCCACCAGATCGGCGGCGCCGACGCGCACCGGTGCCCCGGCCGGCGCAGACCCTGGCGGTGGATCCGACCGCGGTGGCGCCGTGGCAACCTGGACGGGGGCGCAACACGCTCCACGTTCGTGCGCGATCATCGCCGCGTCCTTTCCTCCGGCTCGATGGTCACGATGACGGATCGACTCGGGTGGCGGCTCATCCGGTACGGATGGTCGTTGAGCTTCATCCGGCTGGGATGAGGAGAAGCTCGCCGCCGGAAGTTCCACTTGACCGGAGGCCGGTCGCGGCCGTGGAGGAGGACGGTCCGATGGGACTTGCCGAGTACCAGCCAGGCAGCGCGTTCCCAGGAGTGATCGGGAGGACGACCGACGAGTCGACTCCGGCGTGGCCCAGGCCCATGCGGGCGGCGCCTGGGGCACCCAACGTGGTGATGATCGTGCTGGACGACACCGGCTTCGGCCATCTCGGCTGCTACGGCAGCCCGATCGCGACGCCGAACCTCGATGCTCTGGCCGCCGATGGCCTGCTCTACAACAACATGCACACGACGGCGCTGTGCTCGCCGTCCCGGTCGTGCATCGTCACCGGACGCAACCATCACTCGAACGGGATGGCTGCCATCACCGAACTCGCGACCGGGTATCCCGGCTACGACGGGCTGATCCCGTTCGAGAACGGGATGCTGTCCGAGATGCTGGGCCAGCACGGATACAACACCTACATGGTCGGCAAGTGGCACCTGATGCCGTCCGAACAGGAGTCTCCCGCCGGGCCGTACGACCGCTGGCCACTGGGTCGCGGCTTCGACCGGTTCTACGGCTTCCTCGGCGGCGACACCAGCCAGTGGTACCCGGACCTGATCAGCGACAACCACCAGGTCGAGCCGCCGGCGAGCCCCGAGCAGGGCTACCACCTGACTGCCGACCTGGTCGACAAGGCGATCACCTACATCGCCGACGCCAAGCAGGTCGCCCCGGACAAGCCTTTCTACCTGCACTTCTGCCCCGGTGCGACGCACGCCCCGCACCACGTGGCGAAGGAGTGGGCCGACCGGTACCACGGCCAGTTCGACGACGGTTGGGACGCCTACCGCGAGCGGGTCTTCGCCCGACAGGTGCAGCTGGGCGTGATCCCGGCCGGATCGGAGCTCTCCAGGCACGACCCGGACGTACCGGATTGGCAATCCCTGTCGCCGGACGCCCGCCGCCTCGCGAGCCGGAGCATGGAGATCTTCGCCGGCTTCCTGTCGCACACCGACCACCACATCGGCCGGCTGCTGGACTTCCTCCGGGAAACCGGTGAACTGGACAACTCGCTGATCATGGTCGTCTCCGACAACGGGGCCAGCTCGGAAGGCGGGCCGGGCGGCACGACGAACGAGACGCAGTTCTTCAACAACGCCCCCGAATCGCTCGCGGACAGCGTGGCTCGGATCGACGAGCTGGGCGGGCCGACCACCTTCAATCACTACCCGTGGGGCTGGGCGTGGGCGGGCAATACGCCTTTCCGCCGCTGGAAGCGCGAGACGTACCGCGGCGGCTCGTGCGATCCGTTCCTCGTCCACTGGCCCAGCGGCATAGCGGCACGCGGTGAGGTGCGCACCCAGTACGCGCACATCATCGACATGGTTCCCACCGTTCTCGACGCGCTCGACATTCAGCCGCCGGACACCATCCGAGGCGTCACCCAGGCGCCGATCCACGGGGTCAGCTTCGCGCACACGTTCGACGACAGCGCCGCGAGTTCCCGGCACCACACGCAGTACTTCGAGATGTTCGGTCACCGGGCCATCGACCACGACGGATGGCGAGCCGTCTGCCCGTGGCCCGGACCGTCGTTCGCCGAGGCGGGCCAGCCCTTCGGCTCGCCGATCCCGAGCGAGGTCCTCAGCCAACTGGACACCGACTCGTGGGAGCTGTACCACGTCGCCGAGGACTTCGCCGAGAACCACAACGTCGCCGCGGAGCACCGGAGCAGGCTGGTCGGGTTGATCGGGCAGTGGTACGTCGAGGCCGGCAAGTACGGAGTGCTGCCGATCGACGGCAGTGCCGTCGAACGGCTGATGACCGAACGTCCCCAGATCACCGAGGAACGGACCAGCTACACGTTCTGGCCGGGCACCCAGGCGCTGCCGTTCGCGGTCGCTCCGCGAGTGCTCAACCGGCCGCACAGCATCACCGCGGAGGTCGAGATCCCGGAGGGCGGCGCGGACGGAGTGCTGCTCTGTCAGGGCGCCAACACCAGCGGCTTCTCGTTCTACATGAAAGACGGCAGGCTGCACTACGCCCACAACTACGTCGGTCGCGCCGTCTACACGACGTCCGCCCCGGAACCCGTGCCGGCCGGCCGGCACACGTTGCGGTTCGAGTTCGAGCCCACCGACAAGCCCGACATCACCCACGGCAGAGGAGCACCGGGACGGGCCCAGCTCTACGTCGACGGCGGCCTGGTGGCCGCGACCGACATACCCGTCACGGTTCCCATCATGTTCAACCCTGGCGCCATGAGCTGCGGCGCCAACCCGGGCTCGCCGGTGACTCCGAGCTACCAGTCGCCGTTCCGCTTCACCGGCACGCTGCACAGCGTCACGGTCGACGTCAGCGGCGACCTCATCGTCGACACCGAGAGCGAGATGCGCGTGGCGCTGTCCCGCCAGTAAAGGACCGGTACTTCCGCTTGCCGGGACGGGACTCAATCCCGTCCCGGCCCGCTCACTGCAGCTACGCACCACCCGATTCCGGAAACTGACCGAACGCGCCGGCCTACCCCCGGTCCGGCTGCACGACCTCCGGCACGGCACCGCCTCCCTGGCCCACGAGGCCGGCGCGGACCTGAAAACCCTGCAAGATCTGCTCGGGCACTCCAGCATCGTGGTCACGGCTGACACCTACACCAGCGTCCTGCCCGACAGCCAGCGCCGCTGCGCGGACGCGACCGCCGCGTTGGCGCTGGCCACGGCCCGGCACACCCGCAAACGCATCAAGGAAAAGGCCGCGAAGAACCGGCCCACCGGGCGCAGCGAGAAAGAAACACCTTCGGAGAAACGGCCTATCGGCAAGCAGCGGATCCGCTGGTCCCGCAGCCGCCGCAACCCCTTCCGCCACGGAAAGTGACGACACCCATGTGCCACCCGCACGCCAGCCGACCTCCACAAAGGCCGGACAACGAGAAAGGCCCGAACCGCGTTTCCGCAGCCCAGGCCTCCATCGAAGAAGTGCGCCCGAAGGGACTCGAACCCCTAACCTTCTGATCCGTAGTCAGACGACTAGTGGTCGCGAGTACACTCTGTAGCCTCCAGGCTCAAAGCCGTTTCCGAAGACATATTAGCAGCTCAGAGCGGCTCTACATTTCCGCAGGTCCGGGCCGAGTGCATGATTCAAGCGCCTCGCTGATCGATAGCCGCCACTCGAAGGTGCTGAAACGGTCGCGCCCGTGCTGAAACGGTCGCCGACATCCGATCACCACCGGATCACCACGCGATCAACATCACGCTGCGTAACCACTGCTGGCGGCCGTCGAGCAAGAGCAGGTGTCCCGGCCGGTTTCGGTAATCTCCTGGTCGCTGTCGGCGCTGCGGATGTCCCACTGGTCCACGCCCTGGGCCTGTACACCGTTGCGCTTGATGAGGCCATGGAACTTCTCGGGGAGCGGGCGGCGGCGCTGTCGTCGGATGAGCACGACCGGCCGCCGGACGTGCGGCTACCGGCGGCGTCGCGGCGAGCATCAGCGACGGCACCCGCGCACAACGAGCCATCACCGAGCACCTCCTGACCCGGGCCCAGGCGACGGCCGGCGTCGGCGATCCCGACCAATTCCCCCACGAGATTGCCATCCCGGCCGCCGTGGATCTCCTGCAACACCAGGTCAGCCGGTTCGGTGCGGCCCTCTTAGCGCGGACCGCCGCGGTCGCGGCCGATCGGCTCTTAGGCGGCGTTACATGCCAGCTTCCAGCAGGTCGCGGAGGAAGGCCGCACCGGCCACTACCCGATCGGCCAGGTCGACTGGACCGTCGCCATGATCATGCTGCTCGATCTTGAGCAGCAACTCGCCGTCGGCCGTCGTCACGACGTTGTGCTGCTGGCAGACAGCCAAAAAACTTTGGTGCAGCGCCTCGTCCTCAGGTCTATACAGCTCGAAGCCATCGCTGACGCTGCGCATGCTGGCATTGCTGTGCGTTAGTTCCAGCCACCGCGGATGCCACTCATATCCGAAGAACCACGGGTCGGTGACCCGATCGTTGGCCTCGCTCAGCAACCACACGCCCAACAGGATCGGATCACGGTAGTAACCGCTGAGCCGGACAGTGCGAAGCATGCACATCGAGTACCCGAGTTCGCCGTCGACGCCGTAATAAATGCCTGTAGAACCGGACCGCATCTCCGGGTATTTGACCAGGTAGTAACGCCAGTCGAAGTACTGCCGGCATTCCCGCTCGGCCAACCAGGCGACGGTCACCCGCTCGCAATACGCGACGACATAGCCACCCGCGCTGGCTAGGCCGTCCAACAACTCGCTGAGCACCGCCCGGGTGGTTGACAGATTCTTGTATGTGGTGCCGGTCAGCAGATAACGCCAGACCGTGTCGTCCTCGGGATCACTGGTGCCGAACTGCCAGCCCCAGGAACCCGGCCGCTGCCGCTGATAGTCGCCGAAGGTCAGCAGCGCTCCGGTCAATCCGAGCCAGTGCTGCGGCTCGGTGAAAGCGGTCTCGAATGCCTCCGCACGTCGCCGGAGAGAATCGCCGTGCAACTCGAAAGCACTGGTGGCGCCACGGAGGATCGGATGATCCTCCAGCCGGAACAACACGCTCGCGAGCTCGGGATAGGCCGCCAGGAATTGCTTCTTGCGACGTTCGTCCGCCAGCTGGTTGCTGTTGAACCTGGTCACCGCGTCGAGGTCGTCGTGCACGATCACCTGCGCCACGTCCTGGATCAATGCAGGCATGTAGTCGTTGCGCACCTCGGAGGCGGAGACGAGATTGCGCAGCGTGCGCAGCCGTCGCGGGAAGTCCACCGTGTCCTCGATGAGGTGCAGCAGGAACGCGTACAGCAGCAGGCTCTGCTGCAGGTTGAAACGGGTGTCGTGCAGGCACTGGTCGAACACATCGGTGTCGGCGATCCCGAACCAGACGACCTTTTGCCAGTCGTAGCCGTCCTGGCCGGGCAGTGACGTCGACAGAGCGTCGCCCATCGTCGTGGCAATGTGCTCGGCGTCGCGCCACTTGTCGAAGGCACCGAACAGGAAGTCGAGGTGATCACCGGCTCGCGGATTCTCCGCGCCGAAGACGGCACGCGCCCGCGGACCAAGCGGCCCGGACTCGACCCGGTCGTCTCGCAGTTCGCAGATCTCGGTGATGAAGGTGAGGTAGCTGACGAACTCGTCGTCGACCAGATTGTCGCCCCCGTGGAAGGGCCACAGCAGGTCCGACCAAGGGCCGTCAATCTTGTGGGCGAACTCGTCGGCCCGGCCGGAGTGTGCGATGTCCTGCTCGAAGCGTGCCTTGAAGTTCTCGCACGTGGTGAGCGGCTTCCCCCGCGAGTTCATCTTGATGTAAAGCTGCTCGTCGGACTCCATGTCGTCCAGCGGCAGTAGATAGAAGGAGACCGCCGGTTTCTCGGCGTCGGTGAGCCGCTGCCAGGCCTCCACCGCGTCCAGCTCCGGGTGCCGACGGTGGATCTGCCGATGGATGGCATCGATCATCACGAGCATCGCCTGAATGGTCGGGTCGTTGCGCCAGACGTGCAGGTACCAGGGCTGGTCGATGATCCACGCCGAGGGAACGTCCTGGTTCTGCGGTAGCGGGCGGGCCACCAGCCGCTCACCGAACAGGCGTGCGCTCGCCCGTGTCTCGTAGGACAGCCGGGTCCATGCTGCTCCCGGCTCTAGCCGGTCGGCCGCCGAAGCGACGTACCAGTGAAGCAGGAACAACGTGGTCAGCCGCTGCTGGCCGTCGAGGGGGAGCAGGGTCGTTCCGTCGATCTTGCCGTACACGAAGTCGAGCCCGACCGGCTCGCCGCCGGCGATCGCGTCCAGGAGAACCTCGAGGAAACCGAGCCGGACCTCTTCCACCAGCGTCTCCGGCCGCCCTTGGGCGTAATCGCGCTGAATGAGGGGGATTTGGATGCTGCTGATGCTCGGCTCACCGGCCAGCCGTGTCCCGAACAAGCCGGCGTACGACGTCAGATAACCCTTCACGCCGCGGTCTCCTGATCGGTGGAAAGATAACCGCCGAGGACCCGGATGATCTCCTGCATATAATGCTCCCGATCATTGGCGCTCCAGAAGTGCATCTGATGCTCGTCGGCCGGCGAGTAGTACTTCAAGAACGCATTCCTGGTGCACACCGGGATGTAGGAGCCGTCCCGGTCGCGCGCCAGGATCGCGGCGCGTTTCACGGCGAATACCGAATTGCTGAGCGCGCTGTTGTCACCGCCGTCGAGCAGTGCCAGGTTGGCGATCGAGTCCACCGCGCCGTCACCCGTCTCGTTGCCGGCATCGAGCAACTCGGTGACCTGCCGTTCGCACGTCCGGAACTCGGACTCCGTGATGACCTCGCCGGTCAGCGCCTGATCCAGCCGGTCCAGCACGCCTTGTCGCTTGGCTTGGTCGACGCCGTCGAGAGTCTCCAACGCTTTGCGGTGCAGTCGAAGCCACTGCGCCCACTGCTCCACGCTGTTGAGTCGCTCGGCGTTCTGCGCGTGAATGTGTTCCAGGGACCACCGGCCGGCGGCGTGTTCCCGGAAGGAGTACCGCTCGAAGGAGTGAGTGCGGCACCGAACGGTCTCGACGTTCATCAGCAGCAGAGCGCGGTTCGTCCGGGTCTTCTGTTCGTAGGTGAGCTCACGCAACTTCGCCTCGGACAAGTTCAGCCGGTTCCGGATGAGGCTGTCGAGTTCGGCGTCGAACGCCGACTTGGCCTTCCCCTTGGCGAGTTCGATCAGGGTGCGCAACGATCCGCCCTCAGCCACTAGGAAGCCGACCTTGTGGAACAGGTTGCGGTCCTCGTACCAGCCCAGGACCAATGAGTGCAGGTCGACCACCTCGTTCCAGAACTCTTGCGGCTTGGCCGCGATCCGTTCCCGGAGAGTCTCGAAGGTGTGGAACAACGGCCGATCCCGGCCGGTCGGGCCGCCCGCGATGGTGTCGAGCAGCAGGCTGATGTGCGTCGGATCCTCGGGGGCCTTGCCGGTGATGAAAGCCCACAGTTCCGGATCACGCAGGTCACGCTCGATAACGTCCCACTGAGCCGCGGTCTCCAGCGCACGATCGGTGGTGCTCGAGTCGCCGCGCCGGCGGGACAACAGCAGCGCCTTGACAAGCTCAGCATCGGTCAGCGGGATGCGACCCACATTGAGCCGGGTGAACAGCGTAGCCGCATCCAGATCCTCGGCCGCCTCATACCAGATCACCCGTACCTGCTCGTAGAGAGCGGCGTGGAATTTGTTGGCGGCGTACTGGCGTCGGTTTCCGTGTGCCGCGAACCATGCACGAATGCACTCATAGGCGTGGTGGATGTGGAAGAAGTCAATGTTCTTCTGACTCAGCGCCGGATCGGGTTCTTCGAGGTAGGCGGCGCTTCCGGGCCGGGTCTCGTACCGCAGTGTGTAATCGGCGCCGGAGTTCTGCAGGCCCTCGCTCTTCATGAATTGGAAGATCAGGTACAGCGTGGTCAGCCGTTGCTGGCCGTCAACCAATTCCCACTCGTCGCCGTGCCGCTTCACCACCACAGGCTGCAGGTAATACGGCTGGTCGAGACTCTCCCAGATGTCCGAGAGAAGCCTGCCGACCTCCATCTCACCCCACCGGTAGCCGCGCTGGTAGGCAGGAACATAGAACCTGCCGGATATGTCGCCCACCAGTTTGGGCTCCAGGAGAGCGTCGCCTGAGGATGCGGTCACGACCGCTCATCCTAGTGAAACCTGGCCGCGACGGTGTCAAACGGCGTATCGGATACTTGCTGCCATGCATGATCGGCACAGGCATCGGGCTGGAAAGCCGCCCTGATTGATCGCGTGCGCCCTCGCCCTGAGCCACCTGTCCTCGTGTGCCGGACGGGTCTACGCCTGCGGCAAACGCGTCCTCTATCACCCGCGACGCCAGGGAACCGGGACGCGCGATCCTCGCGATTGACGAGCCGTGCCGTCTCGTACTGGACAGCAACGCCCTAGGTCCGGGAGCGGCTCCGGTGAAACCGGACACCATCCTGGTGCTGAACAGCAAGGACGGTCTGCACTGGGACACCGGCGTCAGCACCGGAATGGGTGTGGGGCGGCTGCAGGACATCACTGTCGGCCCCGATGGCACGCTCGTCGCCCGTCGGCGCGATCGACGACGCCAGCCGACGTGACCCGGATCAGCGTCCCGAGTACTGCGGTGTCGTCTGGATCGGCGACGACAACCCACCGTTCAAGCGAGTCGAACTCGGCTGCGGCGACTCGCCGCCGCAGGCGGTCACCACGCTGCGGGACGGGCGGGTACTGATCGCCGGGAACCGAAACCTGTGGCTGCGGGCCGCCGGCCCGACCGGATAGCCGTCCTGCCAACTGGCCGTGGAAATGCCCGGCCTCGGCTGGGGCCGGGGCTCGCTGCCGTGCGCGGCCTGCGCCGCGGCGAACTGTGCGGGCTGCGTTCCACCACGGAAAGTGACGACACCCATGAGCCACCCACACGCCGCCCAACCTCCGCAAAGGCCGGACATCGAGGAAGGCCCGATCTGCGTCTCCGCAGCTCAGGCCTCAATCGAAGAAGTGCGCCCGAAGTGGATCGAACCCTAACCGTCTGATCCGTAGTTCCCCTGTCGAGGAAGTCGAGGAGCAGGAGTGACGGGATCCTTCTTCCTCGCAAGCCGCCACCGACTTCCCTCGATCTCGGTGTAGGGCCTCGCATCGCCGTCATTCCAGGGCACTAAACGAGCGCTGACGAAGGAACCGAGTGTGGGTCGCGGCAGGCCTAGCTGCTGAGCCATTGTTGGGTGCGGTTCGTAGTGGCCGAAGATGACGATTCCATGCCTCTTGAGCTGCTTACGTGCGTCCCTCACCCGCTTTCCAGGATCGATCTGGGCTCCTGCAGTTATCACTGTGGCCCGATTGACAAGCCTCTCGGTGAGGCTGCGGAAAAGGGTCGTGACAGCCGTCTGCCCGTTCGTCGAATATCTAATTTCGTCGATGGCAGGGGTTTTCGCGTGCAAAAGCGTGTTCTCGATGAGCCGAGCGTTTTTGAACACCCAAAGTATCCGGTCGCGGCCCGCTTCATTGAGGGTTCGCTTCTTGTCCCTCTGACGGCCTTCGGCCTTGAGATACTTCTCTTCGATCCTTATGAGGCCTAGAGACCACCGCTTCGTGTATTCGTTACCCCACACGACCATGGCAATCTTGGGTTCGTCCTGGTACATCTCCTTCGGGATGTACCACTCGTACAGATTGAGTGCCCATTTGCAGTCAACGGGAACGCCCTTGATGAGGAAGTCGAGCTTGCCTCGGGCGCCGCCAGGACCCCTCTCATCTTCTTCGAAGCCGAACTCCTTCCTAATTCCAATTTCCACGAGAGTCCCGATGTGGGTCTTTTCTGTCTTGCTCAACTGCATGTAGTCCCACCGGCCGGTGCGCTGACCGTCGTAGGCCTGATCGAAGCAGTCCCTGATCACGAGGCCCATCCTCATGCCTTTTAAGTCAAGGACCTTCAGTTCGTCACGGACCTTCCAAAGATCAGCGTCCTCCTTGCGACGCGGCGGCTGCTCCGTGGTGCCGTGACTCCATGGCCCGAATAGGTCCTTCGGACGCTGGCCCTTTTTGGGCTTGTTTGGCACGGGCCGTTTCTGCTGTCCGGTATAGCTTCGGACGATCGGTCCGATTTGGGCCGAGCCGCTACTCGTGGGTTGACTCACTGATCCACGGTCGCATCCATGATCTCTTTGATCTAGATCCAACCGTCGGAGGACAAGTCACCGTACGGGCGATCTCGAGTGGAGGTCGGCGTACGGCGGGCAGCCAATCTCATTCGACCGCCAGCCCGCCCTGGGTCTCGGGGGCGACGCCGCAGACGTACGTCTCCCGATCCGCCTCGAGCCCAGGTCACGCGCGCACTTGACCGATTACGCACCCCGAGGGTCACTGTTTGCCGAATAGTCCTGGCTCGTACTCGAGCCAGGACCCATCGCTACCAGGCAGAGTCGGTTGACCGATCGCAATGATCGTCAGCGTTAGCTAAGGAAGAGAACATGTCATTCGGCTGCAGGGTACGGGTGTCGCAAGGTCGTAACCGTCTCCGCGATCCTGGCGGCGGCCTGGTCGACGGGTTCGTGCTCCCAGACCCGCAATACTGTCCAGCCGGCGTCGGTGAGCCGAGTGTTGGTGTCGCGGTCCCGGCGACGGTTCGTCGCGACCTTCTCGGCCCAGAAGGTCGCGTTCGTCTTGGCGACCGTGTGATGTTGAGGGCATCCGTGCCAGAAGCAGCCGTCGAGGAAAATGGCCAGTTTGAGCCGGGGAAAGACGAGGTCGGCGGTGCGGCGCACCGCCTTGATCGGTCGCCGATTCACGTAGTAGCGCAGCCCTCGAGCGTGAACCGCTCGTCGCAGCGCCAGCTCGGGTTTGGTGTCGCGTCCGGTATTAGCCTGCATCGACTTACGCACGCCGATCGAGGACGCCCAAGATCTTTCGGACATGCGTTCTACCTCACCGGCGCGGCTGGCTTGTCGCGGACGGGAGGCGAACTATCATGTCGCAGGTGAGTGATCGCTTGAGCATGATCGACCTCTTCGCAGGGTGTGGCGGTATGACCGTCGGCTTCAGTAATGAGGGGTTCCGTCCGATTCTCTCGGTCGAGTGGGATCGTGCCGCGGCCTCCACCTACGCCGCGAACTTCGGCAAGGAGCACACGCGGTGGGAGGACATCGAGAAGATCAAGGATGACGAGATCCCCGATGCGGATGTCATCATCGGTGGGCCGCCGTGCCAGGGCTTCTCCAACCTCGGCACGAAGTCGGTCGAGGACCCGCGCAACAAGCTGTGGAAGCAGTATCTGCGCTTCGTCGTCAAGGCGAATCCGCAGGTCTTCGTGATCGAGAACGTCGAACGGTTCTCGCGCACCAACGAGTTCCAGCTGTTGATGGAGGAGGCCGACCACGGCATCCTCAAAGGCTACAAACTGACCCCCGGTGTGCTGCTGGCGGCCGACTACGGGGTCCCGCAGCGCAGGCCGCGCACCATCGTCATCGGGTCGCGGATCGGGGAGATCCCGCTCCCGAAAGCGACTCACGCGAAGGTCCCCACCGAGGATCGGAAGCCGTGGCGGACGGTCCGTGACGCGATCGGGTGGGTCGACGAGCACCCGACGACCACCGAACTCCCGGACAAGGAGGCGGTGTTCTTCGAGCAGAGTATCCGGGGCGAGTTCTCCGGCTACGAGATCCACTTCGGGCGGCAGCCCACGCCGATGTCGCTGGAACGCTATGACCATGTTCCGCCCGGCGGCGGCCGGTTCAACCTGCCGGATCATCTGTTGTCGCGATGCTGGCGGGAGAAGAAGACCGGCACGACCGACGTCATGGGCCGTATGCGCTGGGACGCGCCGTCGTTGACGATCCGTACCGAGTTCTTCAAGCCGGAGAAGGGCCAGTACTTGCACCCGCAGTGGGAGCAGGACCGCCCGGATCGGCGAGTCAACCGGGTGATCACCCACTACGAGGCGTCGCTGCTGCAGGACTTCCCGAAGGACTACAAGTGGTGTGGGTCCAAGACCGAAATCGCCAAGCAGATCGGCAACGCTGTCCCCTCGGGTCTCGCAGAGGCCATCGCAGCGCACCTCAAGAATTTCCTGAACTGACCCGCCGGTCGGACAGCGGCATTCGGGACCTCGCTGTTTGACCGGCGGATCGCCGCTCTGACACCCTGCCCTCGTGTCGATCGTCCAGGGTGAGCTGTTCGAAGACGATGCGGTCTCCTCCGCGCTACCGCGCACGCTGCGCGTCCAGAGCCGCCGGATCCTGCCGGTCCGGCCGTCGACCGTCGGTAGGCCGCGGATGACGACGGGGCCGTCACCGTTCCGTACCGATGCCCGGCCGCCGACGCCGGACGAGGACCCCGAGATCTGGGCCGTCCACACGGCGATCCGGTCGCTCGATCCCGACGGCGTCCGGACGGGCTACGCCATCCGTGAGGCGCTCGATCAGATCTATGACGGCCAACGCACCGGGCGGTGGGACTACACCCAGTTGCTGAAGACGGAGAAGACGCACGTCGGCACGCTCGTCGAGATCTGGTTGCAGCGTGAGTTCGGGTTCGACGACGGCGAGGACCTCGACTACCGGATCGCCGGCGTCGACGTCGACTGCAAGTGGTCGTTGAATCTGTACGACTGGGAGATCCCCCAGGAGATGTACAGCCGTGGTGACAAGATCGCACTGGTGGTCTGGGCGAACGAGTACACCGCTCGCTGGGCGTCGGGTCTCATCCGCATCAGCGAGGACGTGCTTCGCCCGCTGGGGAGGCAGCGTGACGGCAAGCGTCGACTCAACGATCGGGGCCGGGACCGCATCCTCTGGGTCTCGCCCGGCGCGGACCTGGTCAAGAACACCCTGCTGCACATCAGTGACCCGAAGAAGATCGAGCTCATCGCGTACGCGGCTCGCGGGCAGACGGCGGTCACGAACCTGTTCAGGGAGCTCACCGGCGAGCTGATCAACCGAGCCACCGTGCTCACCGCCGCTCAGCAGGTCGACAGCGCCAAGCGGGTGCGGGATGCCCGCAAGAAACTCCAGCGTGAGGGCATCGTGATCTTCGGCCATTACGCGCCGCATCCGCGGATGGCCGCTGAGCTCGAACTCCCGGCGCCCACGCTGGGCAGGTTCGTGAGCATCCGGCTGCACCCGTGGGAGCCTGGTGACGGCGAGCCGTACACCGAGATCGAGGGGTCGCTGTGGCGGCGTGCACGACCAGGTGATCCAGTCGTGCCTGCGCCGACGTTGCCCAGTCAGGGCAGCGACGGATGACCGCCGTCTGCGGCGTGTCGGCCGCGTTCATCGACCGGCGACGGCCCCGGTCGGGTTTCGTGGGCGTATGAACGGTTCTGCCGACGTCGCGGATGAGGTCCTGAGTCTCTGCCGGGCGTTGAGGGACGCGCAAGGCCTGCTCGGATTGACGGAGTCGGAGGAGTCGGATCTCCTCGGACACGTGGCACGCGCCGAGCGGGCCGCCTCGGCGACCCCGCCGGATCTACCGGGCGTGGATACGCACGTACGAGCGATCCGCTACCTGCTCGTCGAGGTGGCGGACGGCGGCGTGTCGGCCTTCATGGCGGATGCGGCGGCGCGCATCCTGGGTGACGGCATCGGTCGTCTGTTCCTCTGACGCGGGGAGCCTCGGAGTTCGTGTGAGGCGACGCGGGCGCATGGCTTCGGCCGTCGCTCGCCTCCGGCGCCGGGGCGACCGACGGCGGTTCGACCGCGGTGGTCGCCGGCGGCGAGCCGACAGCCTCATCGCAGGCGGGCGTCGGCGTCGGGCTCTGGTCGTCGGTGTCGCGATCGCAGCACGCGTCACACCGACGTGTGCGGCGGTGGTGAACGCGAGCGCATTCACCACCGCCGGTTTCAATCGCCCTGGTTGACGACGGGTGTCCCCCAGGCCGCCTTGCGTTTCGGTTTCCAGCTGATCACCGATCGGCCGTGGGCAGTGGCCGTGGCGGGGGCGACCATGGACGGCAGGATCACCAGGTCGACGATGCGAGGTTCGTCCGGCAGATCAGCGGCGGCGCATTTCGCTTCGTCGGGCAGGTCTGCGATGTCCGCGGCGACGTAGAGCAGCACCGACCCACGTCGGCCCCCCACGTCGCGGAGAGCGTCCGCCTCGCCGTCCTGGAGGGCCGTCTCGGATCCCGCGATGCGCTCCAGGGCGTTGCGGTGCTTGGAGTCGCTACCGACGAAGTCGATGCGTGGGGCCGTCCGTCGGTTGCGCGTGACGGCCTGGGCGGAGCCGAGGCCGGGTAACAGGACCGGTTTCGCGACTCTACTCAGTTTGGGCCAGACGATCACGATGTCTTCGAGGCGTCCGTCCGTGATCAGCTTCTCGTAGAAGGTCAGGGTGGGGCCGAACAGTTTCTCGTCGGGATGCCACTGGAGCTTGCGCAGGATGGCGACGAAGGACGCGGCGTCGATCGTGCCGATGCGGGCTTCGAACGTCCCCGCCGGCAGCTCCGGCCGGCTCGGCGCCGACCGGAAGGTCCTCGTGTCGGTGGCGGCCGCAAGAAGCGGCATCAGCAGCTTGTAGTTCGCCTCCTTGGCCGGTGCGGCGCTCCTGCGCGGCAGGCCGTAATAGTCCCGGAGGCGGCCTGCGTCGCCGCGACTGTCGATCTCGGCGTTGAACATCTTGCTGCGGCCGGTGGGACGCAGGTACGGCAGGTGCTGACTGACGAGGGCCGGTACCTGCCACGGCTCCAGGACGGGTCTGCCGTCCTCGGTCCATCCCTCGTACTGCCGGAGCCAGTCGCGGACGGTCTCCTCGTCGTGCAGCAGGCCCTCGAACGCCTCGTAGAGGTCCACGTCCCGAGGGCTTCCGGTCTGGTCGCGCCGGATGAAGAGGCGCACCAGGTCCTTGTATCCCTGACGGAAGCCGAACCATCGACCGGCCTGCATGAGAGTGTCGGCCTGCAGCGCCTTGCGGGTGTAGAACGAGACGGTCAGTCCCTCGACGGTGAAGCCTCGGCTGAGCTTCGTGCCACCGACCAGGATCCGCCACACGTCGTTGCGGTCGAAGTCGAGTGCCTGCTGATTGTCCTGCACCTCCTGGTCGCTGTTGACCACCAGGACCGGGTCACCGACCTCCTTGATCCGACGGCAGGCTTCACCGATCGGTTCTCGGAGGTCCTCGAAGCCCGCCGGTACGGGCCGGCCGTCGGCCCTCGCAGCGCAGACGGGTGCGAAGTCGGAGTTCCACAGGTCGCGCAGCCGGGCCAGTGCCTGTGGTGTGCCGTACCGTCCGGCGGTCCAGCACCTGCGGACGAGATCGGCCTGCTCGCGGTGGGTCCGGGTGTCCGTGGCCTCGTGGACCAGCATGGTGTGGTGGCGGTACGGCGGCTCGCCCGCGTTCTCGCGGTAGACCTTGACGGCTCCGGCCAGGACGAAGGAGTCGAGGGCGGAGAGCATCTCGAGTTCGCGCTGTTGCATCTGTGCCGGGTCGTCCGGGTCCGGTGGTGGCCCCACGGGCCGGATGAAGGCTCGTTCGTTGGACAGTGCCGGATCGTTCTTGTCGTCCTCGCTGTTCCAGCCGACGTCGTGAAAGTCACGCACGCCCATGTAGTGCGGCGGTCGGTCGAGCGGGACGATGAAGTTCTTGGGATAGATGTCGTTCGCGTCGTCCGGATCGACGAAGAAGTTGGCGAACGGCGTCGCCGTGTACATCACCAGCTGACCACGGGGAAGCAGCCCCAGAAGGTCGGTGATCGCCCGGTTGATGGCGGTGCGTTCCTTGGTCTTGGCCGGGTTCTTCGTGTTGACCGAGGCGAGGTCGGATTCGTCGTCGATGATGAGCGCGGGGATCTCGGCGAGCTTGCCCTTGAGCGGCGCGAGGTCCTGGGCCAGTTTCTGCAGGCTGCTCTTGATCTTCTTGACGACGACGAGCCGCACGTTGGCGGGCATGAGGTTGTCGGGATCGTAGAACGGCTTGGACGGATAGCGCTGCTCGAACTTCATGCTGGTCAGGCCCTGCTTGAGCCGTTTGTAGTCGTCGTGGAGCAGGGTCAGGCGCTCGATACCGGGGTGGCCGAGTGCTTGGAAGTCCTTGCCGTGGCTGATGAACTTGCCGGCCAGCCAGTCGTCGTCGTACTCGTAGTCGAACTCGTCGGCTGCTCCGTCGACTCGGGTCCGGGTGAGGTTCTCGACGCCGACGAGTTCCCGGTCGAGTCGTCGCTGGGTCTGCGAGCGCAGCAGCTCGATCGTTCCGGTCATGACGATGACGAGTCGGTAGCCTGCGTCGATGGCCTTGGCGATGACGCCGGTGAAGTTGGCGGTCTTGCCGCTCTGGACGTAGCCGACGACCAGGCCCTTGGTCTGGTAGGTGTCTGCGGCGGTGGGGTCGGACAGCCGGCGGACCACGTCGGTGGTGGCCTTGTCGAGGGCGGCGATCGATTCGGCGTGCCACTTGCGCTGCTCGATCAGGTACCGCTCGTAGTGTGCCCAGTAGAAGTTGCGCTGCGTGCGGCGAGCCTCGTCGTACCAGGGGTCCCAGTCCGTGCTGATCACGGTCGTGCGCATGGTGGCGACCGGTGCGATGGTGTCCAGTCGTGCCGCCACCTCGGGCGACAGCCCCAGCAGGTCGTAGATGCGCCGGCGGCGTTCGGCGGTGCGGGGTTCCGTTCCGGCCGCGTCCCACTTGCGTGTCTCGTCGTCGTCGAAGTCCCACTGGGCCAGCGCGTACGCCAGGTGCAGAACGGCGCTGTTGTCCTGCTGGTTGTGTGCCTCGAGGAACTCCTGCAGGTCCCTCATGGTCACGGCGTCGTCGTCCTCGCGATCGACGTTGATCCGCCTGAGTAGTTTGGCGGGTCCTCGTGTCTTCAGGCCGGCGACCGCTTCGATGAGGTCCGGCTCCCAGCTGCTCGCTGCCTCGGTCACCTCAGGTGTTCCCTTCTACGAAGCGGTCCGCCGGAGCCGGCGGCGTACCGGGCTGCAGCGAGGTGAGATCGACGGTGTAGTCGGCATCGACGATCAATTCGGGTCTGGTGCATCCGGCGTCGACGACGCTGCGGTCGAGGACGGGGAACCCGTCGTCGACCGCGTATGCGGCCGCAGGCGCCCGGAGTGCCAGAGCCTCGCGGTAGAGGGGCCGGTCACGGTCCCTCCAGCCGACCTGCGCGAGCATGGTGTCGAACCGGTCGGCCACCGGTCCCAGGGCATCGCGGATGTCGTCGACCAGTTCCGTCAGGGTGCGGCCGGCGGCCGGGGTCGACGAGGTCAGTTGCACCGACAGGACCCACAAGGTCGCGTCAGGGATCGGTTCCAGTTGCTCCAGGCCGGAGATCCGGTGGCGGCGCCGTTCGGTCCGGGTGGTCTTGACCTCGAAGCAGACGCCGGGGAACACGAAGTCGTGTTCGTGCCGGGTGAAGCCCCGCCAGGCGTCGAGGGCCGCCGCTGGCGGCATCGTGGCCAGGCAGGATTCGACGAATAGTAGTTCGCCGTACAGTCCGGTCTGCTTCTCCGGGGTGAGGCCGCGCGCGTTGCTGAGCAGGTCCTGGAACGTCGCCATGGCCGCCTGGACGGCTCTGCCGAAGCTCAGGCCCCGTAGCTGCATGAGGTCCGCCACGTCGCTGACGAGCAGATAGGCCTCCACGCCCTGGCCGCCGTGGTCGACGACCAGTTCCGACCAGGTCGCGCCTTCCGCTGCCACGGTCCGGGTGGTGACGTACTCGAGCCCGGCCACGTCCACGGTGGGCTCGGGTAGCCGGGGTGTGCGCAGGATGATCCGGCGCAGTCCGGGCTCGATGATGACACGGCAGTACGGTGTTCCCGGCAGGGTCAGCGCGGCGGGCACCGTCCCGGCGAGGTACTTCTCCAGGTCGTCGCGGGAGAGGTGGCGGCCGCCGGAGTCGGCCGTCACGGCCGGCCGCCGTTGCGATAGGTCTCCTCGACCTGCACCGCGGCGCTCAACACGGCGTCCCACATGTCGATGAAGTCCTTGTCCCGCGGTCCCCAGTGCTGCCCCTTGAACAATCCCTCCACCAGCAGGAAGACCAGCGTCTTGAGCAACGGCGCATCGCTCAGGCCTGTTTTCCCGCCGGTGAGCATCTGCCGGTAGTGCTGATTCAAGTACACGACGCGTTCCTCGCGCTCCAGTTCGAAGAACTTCTCCCGGGGCATCCGCCGCCACCGCATCTCGAGGGGCCCCTCGTCCTCGCGGATCGGGATCTCGGCGCGCATGGTCCGGCGGATCGCGTCGTGCAGGCCCTTCGACGGTTCGGCGATCGGTTGGCGGACCCGCTGCCGGCGGCGGGACTCGACGAGGACTGCTTCAGCCCGCTGAAGGTAGTCCTTGAACGACGTGGAAGCCGTCGCATCCGGCGAGGTGGCCGCCACGATCGCGTGCTGCAAATCGTGAGAGAAGATGATCCCGCTCTTCTCCGGGTTCATCCGCACCAGGCCCGCGATCGACGGGAAGTCGTCGATGACCACGCGAGCCAGCGCCCTGTTGCGATGGTCCGTGGTCACCTGATTCCAGCCGCCGGCCTGCAGGAGCCGGTCGTTGCGGTAGATGTAGAAGCCCTGGAACTCGGCCCCGTCACGGCCGTAGAGCCGGTACGAGGATCCACTCGAACGGGGCGGGACGACGTGGCACCGCACGCGGACGGTGTTCTCCCCGACGACGGCGACGAGATCCTGGGGGTAATCGGCGACCGCGGAGGCGGCGAACCCGAGAGGGTCGATCGGAGCGACCGCTTCCGGGGCACCACGTTCGTCGAGGTCCCGGTCGAATACCTCGAGTTCCACCCGGATCCGCTGGTCGGCCAGCAGGCGGTGATAGACGAGGCCGAGGTGCATGCGGAGCCGGGTCTTCGACTCGTCCAGCCAGTCGGTGCCGCCGGACACCGTGGTGCGCGGGAAGTGCGTGTCGGACCAGCGCACCACGGTGCCCGTCTCGGTGCCGAGCCGAGTCAGATATCCCGCCAACTCGGAACGGATGCTGTCGGGCGCGAGTACGTCGCAGCCGTAGTCCTGCTGGAAATCGCCTCGGTGCAGGCGCCGGCCGTGCAGATGGGCGCCGTCAGGGGTGGTCCAGACGGTCAACGTGTCGGCGTGGCTGAACGAGGCCGCCTTCAGGCCGACACCGAAGTGGCCCTGGGCGTCGGTCTCGTAGGCCCGTTGGCGGCCCAGACGCATGGCCTCGTCGACCTGATCGCCGTCCATGCCTCGACCGTTGTCGGAGACGGTCAACGCGGTCGGTGACCCGCCGCTCATCTCGAAGGCGATGACCACTCGCGTCGCTCTCGCGTCGATGCTGTTGTCGACGAGGTCCGCGACGGCGGACTCGAGTGTGTGGTGCATGCCGAGGCTCTTGACGAGTCCGGGATCCGGCACGAGGGTCTTACGTTCGAGCACGTCCGACTGGAGATCTGGAGTCACCAGAAGCAGCCTAGACAAGCCACACCGACACGACCGGTCGGCGCGGGTGGCGACATGTCCGCAATTCGGCGGCTGACCGGCGTCCGTGGGCGGCGGAAGGTACGAGGGGAAGCTCGTTCATTCGCCCGAGGACGCCTCGAGCGGATCGGCGCAGGCAGGACCACGGCACCTTCGGGGACCCCTGGATTCTCGTCAGGAGGCCACGGCCTCGGGGAAGTAGCGGTGGATCCAGTCGTCGACCTCATGCCGGCGGGGGATGTAGACCACGCCGAAGCTGTCTGCCGGGGGCAGCTCCATGTCGATGAAGGTGAACGGCGGGCGGCCTCCACGAAGGTGGTGCCGGGGTGTGCGTTTTCGGCCACCGTTCGTCGTCCGGTAATCCTGGTTGCCGATGTAGAGGCTGATGACCTTGTCGCCGGCCCATCCGTCGACGGCGAACAGCGCGTCGGCCAAGGGATGCTGCCGGGTCATGACACCGTGCGAGCGCAGATAGGCGTGGACCCACTGTTCGCGCAGGAAGGAGTAGTAGAAGTTGCCGATCCGCCATTTCATCGCGTGCCGGGCGATCCTCTCGGGGGTGCCGTCCTCGATGCAGGCAGCGATCGCTTGGAGAGCGGGCGTCCACAGCATGTGTCGGAACCGCGGCGATTCGCACTGCTTCTGGAACTCCTGATAGGTCGGGATGGTTCCGATGGCCTCCGTGATGAAGTGGAAGACATGGCTGACAGCGAACGGGCAGGTCCAGTCATTGATCGACCGAACGTCTTTCACGTCTTTCCTCTTCACTTCGCCGAGGGCGTGGTCGGTGGCGGCACACACCTCCTTGACCTCCTCGAGCGTCGCGGTGTTGACGACGCGGCTCCGATGATCGCGCACCGCATCGACGACGCCGTCGTCCCCGTGGCGTTCGACCCAGCGATTCACCAGCGCACGAGTATGAGCCGACCGCGCGAAGTGCCGCTCCACCTGCTCAGCCGTGACGACGTCGTTCACCCTTGAGCCCCCGCTCTCCGGAAAGTCGGATCACGGTCATCATCACTGACGGGTATGACAAAAATATCGACGCTCGACTAAGCCAGGTCATCGCCACCACAGCGACCTCGGCTAGGCGGCCCATATTCAAGAAGCCCTCTCCAGCCCTGCGGCCCGTTCAGGGCCGGGCGCCACCGAGCACGAATACGGCCGCGCCCACGCGTAGCTGTCCGCTTCACGGGTGAGTGCCTTCGACACTGCAGCGACGAGTAGCGTGTCCTGATGCCGGCCACGTTCTTGGATGCACTCTGCGGGTTCAGGTCCGATCCGAAGGACTCGGAGACGACCTCGTCGAACCCGAACACGTCGGACAGAAGCGACGCGATCTCGGTCGCCCTCGGGCGGATGCTGTTCGAGATCCTCGGCGTGCCCGCCGACCGCAAAGGCCCTACCAAGATCGGCGAGGCCATGGGTCACGAGATCATCGGTGATCTGGCGTCGCGGGTGGGTTCCGGGCTCGCGGTGGGTAGCGGTTCGGCGACCGGATTCCGCCAGTATTCGCATTTGAAGGCCTTCTCGGACTTCAAGCGCGACGTCGAGAAGTTCTCCGACTTCCAGATCCAGGAGATCGTCGACGCAGTCCGCGGACTCCCGTCGAGTCCCACCCGGGGGGACGTCCTCCGCAAGCTCAACCAGCTCAAGAACCGGCTCGACAAACGGAACACGCTGATCGCGCGCCTCCTCACCAACGCCCCGGAGGAGTCGCTGCTCGGCCTCGACGTGACGATCTCCGATATAACGGCGGAGGAGCCGCGGGAGCTCCGCACGGCGCTGTCGCTCAAGTGGAGTCTGCGTACGGACAGAGCGCAGGACTGCCTTTCCCAGGGCGCGAAACTGGCGAGTCTCCGGCGCGGAAGGATGCCGCACTACGGCGTCGTCACCATGGAACCGCGGCCGTACATGCTGGCGATCCTCTGCGACGGGTCCGGAGCTGTCGACTTCGTCTACCACCTGCACCTGGAAGCCGTCCAGGAAGCGGTGAAACGGCTGGCCCTCGAACGCGGAGACTCCGACCGCTGGCAGGGCGTAAGAACCCTGGAGCGACTGGTCGGTCAGGGAAGGCTTCGGGACTACGACGACCTCATCAAGGAAACGGCCTCCTGAGACCGCTGGGCTCTGTCTAGTCATCGTAGGCGGCGGCTATGAACTTCCAGCGCGCGTCGGAAGACACCAATACCTGCCAACGGGCGCTAAAGACAGGGGGTCGAGCCCCGGTTTTGCGGTCCGAGCCCGCCCGGCAACCCACACCCGTGCTACACCGGCGCAGCTGCACCGGGCATAGGCCGAGGACCTGTCCCGCCAGAGCCTGGCCGGTCAGCCGTGCGGAAAGCGCTCACGTGCGGCGCAGCGTTTCGATCAGCGTCGAGTAGGGCCGCATCCGGCCGCCGTCCACCATCTCGCGCCATTTGATCGCCTGCTTTGTGAGCCCGGTAAGCGTCGGCGACGGCAGGTCAGTCCGTGACACGAGGTTGTTGATCGCTTGGTCCATCACTTCGAATAGGAGGTGATAATTGGCGTCGATCTCACCTGTGCCGCGTGTCAGAGACTCAAGCCGACTGGGTAGCGGCTCGGCGGTCACCACTACGAGGTGCGGCAGTCGTCCACGCCTGTTCCTGATCAGAACGCCGAACTCGGTGCGCACGTTCTGCGCCCTGTCGGAGCGAAGCGTTAGTTTCGACGAGACGACCGCGTGGAGAAGCCGTTTCGAGTCGTCGGTCGGATCCGGTAGGCCGACCATCACGTCGGACTTGCCGTTGTAGTCCCTGGGTAACGATGCGAGAAATTCGGGGAACTCCTTCCGCAACTCCTTCATGGCGTCGCTCGCGGCAAGCTGTTCGAACCGTTGCATGTGAGCGAACTGCGCGAAGTCGTGGGCGACGTCCTTGCGGGTCACATACCAGCGACGGAGCGGTTCAGCGGAGTCGAGGGTTTCTCTGATTTCGGATTCCAAGCCCTTTTCCAGCGTGATGCCTTCCGAGGTGGGCACCGCGGCGTCGCCGGATTCCGGCTCGGTGTCCTCCAGTTCGAGTTCACCGAGGTCGAAGTCCCGTGTGACGGCGGGAGAGATGCCCAGTAGCCGGTAGATCTCCCCCGCGATGAAGGTGCTGGAGGCGCCGTTGAGGTCGGCGAGGTTCGGCCCGCACTCTCGACCGGCTTCATGGCCGAATGCCCGCCTGCAGACATCCTTGGCCTTCGTACTCTCAGGATCCGGGGTCTTCCAGCCAAGGCGTGCGAGAAACCAGTCGGGCACCATGCCATGCACCCTAGGAGATCCCATCTGGTCCGCAGTCAGCGAGTCGCTTCCAGCTCCGGCCATCTTCACCGGCATCCGCTACCGCGTACCTGTCCCCACCCCCTCATCGTCCTCGGACCCCGCGAGAGGCGACTTGACGTCGTCGGCGCAGCGAAGCGTGGATCACCACGACGGGATCAGAACGACCGCCGTCGACGACCACGTTGAACAGGGAGAACGATGAGTAGCGAAGGATCCATCATCAAACGGTGCGGCTGCAAAGACTCGGCCACCGGGAGACGACTCAACAGCGGCTGCCCGAAACTGCGCCGCCCCGGCGGCTCCTGGAGCACCACCCACGGCACCTGGGGCTACCAACTGGAACTCCCCGCCGCACTCGGACGCGGACGCCGGATACTACGCCGCAGTGGCTTCGACGACCGCGATGCCACCCGCGCCGAACTCGACCACGCCCGCGCGCTGCTCGCCTTGGCCGGCGATGACACCGGCCTCGCCGTGCAGATCAGTGACCTGCTGCAGGCCTGCAAGAACGGCATCCTGCTACCGGACCGGGACACCGTCGCCGACCGCGTCCGCGCCGGAGTCCCCGCCGCCGTTCCGACCACCACCGGCGAATACCTTCTCCATTGGCTTGCTGGACGGCGCGGGCTCTCACCAAAGACCATCCGCGGGTACGGGGACCATATCCGCTCCTACCTGATCCCGTACCTCGGTGACATCCCGTTGCAGAGTCTGCGGACCAGCCACATCGAGGTCATGTTCACCGCACTCGACGCCCGCAATGCACAGATCCGCACCAGCCGAGTCAGCACCGACCCCGCTATCCGCGACCAGTACCGCGGTGTCCGACCGATGGGTGCGTCCAGCATGATCCGGCTGTACGCCACCCTGCGGGTAGCACTCAACGACGCCGTACGCCGCGCCCGGCTCATCCCCATCAACCCGGCCCTGAGCATCGAACTCGAATCCGGCGCCCGCCCGAAGGCACGCGTCTGGACACCGAAGGCGATCGAGCTGTGGAAGGCCACCGGCGAGCGGCCCAGCCCGGTAATGGTGTGGCGACCCGAGCAGGCCGGACAGTTCCTCGACTACGCCCAACGCCACGACGCCGTGCTCTACCCGCTGTTCGAACTGATCCTGCACCGCGGCCTCCGCCGTGGTGAGGCCATCGGGCTCCGTGACTACGACGTCGACCTCAACGAGGCCTACCTCGGCATCGTCCAGCAGATCACCACCGTCGGCTACACCCCGGTCACCCGCAAGGTGAAGAGCGACGCCGGCGACCGGATCGTCCCGCTCGGCCCCACCACCGTCGCCGGGTTGACCGCATACCTTGAGATGCGCGGTCGCTGGCAGCAGGTCAGCGGTGACAGCTGGCCGGACACCGGGTTGTTCTTCGTGCGCCCCGACGGCCAGCCGTGGCATCCCCAGGCCATCAGCGACCGCTTCGACCATCTCGTCACCAGAAGCGGCCTACCTCCGGTACGGCTACACGACCTCCGGCACTGCGCCGCCACGTATCTACGCCACGGCGGAGCTGACCTGAAGGAGATCCAGGAAGTCCTCGGCCACTCCACCATCGGACTCACCTCCGACACCTACACCTCGGTCATCCTCGAGCTGAGGCGTCCGAACGCCGACGCGGCCGCCAACCTCATCCCCCGCGAAGTGGCGTAGCGGCTGTAGGAGGGAGGGGAGGGGCGGCGCATGACCGAAGGGTCTCGTCGCCCCAGCACGTCAGCTCACCAAGCGAAGATTCACGGCTGGAGGGCCCCTTCGTGTGCCCGAATAACGGCACGCCTGACCGCCTGGAGCACCGCAAAAGGCCAGGTGGAGAAGGGACATGGTGAGCATCACACTGTGGATAGACGCTGCATCCTGTGGATAGATCGGCCTGCCCGCCCGAGGGTCCGGCAGACCCCAACGAAGAGTCCGATAGAGCGCTCCCAGGCCCCTGACCAGGGACTACATTCTGTAACCGAATTCGGGCCTCCGCGAGGGCGGCGGAGTCTACAAGACGGGTACGACAGAAACGCTTTATCCACAATATCTACGGTGAGGACACAGGTTTTTCCACAACATCGTCCACAGGTTGGGGACGCGTAAACCGCAGCCATGCAACTTGGTTGATTGACTACGCTGCGCTCATGTCATACGGTCGGTGACGGTCCAAACGCGAAAGACCCCGACCGGTGTCGAGGTCGACGTCCCGGCCGGGGTCCCAAGCTGCTGTGGTAGGCGCTTCCGACCCTAACGAATCATTCACGCCCGTGATAGGGATCGTGAATTTTTTCATGGGCGGGACACTCGCGGCGGTCCGCCGCGCCCTGGTGAGAGTCACCGGGCGTAGAAGGGATCACCATGGGAAAGCCCGCCGTGGAGAGGTTCAGCGAGGTGTTCGGCGTCCAGAGGACGACCGCGGACGACTGGTTCGACCCGCTGCTGTCGGCCGACACGCCGCTGTGTGTCGACCCGTTCCTGATCTACCCGGATGCCGCCGTGCCATGGTTCGGCGCTCACGACCACATTCTCGACTTCTTCCAGATGGTGTTCGATCTGGTGGACGAGTCGAAGGGTGACGTCCGGTCGCTGGCCTGGAAGAAGGCGCAGCGGCTGCTGATGTTCCCGGAACCGGCCGAGTTCTGCCTGGGTCTGGCGAGGAACTCGCCGAACGGCTCCGGCGCCGGCCGCGGCTTGCAGGTCGGCATGTTGGAGGGTGTCAAGACCGCCCTCGGTCTCGGCTTCGACAACGTGCCGCACATCGAGATGCTCGCCCTGTTCCAGGGCGGCATGGGCCTGGACCGGATCAGCGACGCGGTCTGCAACGTCGCCAAGAGTTACTTCATCCGGTACACCCAGCAGGTCGCCCGTCGGCACGGAATCCCGATGCGGAGCGTCCGGGTCCGCAACGCTAGTTGGGACACGGCCGACGCCATGTGGCGTGACGAGGAGGTGGAGTTGCCGCTGAACCCGTTCGCGGATCGGCCCACCCCTGTGCTTCTGGTCCCGGAGCGGTTCCTGCGCGACATCCCGGTCGTGACGCCGGACGGCTTCTGGAAGTTCGCGTGGGGCGAGCACGCAGAGGCGCTGCGGCTGCACTTCAACTACGCCATCGCTCGGAAGGTGACCGCCGAGCAGAAGGCCCGGATGGCCCGCCAGAACCCGGAGATCGTGGCCGAGTTCCTGACGGCGCTCGAACGCGACGACCACCAGCCCTACAACGTCGCGCAGGATCGGCGGCTGCGGGTCCAGCCCTACGAGATGGGCCGGGAGATCGCCGCGAAGTCCGACGCGGTGTTCGTCCCGGAGGACCCGGCGCAGTTTCCCGAGTTCGTCGGCACCCTCGTGGAGATCTTCAAACACGGCATCGAACGGCAGGGCGACTGGCGACTGCTGTGGCACTGCGCGGTATCGATGCCGGAGAAGAAGGTGCAGGAGGTCTTCCGGCACTGCGTCCGGCACTACTGCAAGGCCAATGAGGTGGCGTTCGCCGGCGAGGCGGATCACGGGCGGGGCCCGGTGGACTTCGAGTTCGCCCGCGGATGGACTGCTCGGTCGCAGGTGGAGATGAAGCTGGTCTCCAGTTCGAAGTTCTGGGACGGCATCCTCGCCCAAGCGCCGGAGTACGCGATCGCCGCAGGGGTCCAGGTGGTGTACTTCGTCGGGATCGCTTATACCGACGCCGAGATGGCCGAGAGCGTCACCACCAAGGTGACGCGTGCCGCCGAGATCGCCTCCCAGCGGCACGGGGTGGACGTGCGCGCCGTCATCATCGACGCGCGGCAGAAGGACTCCGCCTCGACCATCAAGCCGCCGCAGGAGATGCGCGACGAGCTGCATCGCCAGGACCTCCCGACCGATGCCCCGGACATCGGTCCGGCGGGGCCGCGGCCGCCCCACGACTCCGGTGGCAGCGCCGCGGCATAGTCCTCACAGCCCACCGATGCCGCCACACGAGCACCTCAATCGTGGGCACGCGGGTCCCAGGTCCGGCAGGTCTTCATCCGCTCATGAACGCTGTGAGAAGAGGCGGCCTGCCGGATTTCACCGCTACCGCGTCCCTCGGATCCGCGATTGTCCGCCGACGCCGGCCCACGAAGCTGGATGGTTGACCCGAGCAAGCCACTCTGACGGCGCCTACGAGCTACCGCCCGTCATCCTACTTCGCCTCTTTGCCTGGAAAGTGAAGAATGTACGTCGAGAAGCTGGTGCTGCGAAACTTCAAGTGCTTCGGGCCGGAGCCCACCACGATCGAGCTCGGACCGGAACTGACCGCTTTGATCGGCACGAACGGCACCGGCAAGACCGCCGCCTGCCAGGCGTTGCTGCGGCTGTTCGGGATCACCGGGTCCGAGCGGGCGATACGAGTGGAGGACTTCCACGTTCCCGCCGGGGAGACCCAGCCTCCAAACAGCCGCGAACTGACGATCGAGGCCGTCCTGGCCTTCCCGGAACTCGATGAGGACGACCAGCACGCTGACGATGACCAACCCACGGGCATTCAGTCCGGTCTCGGCACCGACGTTGACGAGGAGGACGAGGACGAAGACGACGAGCAGCAGCACGAGGACGGCAGCGAGCGTCGGCAGCAGCGGCGGACCGTCAGCCGCCGGGTCGTGCCCGAGTTCTTCTCGCGGATGGCCGCCGACGACGACGGCGCCCTGAAGATGCGGATCGTGTTGAAGGGGACCTGGGACGACGACGGCACCGTGGACGGCACCATCACGGAGGACCGCATCGTCGTCTCCACGCTGGCCGAGGAATACGGTGACGATGACTACGCGCCGCTTCCGCCCGCGGAGCGCAGCCGTATTCAGGTGGTCTACATCCCGGCGTCGCGTGACGGTGCCCGGCAGGTGACCAACTTCCTGGGTAGCCGTGTGTGGCGGGCCGCGCAATGGTCGCCGGGCCTGCGTGACTTGGTGAGCGATCACGCTGCCGCCATGGAGGCTCAGTTCTCCGGTGAGCCGGTCGTCAAGGCCGTCGAGGACATGCTGGGAGCGCGGTGGCGCCAGCTGCACGACGCGGGCGCCCACGCCACCCCGAAGCTGCGGCTGCTCGACGACGACTTCGACCAGCTGGTACGACACGCCGAGCTGGTATTCGCGCCCGATCCCACCGGCCGCGACCGCCCCGCCCGGCAGCTCAGCGATGGCCAGAGGTCGCTGCTGCATCTCGCGTTGGTGTCCACCGCTTTGGATGTCGAAGCCGCCGTCTACGACCAGCGGCACGCCACGGACTTCACGCTGGACGCCGCTCAGCTGCCGAGCCTGACCATCGTTCTGGTCGAGGAGCCGGAGAACAGCGTCTCGCCGTTCTTCTTGTCTCGTATCGTCAACCAGCTGCTGGAGCTGGCTACGGATGCCGCCGCACAAGCAGTGTTGTCCAGCCACTGCGCCGGCGTGCTGACCCGCGTCGATCCGGAAAGCCTGCGGTACTTCCGCATCGACCCCACCACGGTGACCTCGTCGGTTCGTCCGATCCTGTTGCCCGCCGCCGGCACCAACGCCGGCAAGTTCATCCGGGAGGCGGTCCGGGCGCACCCTGAGCTGTACTTCGCGAAGTTCGTCGTCCTGGGCGAAGGCGACACCGAAGAGCTCGTCATTCCGCGCGTCGCCCGGGCCTCCGGCGTGGACCTTGATCCGTCGTTCGTCGTGGTGGTCCCGCTCGGTGGGCGGCACACCAACCACATGTGGAAGCTGCTCACCGATCTGGGCATCCCGCACGCGACGTTGCTGGACCTCGACTACGGCCGTGCCGGAGCCGGCCCGGCCCGGCTACGCGACGCCTGCAAAAGGCTCATCGCCAACGGCGCCGACCCGCTGAATGGCCTGTCGGACTACGCCGAGGCCGAGGACATCACCGACGCGCTGACCTTGAAGGACCTGTGGCCGATCATGCGACACCTGCGCCGGTTCGGCGTCTTCTTCGCTGCCCCACTCGACCTCGACTACATCATGCTGTCGCGGTTCTATCCTCAGTACACCCAGCGTGAGACCGGCGAGGCCGGCCCCAACGGATCCGACGCGTTGGCCCGCGTCATCGGCGAGAAGAGCCCTCGCGCGGAATTCTGGTCGGTGCCCAGGCGCGCTCGCCTCCTGCGGTGGTATCGCTACCTGTTCTTGAGTCACTCGAAGCCGAGCAGTCACCTGCGAGGGCTCAGCCGGCTCACCGACGACCAGATACGCGATCGCGCGCCGAAGGTCATCACGGCCCTGATCAGGCACATCCGCAAGGAGGTCGGCCTGTGAACCGACCCGACGCCCCGGTCCGGGCGACGCCCCGGCCCGCGACACTGATTCCCGCCGCGGACTGGCGGCCCATCGACATCGACGACCTCGAACCGGCCGCCTGGCAGGCCCTGCGCCACCCCGCGAACACCGCAGTCGTGGCGGGCCCCGGCGCCGGCAAGACCGAGTTCCTCGCCCAACGGGCCGCCTACCTGCTGCAGACCGGCATCTGCCCCTGGCCGCAACGCATCCTCGCGATCTCGTTCAAGCGCGACGCGGCGGCCAACCTCGGCCGACGGGTCACCACCCGGATTCCCGAACACGCCGACCGGTTCGTGTCCATGACCTTCGACGCGTTCACCAAGAGCTTGGTCGACCGGTTCGCGTCCGCTCTGCCTCCCGACTGGCGGATGACGGACGGCTACGAGATCGACTACGTCTCGGAACGCTTCCTCGAGGGCTTCCTCGCAGACATCATCCCCGCCGCCCCCGCATCCCTCTATCCGCAGGTAGCGGCGCTGCGGGCCAGCCGTTTCCTACCCGACACCATCGGCAACTGGAGCTTGCCGGCCACGATTCCCGCCGATGACCCGGACGACGCCACCGCCTACGCCGCGCTGCAGTGGTGGCATGACCGGTACCTCCGGCCGGGTCCGGCGAAGGTCGACTTCATCATGCTCAACAGGCTGGCCGAGCTTCTCGTGCGTTGCGTTCCCCAGCTACGGCGGGCCCTGCGCCAGACCTACCCCTTCGTATTCGTCGACGAGTTCCAGGACACCACCAGCGCCCAGTTCTCCTTCCTCGCATCGGTGTTCGCCGACGGGCCCACCCTCACCGCCGTGGGTGACAGCAAGCAACGCATCATGGGCTGGGCAGGTGCCCTTCCACGAGCACTCGAACGCTTCGCAGAGGCGTTCGACGCGGCCAGCTACCCGCTGCTATGGAACTTCCGCTCCAGCGACGAACTGGTGCGGGTACAACACATCGTCGCCACCAGCCTCGACCCCGCCGCGATGCCCGCGGTGTCGAAGGCCGACGGAAGCATCACCGACAGCCCGGCCGAGGTGTGGCGGTTCTCCAGCCCCAACCGGGAAGCCACCGTCATCGCCGATTGGATCGCTCGCGACATCGCGGTATCCGGCCGGGTTCCCGCTGACTTCGCCCTGATCGCACGGCAAAAGATCAGCGACTTCGAAAATCGGTTCCGTCAGTCGCTCGGCCGCTACGACATCAAGGTACGCAACGACGACATGCCGGTCGGCGCGATGCGACTGCAGGACCTGCTCAAACACGAAGTCACCCGCCTGCTGCTCGGGCTGTTGCGGCTCGCCGACCAGCCCCGCGGCCTGGCACGCGTATGGAAGGAGGTCCAGGCGACACTGGCCCGCGTCCACGGCGATGTCGGCGACGACGCGGGACAACGGCGTACCGCTGACCACCTCTCGACACTCACGATCTCACTACGAGATTGGCTCAAGAACACCCCGCCGGGAGCCAGCTCGGCCGTCGACTGCGTCAACTACCTGCTGGAGCTGCTCGGCGTCGACCTACTGCATCGCTACATTCGGTCAGCGGCGCCCGCCGACCGGCTGAACGTCCTCACCGAAGCCTTCCAAGCCCGGCTCGCCGCCGTCGCGCCCACAAGCACGGACTGGGCCGACGCGCTAGGGCAGTTCGAATGCGCCGATGCCGTGGTTCTGCTCACCGCCCACCGCAGCAAGGGTTTGGAATACCACACGGTGTTCTTCCTCGGCCTCGAGGATCGACAGTGGTGGGCCCACGCGCGCGATCCAATCGAATCCACCTCGACCTTCTTCGTCGGCCTGTCCCGCGCCGCTCAGCGGATCATCTTCACGACCACGCATCCCTACGCCCGCCAAGGCCAAATCGCTGACTTCTTCACCATGCTCGACGAGGCCGGCGTGCCCGAAATCGATCACGGCTGATCGCCAGCTTCGTTCCAGCAATCATGTAGACCCCTGGGTTAACGACAACTACCCAGGGCGACGACCAGCCTCTAACCCTCTCAGGCACGTCGGCAAGGCGTCTCCAAACCCTCAACTCCCCGAAGTCCGCAACCGACCACATCTGTCAACGCCCGACCGATAGTGCGAACCTGTGTACGCCCCGATTACACGGAGGTCATCGGACTAGTGAAGATCCTCGATGGATTTGCCGCTACGAGGACGTCGTATGCGTAGTCATCGGCAACGCGAGGGATCGCTGCCGGCCCTCCGGCGGCATGCGGATCTGCCGCGTTCAGCGCACTCGATCATGTGCGCTAGCAGCGACGATGCCATCAAAGATCGTTGCCACAAGCGGTAACGGCGAGACTCTTAAAACTAATTCCTCACTGAGACTCATCGAGATGTACCATCGCTTGACCAAAAGCTACGACAGCGTCACCGGAGGCTGCACGGTGTCTATCGCGAACAGCGAAGTAGGCGCGGTATTGGGCCGGTTCTTCTTCGGCGGAGCAGGCCCAAGCCACTCTGCGTTGACGTCAGCCTTCGCTCGCGCCGGCTACGCATCAGATGATCCATATGATCCACGTACCGCAACGCCGAACAAGCAACAGCGGGTGCAGGTGGTATTTCAGGCCGCCGAGCGTCACCCTGCCCGCGGGAAAGACCTTGTCGAGGCCATACTAAGCGCCCTCCGAGTTCATGGGTGCTTCGATACTCAGCGATCAGGCCACGCGGCCGATGACGTCCGGCAGGCACAAAAGACTTTGGCGCGCGCCGGCTGGCTTCTCGATGAAGACGGACATCTATCACCATTGGTAGTCGATGTATCTACCGGAGGGCGCGAGGCCCTAGACGAGCAGCTCAATCGGCTGCGCCGTTCGACAGATGACCCCGCGCTGCTGATCGGCACGGCAAAGGAACTACTGGAAGCCGTCGCCAAATTCGTACTGGAGGAATTTTCGTATCCCTTCAGCGAGAAGGATGATTTCGGGAGTTTGTGGTTCCATGCCCGTGACCGTTTGGGCTTGCATCCAAGGCAGGTCCCCGACGACACACCAGGCGCCAAGAATATCAAGGCAATCTTGCAGAGTACTTGGACGATCGCGGAGTCGGTCAACCAGCTTCGCAACCTTCAAGGAACCGGGCACGGTCGCACTCTGCCAACCGGCGTAACTGCCGACATGGCCCTACTAGTAGTGCGCGAAGCATGCTCCGTCGCGGAGTTCATGCTTGGAAGCTTGGACCGAACCTTCGGACGTAGAAACTAGGCAAACCCACGCGCTCCAGGGGTTCGCCGATCACTTTTCGTATCTCGTGCGGCAGCCGCCGTTCGTGAGGTGACCTCGGGTCCCCGCGGATGATGCGGCCCGCAGTGAAGGGTCCACGCTCCACTGTCACACTGGCGGGACCGCGCGGGCCGACTGCACTGGGTTTCCTCGGCTTCCACTGTCTTACAGGATTCCGGTTAGCTATCCGCCCTGGGGTCTTTCTCATTGACGCTCACCTCCGCCAATCAGGATTTCCAGTGCATGGCTGACGTCGGGGGCGGTCGAGGGCTTCTGCATGTAGAACTTCTTGGTGATGCTCTCGTCGACGTGCCCGAGCTGGGCGGCGGCTTCGGTGACCAGGCCCTGTCCGCTTAATACGGTGGCGACGGTCTTGCGGAATACGTGGGGGCTCACCCATTTGAGATCAGCCTGCCGTTGCAGGGCGCAGCGTAGCGAGCGGCGCATGTTGTCCGGCTGTACGAAGGTGCCGGTGCGGCTGGCGAAGAGGGGATCGTCCTGGCGATGGGGTTCCTCGGTCTGGCGGCGGCTGAGCATGGTCAGGGCGAAGGTGGGCAGGTGGATTGTGCGTTGCCCGGCGAGGGTCTTGGGGAATTCCTGACGTTCCCAGCCGGTGTTCTTAAGGAACACCATGGTGCCGGCGACGGTGAGAGTTCGGGCATGCAGGTCGATGTCCTGCCAGCGCAGGGCGCAGGCTTCGCCGATACGGCAGCCGGTGGCCAGGAGCAGGTCAAACAGGTCGGTGCAGGCGCGGCTTTTCCTAGGTCCGACGGCTTTGGTGGTGCGCCACAGGTGTAGGGCGTGGCGGACCCGTTGGATCTCGTCGAAGCTCATGGCTTGAACGATTTTGCGTGGTTTTGGTAGGCGGCCGACGTCGCGGACCGGGTTGGCGGGGATTGCACCGTGGCGGACGGCCAGACTGAACATCTGCAATAGGGTGCCCTTGCAGCGCTGTGCCCCGGATGGATGAGATCTGGCGAGGGTCTTGAGGTAACGGTCGAGCGCACCGACCGTGGCTTCCCGGATGGTCATGTCCCCGATGGCGGGCAGGATCCAGTAGTGCAAGTTGTTGGCGTAGTGGTCGACTGTCTGTCGTTTGATTCGGTCTTCGATGAGGATCTCGTCGATCCAGGCGTCGGCGAGTTGTTCAACAGTCGTGTCTGGAGTGACTTCGCCGCTGACGTCGCGGGGCGCGGCTCGTAGGCGGTCGAAATGTTCATGCTCGCCGCGCAGCGCATTGCACAGCACTTTATGGGCGCCTCCGAGAAGACGTCGTTGCTCATCGGTGAAACCGTGAGCGCGTCTGGCGAGGGTAACGCTGGCTTTGAGTAGGTGCATGTGAGCAGGGCTCAGGTTTATGAGTGCCACTCAGGCAAATTAGCCGCTCGTGAGCAGTGCAAATAGCCGCTTGGAAAGATGATCACGGTCAGGAGCTACCTGGCCGCCTTCACCGCGGTAGGCAAGCGAGGGCTTGCCTTCTCAGAGGTCGTGGTCCGCGTTGAGGTGCTCGTCGGCCCTCTTGAGATCGGCCGCGCAGTCGTCGGCTTCACGTTGGCGTTCGTCGTCGCTGAGGCTGTCGTACCACTGCGTGAAGTCGGCAAGATTTTGGGTTAGAGCCTCGGAGTATGCGGGGAAGGACATGCCGTCGGCCAAAGTGATGTTGCCTCGGAAGACCTGGTCGGACATCTCGCGGAGCAGCTCGTTGTCGCTGTGGTCGGCGAGATGCTGCAGGAACCGGTGGGTGACCTCGTTCTCGGTGCTCTCGTTCACGGAGCCTGCCTCACGCAGCCGATGACGGATGCTGGTAGGCGGCGTTAGGAAGCGGATACCGGGAGAGGGCACCGGTGTCGGCGGACCAAGACTGGATCATGCCGGCGAGCATCATGATGTCGTTGTACCCGGTGCTGATGATCAGCTTAAGGCGGGCGCCGAGCATGTAGATCTTGCGTGCCTGGTAGGCCGCGAACGCATAGCCCGCCACGGCGCCGACCCCGGTCTCGATGGCGGCAGTCCCCGCCGAAGCACCGATCACCCCCATGATGGCGGCGTCGCCCATGTCTTTCAGGATGCCGGAGAACGACTCGGCGATCCGGAATGTGCCCTCGGCCGCCTTCTGGTAGGACTCGGCCAGGTCGGTCAGGCTCTGTCTCTGCTCGCTGAGAGTGGCACCGAGTTGCGTGAAGTAGACGTACGCGGCTTCCGACGCGTTGCCGTCCCACTGGTTGTCGAGGTCGAGATTCCCGCTGGCGGTGTTGATCCCGATGTCTTGCAGGGCGTCGCCGAGGTTGGAGATGGCGCCGGCGGCCTTCCAGATGGTCTCCCAGTCACCGCCGAAGACCTTCGATGCCTCGCCGACCACGTCGTAGCCGGCGGCTTCTTTGATGAAGGCGTTGATGACGTGTGTGGGGCTGAACCAGTCGAACAGGGAGCCGGGGTGCGAGAACGGCTGGTCGAGAACTTGTTCGGTGCGGGCGCCGGGTTCGGTCAGGTGAACGGTGGGGTCCCGTGGCTCGGTGAATCCCATGCTCAGCTGACTCCGGCGATGGGGCGCTGCACGGCGGTATAGCTCTGGTCCAGCCGCTTAGCGGAGTCCGCGTCGGTGCCTTCGTAGTGTGTGGCGGCCGCGAACAGGGCTTGGTGCGAGACATCCAGGATGTTGACCAGGTGGTCGAGCAGTTTGCCGAGTTCTTGGCGGACTCCGTTGTGCGCGTACCCGATGGGGTTGAAGAACCCGCCCTCGAGGCCGGGCTCTACCTCGGGGAGGTGTGTAGAGAAGTAGTTCTTGCACTCGCGCGCGTCGTCCCGTGCCCGGCTCAGCATGAAGCCGTAGTGGCGGATGGCTTCTGGTTCGACCTTCAAGGTCACGTTGTCACCTCTCTGGCTACTTCAGCGAGGGCTAGACGATTGCGGCGCGGATACCGAAGATCAGAATGACACCTAGAATGATCAATCCCGCTCCGACGCCAACGCGTTTAGCAGAACGCTTCGGTTCCTTCGTGAAGATGCCGAGCGCGGTTACCACGACGCCGATGATGATGAACGGACCGGCGACGACACTCGGCAAGATGGGGTAGGCGGGGCCGCCCGGCTTGCTCGCCAGCAGCGAAAACATCAGCAGTGGAGCGATGCCGCACATGATCAGGAAGGCGCCTGTGTAGCGGCGCAGCTCCCCGCCCGCGTCGACATAGCTCATCTCATGGGGTTTCTTCGCAGGCGGCATGCCATCGACATTAGCGAACGTCTTGTCGGGAGTCACAGCCTTACCAACGCCCGTGGAAGTCGGATGGTTGTCAATTAAGTCCGGATTCTCACGGGACAGGTTTTCTTGCTATTCGCCCTCTGTCGTTTCGGCGATGTCGGGCCGATGTTCGGCGATCCACGCCTCGACGTCCTCGGCCAGCCAGACGTTGCCCATCTCCAGCTCAGCGACCGGTTCCGGGAAGTTGCGGCGCTGCGTCAACTGGTAGATGCGGGTGCGTGAAAGGCCACCGAGACGGCGGCCGATCTCGGCTGATCCCATGAGTTTGATGTCGCGTTTGTTCGCTGGCACAGCATGGACGTTAAGTGCGCAGAAACTGTTCCTCCGTGCATTCACGCTAGAACTGCACGCACGCACTGCACGCACAAATCGGTGGGTGTCCACGCCGGGCAAGCGAGCTAGCTACCGGCGTACTGCCACGCCACTGACCACCGCCGCGACCAATCCGAGCGAGCGTCCAGGTCACCGCGTACGCGATCGAGCCCGCCCAGCAGCACGACCGACTCGTAGGCTGATCGGCCTCAACCGCCTCGACGCCAGGATCCGGTGTCGCGATACCGCCACCAGTACAAAACCATGCCGTCGTCAGGCCCTGGAACGTCCTGTCGACTCCGAGGTTCGAAGCGGTCCCGCTCCACGTCGATACGGCGCCAGTTCGGATCCAGCGGCTCGTCATCATGAGGCGGCCGAACCTTGGCCACGTACCGCTGCTCGCACGCTCCGAACACGGTGAAGTTCGCCTGGGCCTCAATCAGTGACGGCCAGTTCGCGCCGCCGGCCCAGTCGGGCCAGCGCAGCTGAACCTGATCGTCTTCCCAGAAGCACACCGGGCAGATGTCATACGAGCCGGGCGGCTCGCCCATGCTCAGATGGCCGCAGCACACGCACGGGAAGGCCAGCATCACGGCCATCCTGCACCACGCCGACGTGGCCGCCCAGCGAGCCCTGGAGCTCGACAACCTGACCGCGATCAAGAAGCATGCGGACCTACCACTCGGCGCCGAGCTGACCGAAGTGGGCGACCAGAGATTTCTTTCGGTCTCCTTGCACAGGGTGGGCGAGCCGTTGATGAGCACCCGGAAATACGATGGTCCCGACATGTTTGATGCGTCGTCGGCCGCGCCTGGCTTACTGCCGCCCTGCTGGCTCAGAAGAGAGAACCTTCCGGCTCCTCCTTGAAGGCTTCCCCCCGGTTGTCGCGCTGAAGTTCTTCATCGAGGCCCTGTGTCAGCGCGCCGAGGCGTCGCCGGGTGATCTCCTCGAGTCTCACCGCCTGGAGGGCGAGCGTCCGGCGCAGTCCGAGTGAGACCCGGCGCTCACAGGCGATCTTGGCGAGCTGTGACATGGTCTGCACGCGTCGCGCGATGCGGACATCCGGATGATTCCGATCGGGGAACACCTCATCCGGAACGATCACGCCGACGAGAGGCTCGGGAATGTCGACGATCGCCGACGGCGCGACGAGTCCCTCGTTCAGAAGCGCGTGGAACGAGCTTTCACTCACCAGCCGCTCGTAGACGGTGTACTCGTATGGATCCAGCGCCGGCTTTCGCTCCCGTGCCGGCATGTCGCCGATGTGCGGCAGAGACCAGAGCGCCACTTCCCGGACCTCGAACGGATCCAGGACGGACTTCGCCACCGCGTCCGAGCGGCCCGCCGTGAGGTGCCGTCCCAGGCGAACCGCGAACCCCTCGGTCGTCTGGCCCACATAAATGGGCTCCCCGTCGTAATCGTAAAATGCGTAGATCCCGGCCTTCGACTGCCCTATGGATTGCGCGGGCCGCTGCGGATCCGGCCTCCGCATCAGCGCCGTGATGGCCTCGCGAATCAGTTGTGCGTCCCGGGGCAGTAATGCGCTCGCCATGGCCGCATCGACCGGAAGCGACACGGACAGTTCCCTCTCGGGGTGCCGGCGGTGGCGAGCCTCGCCCGGAAGAAGTTCCGGCGTGAAGCCATTCTGATCAGACATGACGCGCCTTCCTAATTTCCGAGGAAACGGATTTCATGTATTCCTCATAGGAGGATGACTTCCATATTTTCTCGAACGTGGCCCGGCCCTCCGCCGCGCCCATCTCCGAAATTTTGAAGAGCATCAGGTACAAGAGTGGAGTCGTGACGGTCAGGGCCGGGGTCTCGCCTCGGTCGCGGGCTCGCAGATAACGCTTTTCCATCAGGCTGTAGAGAGCCTCGAAGTGACTCGCGAGAAGCTCTTCAAGGTCGCCCAGCATGCGAATGCCCAGTTCATTGAGGTTCACCACGAGCCGGTTCAGTGCGGCCGGCTCGGAGGGGCTGATCGTGACTGCATGGGCGTGTGCAAATCGCTCGTTGAAGCGCAGCATCGTCGCCCGCTCGATGTAGGCGGCCAGGGACGCCGGAGAGATCGGCTCGTCCATGAGAGGCACCTCGTCCGCCGGCGCACTGCCTGCTCGAGGTGCCCCCAGTTCGCTCCTGAGCGCGCAGAACTGCTGGTCAACCAGCTCCAAGGTGCCTGCCAGCATGGAAAATTTGCGCCGATACATGTCGGGCACGTCCCCGGCGGACTTGTAGCCGAGGTCGTGCTCCACCTCTGCCCAGGCATGCTGCAACATCGACCTGATCTGCACCTCGAACGAGATGCCCGCATGCTGGCGGTACTCGGGCATGGCCAAGCGTTCCGGGGTCAGGCTGAGAACATAGTGCAGTGACATGTATCCAAAACGGTCTGCCTCATGCGACTTCCGCTTGTCGATCGAGTTCGCCTCGTCTACGACGAATTCGTCGTTCAAAGCTTGCGCGATGCGGTCGACCTCGTCACTGAAATACGTGATGACGCGGACTCCGAGGACATCAGTCAGGCTTTCCAGACCGTACGTGGGATTCGTTGCGCGCTTCTTCGTGATTTTTCTGGCCGCGCTGTTCCGGTCCTTGACTCTATGCTTTATTGAATGAGGAGTGACATCGACCTCACTGGCCAGAGTCGAGATGATGCCGGAAACGCGTACACCAAGATCATCTAACCCGCGGGCCCGTTCCATCCATTCCTCGTCGCTGAACACAGTCAACTCAGACTCCGCGCATCCGATGCAGATAGTCAAGACTGTTCGGATTATCCAACACACACTCTCCCGGCGGCTCGGCAGGGCTCGATATCGCGGCGCTATGTCGGGCGGCGGCGACAAGGTATCCAGGACGACGACGCCCATGACGGGTGACGTCGGCAGTCGTCACGTGGCCAGAGTCAGCGGTGACCGAGCAACTTTAGTGCCAACGTCGCCGGATCTCCGAGTACAGGCACGGGAAACGCCTCGCCCGTATCGGCTCGGGGTGGCGGTGATGCGGCGCGGCGACGTTGCGGAACCTCGATCATCGGGCTGCCATCAGCACGGACACCCGAGGGTGCCGAACGGGTCCCGCATCACCGTCTGCGCGTGACCGAGCGGGCTGTCGGCGATCAGGCGCGGCGCGCCGTGCGCGTCGACCTGCTCGTACGCCGCCCGCAACGCCGTGGTGAGCTGCCGGGTGAGGTTCGCATCGTGCGCGTCACGCAGCCACCTGCGGTCGAATCGCACCGACGTGACGTCACCGCCGCCGGTCAGTTCCACGGTCACCTCGCGGTGCGGGCTGTGCCCAGTGTGGGTCGTGTTTAAGGTCTGGTCCAAACTTCGCCCGAGGCGTGGGATCTACGCGCCTTCTGGCAACAACCCGCTGCCCACACCAGAACTGTGGGGTTTTGTAGTTGCCTTTTATGTGGTGCGGGCAACGCGCTCACGCCCTCCAAGATCACTGACGCGACAAGGCCGCCCAGAACCGGCACCCTTGCTGTCGAACCCGTGCCGCACCGGCCTCGCAAACGAGTCATCCGCTCACCGCCAGGCGTAGCAAGTGCGACGTGCGGGCACCGCCGAACATTGGAGATCGCACATGCCCAGCCACAACGACCCGTCCGTACCCGCCCCCACTACGTTGACCGACATGCTCCCTGTACTCGTACCCGCGGGGATCCTCCTGGTGGCGATCGTGACGCTGACCGCCCGCCAGCCCGAGACTCGTCGGCATTGCCTCGATGTGCTCGCTCACCTCACCCGCTACGCCAGCCCCGTCTAGCAGTGACGACCCAGACAAACGTTTCGGCGCCGGGACGCCCACGGGCGTCGCGGCCGGCCCGCAGCAGGATCAACGACAGATTGCTCAGCGCTAGCGACGACGCCTCGGGCAGCACCCTCCTGCACATCGAGGTCCAGCAGCGCCTCGAGCGGCTGTGGCAAACCGGCGGCCGACGCGGCGGCACTGGACGCCGACCTGAGTGGATCAGCATCCGGCCGGCTTTCCTCAAGGAACAACCCGACAGCGAACACGGGCCGGTGCTCCCTCGGCTCGTCCGCGCCAAAGGACTCGCACTGCGCCTCGAGTTACTCATGCTTTTCGACGCGCAGTGCCGTTTCGAACCAGGACAGCAGGTTCACCTCGGTCGTACCGTCGAAGCTGCGGCCGATCAGTCCTCCGAGAGTTGGCAAGGTCTTGTTCTGGCCGATTCGACCGGCGACTACCGCGACGCACCTACGCTGCGTGCACGGCAGATTCGAGATGCCCTACGTGTCCTAGATGACCAACACCACCTGGTACGCGTCGGCAAGGACAACCGCCGGCAGCGACGTGACTATGACAAAGTCACACTGCTATCCGAGGCGAGCACCCCGACCCAAAGGCCGCCCTACGCGGTACCGGCACCTGGCGGACTGGTGCGTATCTCACGACACTTCTTCACCAGTCTGTGGGTCTTCGCGTTGACCAACACCGAGATCGCCGCGTTCCTCGCACTGTCAGCTAAGCGAGCCGACTTCCCTCTGACCCACACCGACGCCGGTGTCTACGCGCCACAAAGTACCCGGCAGCGGCAGTTCGCGCTCAAGGAGAACACCTGGCGCAGCGCTCGCAGCCTGTACCAGTTCCGCCTACTCGACCGGAAGCTCGATCCCAACCGAGACCCCAGGAGCGGCATAATCGCCGACTTCGGTGCCCGCTGGAAGAAGCATGAGGTGATGCCCACCACCTTCACCATCGCCGATGGGGCCTTGGAGAAGCACGCAGTCCCCACAATCGACCAGATCCTGAACCACGAGACCGTCGACGACATGATGCGGCTAGAGCGGACCGGCCACGAGATCGCGATCTCCGGAACAGCCGGCCGGGTTACACGGTGATGCGGTTTCGCGCCTCAATAGGAAGATCGATACCGCGCTCTCGTTCCACAGGCGGTGCGACCAGAACAACACTGGCGAGAACCGGCCGACGGCGGTGAACTGACGCCGTTCAGTCAACCGCACCAGGCAGGTCCACAAGGCTGCACCGGTCACCCGTCCCCGGATACGCCCAAACCTGTCCGGTAGGCAACGGGCTCCCGAGTGAGACGTCGCGGGTTCCGGTAGCGGCGGGCACCAGGTTGGGCAGGTCGGCGAAGCGCTGCCGAAGGTTGCGTTCGCGGGCTGCGGAGTGCAGCCAGAAGAGCACCGGCCAGGAGCGGCCGAGGGTGGCGAAGAGCCTCGCGTAGCCGACGAGCTTGCCGGTCAGGACGCTGAGTGGCTCGGTGCCGGTGTCGTACTCCAGGAAGAACGCGACCTCACGGCCAGCCTCGCACCACTGCCCGTACCCATCCGGCCGCACGCTCGGTTCGTAGGCACGGACCAGAACCGGGTCGTCGGCGGTGGCGAAGGTGCCTGCTCGTTGGCAGACGGCCTCGGGCAGCCACTGCCGGAGTTCAGCGCCGGCATGGGTACGGGCATGGCCGGCGAGGTCGGTGAAGAACTGGTTGACACCGAGCCGGTGGGTGAGGGTGCGGGTGGAGGTCCACCGGCGCCGTTCGAGGCGGGCATGGTCGCGGCGGGGTGGCCGTTCGTCGCGGGCTGCGGCAACGACTTCGACGCCGAGCTGGTCGATGAGCCAGTGGTAGGGGTAGGAGCCGCCGTCGGCGCGCTGGGGTCGGAAGCGGGCGATCAGCCGTAGCTGGTGCAGGGTGCGCAGGCGGCGCTGGCAGAAGTCCAGCGACGGGAACAGAGCGTTGGCCACCTGTGGTGTGGTGAGGACGCCGTGGTCGTAGAGCCAGCCCAGCAGGACCCGGTCGCGGGCGGTGAGCTGGGACTGCACCCTCAGAACGGGATCATCCATGACGTACCCCTGGGGAGACCCGACGGATTGCAGGGTCTGTCGGAGCACACGTCCCCGGCCGCACCTCGTCGACACCCAACAGGCCGGCCGGTGAGCCCGGACACCGGCCTGTACTGCGGCTCGAAGCACTAGCTAGAAGCGGCATCATGGGCGCTCAAGACCATGTCGCGTGCAGGAGCTCGAGTGCTCTGGACGCCCCGGCGGCCACCCTCAGCCCGTGAACCCAAAGTCGTCAGGGTCGACGTAATCCGTGGTCGCTTCGACTATCCCTTCGGCCTCTTCGACGACGTCTGCTGCGGCTTCTTGCTCGGCAGCCCGTGCGTGTAGCGCCGCGAGGCGACGGGCGGCTTGGTTCAGTCGCTCCGCTTCAACGGAGAGCGCGGCGTTGAGGTTCGCGTCCCCGATGCGTTCTGAAGCGATCTCCTCATCGACGTCTAGGAGGTCGTCCTCTGATGGCGTGGTCAGGGTGCTGGCGATCCAGGTCAGCAGTTTCACCTCCGCCGCCAGCGCATCCACCAGCTCGCCGTCAGCCAGCGCTTCCTCGGCTCGTTGTTGTGCGGGTTGGGGCACGGTCACAGGCGGCACGCCGTCGGCGTTCCGGCTAATGACCACTGCCCCGAGCTGCACAGCGGGTGTGAACGCTGGGTATTCGTCCCCTGCGTCGTCGACGATGGTGGCGTCCGGCACGGCAATCGGGACGACTTGGGCAAGCGTGACGGTGCGCTGATCAACATCCTGGTGCCTGCTGGGGTCGATGCGAATGGTTCCCGCGATGATCACAGGTGTGTCTGCGGGCAGCCGAGCAAGGGTCGCTGCGAGATGGCCGGCGTTGTGAACCATGATTTGGCGCCCGCCGAGACCGTCCGTTACGGCGGCGAACGCTTCCCCGGCCTGGCGTTGGAAGTCTTCCCATTGGATTTCCACGATGCTCCTTCAGAGCTGGTTTCTTACCTTCGTTTGCGCTGCTGAGGGCAGGCGTCGACCGCGCTGAGAATCGACTCGCCGCGCCCCTACTGGGAGTCGCCGGGGGTCGCCTTCGCGGTCGGCGGATCACTGCGCGGCAGATCCTGTCCAGCGGCCTGGTGACCATGTCGGTAGGTGCCGATGCGATCCGCAGCCGTCGCTAGGGATCGGAAATCAGTGACTGGGAGAGGCTGAGCGTCAGCACGTTCAGCTCGGCCAGGGACGTGCGAAGGCTTCCATCGCCAGGCATCGCCCACACCGCTTCTGCTGGTGACTGCCTACGGAGCGCCGCACTATCGCGTGCGCCGGTCGCCATCGGTATCACCGGAGGCAGTTCGGCGAGCCTGGTTCGGAAGTTGCGCTCGCGGGCGGCGGAGTGCAGCCAGAACAGCACCGGCCACGCTCGCCCGAGCTCGGCGAACAGCTTGCGGTAGCCGACGAGCTTGCCAATCAAGACGCCGAGTTGTTCAGTCCCGGTGTCGTACTCGAGGAAGAACGGCACGACCTTGTCGTCTTCCGCCCAGACGCCGTAGCCGTCCGGGCGTATGGAGGGCTCGTAGGCGCGGATCAAGACGGGATCATCCGGTTCGGCGAAGGTACCGGCGCGTTGGCAGGCCGCCTCAGGCAACCACTGCCGCAGCCACACGTTCGGGTGGACGCGGGCGTAGCCGGCGAGGTCGGTGAAGAACTGGTTGACGCCGAGCCGGTGGCTGAGCGTGCGGGTGGAGGTCCAGCGGCGACGTTCGAGGCGGGCGTGGTCGCGGCGCGGGGGCCGTTCGTCGCGGGCTGCGGCGACGACCTCGGCGCCGAGTTGGTCGATGAGCCAGTGGTACGGGTACGAGCCGCCGTCGGCGCGCTGGGGGCGGAAGCGGGCGATCAGCCGCAGTTGGTAGAGGGCACGGAGGCGGCGCTGGCAGAAGTCCAGCGACGGGAACAGGGCCTTGGCGACCTGGAACGTGGTGAGGACACCGTGGTCGTAAAGCCAGCCCAGCAGAATCCGGTCGCGGGCGGTGAGCTGAGACTGCACCCGCAGGACGGGATCATCCATGGCGTACCCCCGGGGAGACCCGGACGATTGCAGGGTCTGTCGGAGTACATGTCCCCGGCGGCCACATGCGCCCTGACCTGCGCTGTGAGGCGGGTGTGGGGGTCCGTTCGGGGGTCCGATTGAAGACTGACGTCAACACTGACGACAAGGCTGACGGCCGCGCTGACGCCCAAACGGTCGTCGGTGGCGAGTACGCGAACTGCAACAGAGATCTCCTCGATCTTCGAGAGGTGATGGAAGTGGTGGCGGCCGTCCGGAACTCCTGTGCCGTCGGTGCCGCCTGGTGTCGGTGGAAGCCAGCGGGCATGGCATGGAAAGCGGTGAGGCTGCGGAGTACGCCATCGCCGTCGGTGGTGGCCGCAGGTGCGGCGGTTCGCTCCGGTCGGCCGCAGTGGGCGGATGAGCGCGGCTTTCGGATGCCGCGCGATCGGCTCCGACGGCCGCGTCCGTGCCATAGGTGCCGGCGACGCCAACCTCAAAACGGGGTTTGTCAGCTCAGACGAACACTCACCGGTCTAACAGATTTCTGACAGGCGCCAAGGATCTCTGACAGTGCAGGTCAGCGCGCACTACGACCGGGCTCGGCACGACACCTCAGCACGATCGCCCGCGCTGTCAGTCGGTTGTACACAACCGACTGACAGCGCATTCCGCAAGTCAACGTAACGGTCTGTCAGAGCCTCGGGTTCGCCTCCGATCAAGGCGCTGAGCTGCGCTGTCAGACTTTCGTCAGGCGCCGTCAGAAACTGTTAGATCGATAAGTGTTCGCCGGAGCTGACAAAAGCCGGTTTGAGAGTGCCAACGCATCCCGTCCGCGCCAGCGGCCGACAAGAGGATGCGCCGGCGTCAGCCCGTCTCTTGCGGCAGGAGCACTCTCACCATGAACGCCACCCCCAAATCGAACCCCTCCACCGGCCCCCGTGACGGTGTGTGGAACGAGGACCGCATCCGCGCCCTGGGCGCCGTCACCGACCTACCCACCGCCGCACGGATCTTCGGCCTCGGCCGGTCCCTGGCCTACGACCTCGCCCGCACCGACGAGTTCCCGGCCCCGGTCATCCGCGCCGGCACCCGCTACCGCGTACCCGTCGCCGGCATCCTCACCGCTCTCGGCATCCCCACCGACCGCGACTTGACGCCATCGGCGATACGAAGCGTGGATCACCACGGCGCTATCAGAGCGACCGCCGACGACGACCACGTTGAGCAGGGAGAACCGTGACCAGCGAAGGATCCATCACCAAACGCTGCGGCTGCAAAGACCCGGCCACCGGCAAACGACTCAACAGCGTCTGCCCGAAACTCCGCCGCTCCGGCGGCTCCTGGAACCCCAGCCACGGCAGCTGGGGCTACCAACTCGAACTTCCCGTCCCACCCGGCCGCAGCCGCCGGGTCCTACGTCGCAGCGGGTTTGACGACCGCGACGCCACCCGCGCCGAACTCGACCACGCACGCTCGCTGCTCGCACTGGCCGGCGACGACACCGGCCTCGCCGTACAGATCGGCGAGGTTCTCCAGGCCTGCAAGAACGGGATCCCCCTGCCCGACCGCGACACCGTCGCCGCCCGCGTCCGCGCCGGAGTCCCCGCCAGCGCGCCGACCACCACCGGCCAGTACCTCACCGAATGGCTGGCCGCACGGCGCGGCCTTTCACCCAAGACCATCCGCGGGTACGGCGACCACATCCGCTCCTACCTCATCCCGCACCTCGGCGACATCCCGCTCCAGAGCCTGCGGACCAGCCACATCCAAGCCATGTTCACCGCGCTCGACGCCCGCAACGAACAGATCCGCGCCGCACGAGCCAGCAACGAACCCGTCACACGTCAAAGATTCCGTGGCGTACGGCCGATGGGCGCGTCCAGCATGATCCGGCTGTACGCAACCCTGCGAGTGGCACTCAACGACGCCGTACGCCGCTCGCGCCTCATCCCGCACAACCCGGCACTGGGCATCGAACTCGAATCCGGCGCCAGGCCGAAGGCACGCGTCTGGACGCCCAAGGCGATCGAACAGTGGAAGGCCAGCGGACAGCGACCCAGCCCGGTGATGGTGTGGCGTCCCGAACAGGCCGGACAGTTCCTCGACTACGCCCAGAAGCACGACGCCGTGCTGTACCCGATGTTCGAGCTCATCCTGCACCGCGGCCTACGCCGCGGGGAGGCCATCGGTCTGCGCGACTTCGACGTCGACCTCAACGAGGCCTACCTCAGCATCGTCCAGCAGATCACCGCCGTCGGCTACACCCCCATCACCCGCAAAGTAAAAAGCGACGCCGGCGACCGGATCATCCCCCTCGGGCCCGCCACCGTCGCCGGGCTCACCGCCTACCTCGACATGCGCAACCGCTGGCAACAGGTCAGCGGCGACACCTGGCCGAACACCGGCCTGTTCTTCGTCCGCCCCAACGGACAACCCTGGCATCCCCAGGCCATCAGCGGCCGGTTCGACTACCTCGTCACCAAGAGCGGCCTCCCACCGGTACGGCTGCACGACCTGCGGCACTGCGCCGCCACCTACCTCCGCCACGGCGGCGCCGACCTGAAAGAGATCCAGGAAGTCCTCGGCCACTCCACCATCGGACTCACCTCCGACACCTACACCTCCGTCATCCTCGAACTACGACGCCCGAACGCCGACGCAGCCGCCAACCTCATCCCCCGCGAAGCCGCATAGCGGTCAGTCCGACAGGCCGGTCCACAGCAACATGGTGGGCCGGCCTTCGTTCCATCGAAGGCCGACACGACACCGGCCGAACGCCACGTGCCGGACCTCCCTCATCGGGAGGCCCGGCGGCGCTGCCATAGCGATGGCCACCGGGCCGACCGCCGTGGTACCGGTCTGGTTGCGTAGACCACCTGACCAGGTGCACGAACGATCGCGTGACTCTTCGAAATGGTCAAGTGCTGTCTGACCAGGAACGGAGCTCCTTGGGGAGCACCTTTTGAACGCTGCTAATGGTCTCGCGATACATCGCCTCGCTAAATGGCTTCCTGCTCTCGGTATCGACGCCATACCTCGGATGCGTGCATGATCGCCCGCGTCCACGGGTCGGTACTGCCGTCACCGGACTCGGCCCACATCCGTGCGTTCGCTACGGCGAAGGCCGTCACACCCTCTACGGTCGCCGTCCGCCAGGCAGGCACCTGCTCCGCCCACCATTCGGCCTGCTTCGGCGTGTGTCCCGCCGCGATCAGCCAGCTGACCCAGTAGGCGGCATCCAGCCATGCTGCTCCACGAGTCGCCCAGCCCCAGTCGACGATGCGGGCCTCGTCGTCGCTCACGATGACATTGGCCGGGTTGAGGTCGGTGTGCAGGAGACTGCCGCCCTGGAAGTGGTGAAGCATGCCGGTGCTGGTGTACGAGGCGAGCCGCTGTTCTGCTCGCCGGAGAGACAGGTTCGGGCAGGGCAGTTCACCGATGCGCGCGATGAGCCGGGCGACGTGCCCGAGATCCTTGGAGTCCGGCGAGTAGTCGGCATGGTGTCCGTCGAGCGCGTCGAAGATGAGCACGTCCCAGGCGTCATCGGCGATCCGGGCGATCAGGCCGGAGCCCACCGTTTCGACGTGCGGGGCGATCTCGGCCTCGCGCTCTTGGGTCCATACCCAGCGGTGCTCGACAGGCAGGGCCTTGACGAAGCAGCGGCCGACGGCAGTCTGGAGTATCGCGGCGACAGAGCTGTTCAATCCGTCGTTGACCGAGTGAGCGGCAATGACCGGGCCGACGGCTTCGCCGATCCGGAAGCGAACCGATGGTGGAAGTTGCCAGTACGGGATTCGTGTGGGCGACAAGATCCGATCCTCAGCAGCGGGTCGTGCCCCGGACGCCACGTCCATGGCTCGCTGGCGAGCCGGGGCACAACTACGGATGCGACGTCAGTTATACGGGTTGTCGTCGCCGCAGCCGCGCTGGTTGCTGGCGGCGACCTGGTCGACGGTGGTGATGACGATGCAGGCCGGTTCGGGTCGGCTGGGCCGCGGCAGGCTCGAGGCCGTAGCTGCGGTCACCTCGGGACGGCGTGTGATCTGAACCGGGGTAGGGCTCATGATTCCTCCTTGTTCCCGTGCTGGCAGTAGTAACTGAGTGGTGCCTTCGCCGCCTGGTAGACCTTGGCCATGGGTCGGCATACCCGGCAGGTGGATGACAGGTTGCAGCCGGAACATCCACCCGTGCGAAGCATCTGGGCGTCTGCGATCGCGGGCAGACGCAGCAGGCCGTCAGGGCCTTCGGCGATGATGTTGATCGGGGTTTCCCGGCCGACTTTGCACATGGTGGCGTTGCCGTGCGGGTCGACGTGGAAGCTCGTGTGCCCGGCCGGGCATCCCTGGAAGATCGAGGACTTGTCGAGATAGCCGGGGGTCTGCGACTCGAGAGTCGAGCCGCTGCCGGTGTAGGTGGGCGAGATCGACCCGAATTCCTTGGAGGGGAATCCGAGGTCGCGCACCAGGGCACGCATCTCGTCCAGCTCTTCGATGTTGTGCTTGGTGATGATGATCGTTACCTCAACGGGCAGTCCGGCGTCAGCGGCTGCCACCAAGCCCGCGTAGGTGTTCTTGAACGCGCTCTTGGTCTGGGTCAGTGCGTAAGCCGTCTCTGGACTCGCCCCGTACATCGATACGGTGATCTTGTGCGGCCGGAAGGATCGGAAGACGTCGAGGATCTCCGGCCGGGCGAGCCTGGAACCGTTCGTCAAGACCTCGATCATCATTCCGGCGTCGTGGGCGGCCCGGAAGGACGGCGTGAAGTGCGGATCGATGAGTGGCTCACCGCCGGTGATCTGGAACCACAGGACACCCATCCTCGCGAGCATGTCAACGAGTCGCAGCTTGTCGTCTAGATCGAGGCCGGCGAACGGTCGGGTCTCCAGGTAGCAGTGTTCGCAGGAGAAGTTGCAGCCCAGGTTGATCTCCCAGGAGGCACGGCAGTACGTCACGGGCAGCGTCGAGGGCGATCGGATCATCAGCACGTCTCGGACGGGCCGATGCCAGAGATCCGTGGCCCAGGCTTGGGCCGCGGCATCAGCGAACCAGTCCGGCACGACGCCGCCCGTGTCCACGAGTTCAGCGAGCGCGGCGTAGTAGCCCGACGGCAGTTGCATTGCCGCTGGGTGACCGGGGCGAACGGCGACGAACTGGTCCTCCTGCGGGCTGACGATGGCTTCGAACACGCGATGCCTCCTGTCCTCGCGATGGCTCTACTGATCGGTCACTCCGGGTGGCGCGGTCCCGTCTCGGCTGCTGCCAGTTGTCTCCGGCTCGTCGGCCCACCCGAGGAAGCGCTCGTACAGATCGGGCGGCTGCCTGTTTGTCACAGCGGCCCAGTCGTCGATCGCCTCGATCAGGTGCGAGCCCAGGAGGACCGATAGGCCATGCGGAAAGTTCTGGTACTGCTCGGCAAGCTCGACCTTCGCTACGTCGCATGGCCATGGCTCGCCGCATACCTTGCAGTCCCATACAGGCCGCTCAGCTTGGTGATCCGTACGCGGAATTAGCACGGCGGCCCCGTTCCCGCTTGGCCCGCACGCCGCTGCCAAGCAGGGACTCGCAGGTATCCGGTGGAATTCGCCATGTGCTGATCGTGGCTGCTAATGCGCACCGAACCCATCACGCGCAGTAGTGCATCAACGGGTAGTTTCAATCCGGTAGCCGGATAGCTCGCCCACTCCGATCCATCCGGTGCCGGGATAGGTCCAAGCGACCGGAGGAGCACCGTGGGCCCACGCGCAGCGCCGACGTTCTCCGTTCCAGCGCACCTCTGGCGAGCCGAAGGCATGCTCACCGCCCTGGCGGCACGCGACATCGCCCAGGTCTTCCGGCTGATCCAACGAGAAACGAGCGTCAGCCAAACCCATCTTGGCGTCGCGACAGGCCTCAGCCAGGCACAAGTCAGCGAGATCATCGGCGGGGCCCGCAGAGTCAGCAGCATTGACGTCCTGACCCGTATCTCCACCGGACTCCTCATGCCCGATGCCGCCCGCATGACCCTGTTCCTCGGCGAACGCCCGCGGCACCCTGATCCCGCCACGACGCCTTCGACGCACGCCCAGGCTGCCGCTGATCTCCACTTGACCGAGCGGTTCTCCGACGTTGAAGCGGTCTACCCGAGCCGGTCAGAATTCCTCTCGAAAATGCCGCCCCATGCGCTCTTCGACGGCGCGGCCGACATCCGGGCGGTCGGCCTGTCGCTCAACCTGATCTGTCAGCAATACGCCGACAGCCGGCTGGCTCAGATGGTCCGCGACGGCACCCACTTGCGACTGCTCTTCCTCGATCCCGCCGGCAGCGCGATACGCCAACGCGAGGTGGAAGAAGGCATGACCGCCGGGCACCTCGGTTCTCTCACCACGCTCAACCTTCAAGGCATCCTTCGAATCCGGGATCGGCTACCGGCCGAGATCCGCGATCGCATCGACGTGGCTACCTACGACCAGACCATTCGCGTCAACGTCATGCTCATCAACGACGCCGTGTGCGTCGCACAGACCTATCTGCCCCACTCCCGAGGCGTCGAGGCCCCCACCATAGTGATCAAGAAGCGGTGGCCGGCCGCCGGGCTCTACCCCGTCTTCGAGCGCACCTTCAACGAGCTCTGGAGCGGCGGTCAGCTTCGATGACCGACTACACCGACCTGCTACCAGTCGCTCATCAAGCCGTCGACCTCGCCCGAGACATCATGCGCACCATGCAGCCCGGCCTCCTGACCACCAAGGGTGAGCGCGACATGGCGAGTGAGGTCGACTACGCCATCGAGGACCGCGTCCGCGCCTTCCTCGCCGAACGCACCCCCGAGGTCGGCTTCCTCGGCGAGGAGAACGGCCACAGCGGAACACCCGACGGACCGATGTGGGCACTCGATCCCGTCGACGGCACCGTCAACTTCATCCACGGCTCACCGCTCTGCGCCATCTCACTCGGCCTCATCACCGAGAACCGCTCCGTCCTCGGCGTCATCGACCTGCCCTTCCTCGGCAACCGCTACTCAGCAGCCGAAGGCAATGGCGCCCACGCGGATGGCCAGCCCATCACCGTCAGCACCACGCGAAGTATCAGCGACGCCGTGGTAGCGCTCGGCGACTACGCGGTCGGCGACAAAGCCACCGAAAAGAACCAAGCCAGATTCGCACTGACCCAGCGCCTCGCCATGAACGTGCAACGCGTCCGCATGCACGGCTCAGCCGCCATCGATCTGGCCTGGCTGGCCGCCGGCAAAATCGACGCCGTCATCATGCTGGCCAACAAACCATGGGACACTGCGGCCGGCGTCGTCATCGCCCGCGAAGCAGGCGCACAGGTGGTCGACCGCGACGGATCAGCCCACACCTTCACGTCATCCGCCACCATCGCGGCCAACCCAAACCTTCTCCCCGAAATCACCGATCTCACCAGCGAAGCGGCATAGCCCGGAGGCAGGAAAAGCAGGGCCGAACACGACGCGGCCGATGGGATCGGCGCCGGCCAAGTCGACGAATGGCCGGTGCCCGAGGAGACGCGAAGCGTCCTGCAAACCGCCTTCAGTCGACGTTCCTAGATCTCGGCACCGGGACGGATCCCGGGCATCCGGGCTCCGCCCGGCGCCGAATGGTCCGCCCACGGCCCCGACCCGGGCAGCCAGGAGCGCATGCGTGCCCCGCTCGGGAGCACCAGGCACTGCCTACTGCTGGAGCCGAGGCTCGTCGAGCGCCAGTAGGTGAGCTGCGAACGACTCGACGAGGCTGCTGAGAACAGCTTCGCCCTTCTCGGCGGTTCCGGCAGAGGGGCGGCCGATGACACCGTGCGCGGTGTATGCGGCCATCCCGTCGACGAGCAGGAAAGGCCGGTCGTCGGCGCCGTGGTCCAGTGATGACGCGCCATCGCGCACCGATACCGGCATGACGGCCGACAGGATGGAAACTTCTAGTTCACCGGCGTGCATGTCCTGGTGGTCGTCAGTAACGAGGTCGGCCGCCCGGCGCGCTCGTCTCCAGTCATCGCGTGAGGGGAAGAGGGTCATGGACCGCGCGTTGGCCGCGTTCGCGGTCTGAACCACGTTGCTGAGGAAGTAGTTCCCACCGTGACCGTTGATGATCGCCAGCTTTGGAATGCCCTGCGCGGCAAGCGAACTCGCGATGTCGCCGATGATCGCTGTCACCGTTGTGTGGGTGAGACTCACCGTTCCGGGCCAGGCGGCATGCTCATGCGAACAGGACATCGGCACGGCCGGCAGGACTAGAACGTTGTATGCGGCTGCCAGCCGGTTCGCGATCGCTACCGACACGATGGTGTCCGTTGCGAGCGGCAGGGAGGGCCCGTGCTGCTCAAAGCTACCGATGGGCAGGACGGCAGCGCCCTGCTGTCGCTGGTGGACGTCCGCCGTCGTGATGAGGGGAATCAGGTCCATGGCCTCGATATTGGCATTCCGCACGCGACGCGCTCGGAACAGCGGATCACCACAGGATCACCAGGTCCCAGATCGCGGGACACTTCAGGCTCGAAACTGGGATACAAAAATGGCCGCAACCAACGTTTCCACCGGTGAAGGCCATTTTCGAGAAGTACGCCCGAAGGGACTCGAACACGCGGCCCCGGCCTGACAGCTCATTTCTGGCGCACTCAACGACGGCGGCCTCTGAAGTCGCCAGGGGCGGAGTCACGCGAGTACGACCCGGGCCGGATCGGACGATCGAGGATCCGGCTGTCGCTAAGACCCCAGGCTCAAGGCGCGAAGGGCCCTGATCGGCACCCTTCTATTCGCCGGCGAGGAGTTGCTCGCGCCACTTCGCGAAACGTCCGCGCATTCCCGCGATCAAGTCCGGGGCAGCGCCATATACAGCGAAGCGGCGGTCCGGGTATCGCGGCAGCATCTCCAACAGGTCGGCCAAAACTCGACGGTCGAAGCCGGCGTCGGCCTGCTCGGCGAGTTCGAGCAGATGCTGATAGGTGTACCGGCCCGAGATCACAGCGGCGTCGACGTCAAGGAAGTCCCGCGGCTCCGCCCGGGTAAACAAGGCGGACATTTTGCCTGCCACGACGTCGTCTACGTGCAGGACCGGACCGACATCCATCATCACCGGCGGCAGCGAACGCCAGTTCGCAGCCAACTCCACCTTGTACGGACCAACCGGCCCATCGGGATCTGTCACCGCGAGCCGGGCGAAGGTCTCGAACTGCTGCGTGACCTCCACGGTGTACCCGTCCGCGCGATACGCGCCGACCACAGCTTCCACCGCCGCCGCAAATTCACCACGGCGCTCCCAAGCCGTGAAGAGGTCAATATCTTCGCTCGGCCGTTCCAGAAGGCCGTGTGCCTGAACCGCGTACCCACCGGCCAGAGCGAAGCCATACCGACCAGCCACCCGAAGACCGATCTCTGCCAGCTTGAGAAGACCCGGATCCACGCTCAGCCGGCCAGCGCCCGCGGCGGTGCGGCAAGCTCGGGAAAACGCGACTGCCAAAGCGCCCGCAACCGGGAGGGGAGCCAGAGATCCGGCCACAGTCGGCGCAGAACTGCGCCGTCAAGCCAACGGCACAACTCGTCGGGAGTCGCCGCCTGGTTGAGTACGGTCTGGTACATCAACTGCTGGTCCCCGGGGTCGTCCAGGTCGTACGTGCTGTCACCGGACCAGTCCAGCGACCGGTCGAGTGTCACCGTGCCACCGATCGGGCCCCGCAGGTCGGCCAGGCTTGCCGGAACGATGTAATGCCGCTGATCGGCATACCGCGATCCCGGCGGCGCGCTGTTCACCCCTGCCATCTGTCTCACCTCCCGGCTTCGATCGTACGTACCCGACACGCCACGGGTCGTACCTGACGAACGAACGCCACGCGCCGGACTCCCCGCAAGGAGGAGCCCGACGGCGCTGCCACAGCGAAGGTCTGACATGCGATCCCCTCGCCACGGTGCCAGCCGGTCAACTGATCCCCGGCTGGTGCACGAACCATCGCGTGACTCATGGCATAGATCAAGTGCTATTGGCGCCGTCCCACGGAGCATCGGCATCCGAGGCGATGACAAGGCCAAAACAGCGGATCACCACCGGATCACCGGCACCGAAAGACGGCCGATCTCGACCAATCCGGCTACTCACAATCAGAAGTGTTCCGACCGCTTCCGACGCCGACCGAAGGCGCGGCTGCCTTAAGACCACCTCACCAGGCGACGCCGCAGGTCAAGCGCCATTGACCGGCCCAACTGCCGAATCGCCGGCCACGTGGCACCACGCCCGGCGCGACCAGCCCTGACGACAGACCGTCGACACAGCCCTGGACGTATCGAAACAGAAAATCCCTGGTCAGCCCCAGGACGGACGGGCCAATCCGGAACATTCGATCACCACAGGATCACCACGTCCCACATAACAGGATTTCGGAGCCCAATAGTGGGAAACGAAAAAGGCCGCAACCCACGTTTCCGCAGGTCACGGCCTAATTCTTGAAGTGCGCCCGAAGGGACTCGAACCCCTAACCTTCTGATCCGTAGTCAGATGCTCTATCCATTGAGCTACGGGCGCTCTCTCACTTGCTCAGTCAGCCTACAACACCGACTTTCGCGCGGAGACTCCGGGATTCGAACCCGGGAGGGGCTTTAAAACCCCAACCGCATTAGCAGTGCGGCGCCATAGACCAGACTAGGCGAAGTCTCCCCGGCGACCCTGGGGTCACCGAGGCTTGACAATACCGGACCCCCGGGACGACGCACAAAGAGGGGCGCGCAGGCCCACCAAAGATCTTCCCAAGCGGTCCGCTAACAGGCGAAACGCCGCATCAGCGGCTAGGCTGCGTGCGATGGAGGAGAACACCCGCCGGGAGGCCCCGCGCGCCCGTGATCCGCGGGCGCCGTTCGCCACGCCCGAGCAGACGCCGCCGCAGTCGTCCGCCGATTCGTCCGAGAAGGCGGCCTCCGCCAAGCGGCCCGCCCGCCGCGGCGCCCCGCCGGCGGTTACTTTCCAGCCCCCGCGTCCCGGCCCGGGTGCTGAAGGTCACTCCGCAGACCCCCCTTCGGGTACGCGTGAAGCGCCCCCGCCGCCCCCGGCCGCCCCGAAGCCGGTGCCGAGCGTGCGCAAGGCCACACGAAAAGCGGTCCCGGCCCAACCGGCGGGCCCCGAGGACTCGGTCGAGCCGAAGAGGCCCCGAGCCCCCCGAAAGGCCGCCCCTGTCAAAGCAGCTCCCGTCGAAGCAGCTCCCGTCGAAGCAGCTCCCCTCAAAGCGGCTCCGGTGAAGGCAGCCCAAGCCAAGGCCGCCCCGGCAAAGGCAGCGCCAATCAAGGCCACCCCGGTGAAAGCCACCGCGATCAAAACCACCCCGGCCAAGGCCGCCCCGGCCAAGGTCACCCCACCGAAGCCGGCCACCCCCAGAAAAGCAGCGAAGAAAGCCGCCCCGGCCAAGGCGACAGCAGCAGAAACACCGCCGGCTTTTCCCGCCGACCTGCTGTCCCAGCTCCTCGCCGACCCCACCCGCTCACCGCGAACCCTCGCCGAGGCAGCCGTCCGCACCCTCGGCCCCCGAGCCCGCGACCACGTCGCCGCGCTCCGGGCCACCTATCCCACCGCCACCACCGAGGGCCTGACCCGCCTCACGGTGCAGCGTTTCACCCGCTCCGCGGGACGGCGTGGGCTCCTGGGCGCGTTCGCCGGCCCGTACTCTCCGGTGGCAATCGCCGGCAGCGCCGCGCTGACGCACGCCGAGCTGGTGTTGCACCTGGCCGCGATCCACGGCCTGGACCCGGCGGATCCGCGCCGGGCCGAGGACATCCTGGCCTGCGCCCGGATCACGGTTTCCGAAGCGGCTGCCTGGCTCGCGCTGAAGCTCGTCGACCGGCGACTTCCCGGGGCGCTTCTGGTGGTGGCCGTCCTGACCGGCCGCAACGGTGTCGAGACGACAGCTGTCCGGGCCCGGCGGCACTACACGGTCAGCCAGTCCAGCCAGGAGTCCGGCAGCAACTGATATCCGACGAACGCGGTGATGTCGAGCACGGAGTGCGCCACGATCAGCGGCATCACCCGTTTCGTCCTCAGGAAGAAGAGCGCGAAGATCACGCCCATCACCGCGTTGCCGATGAAGGCGCCGAAGCCCTGGTAGAGGTGGTAGGAGCCGCGCACCACCGCGGAGATCGCGATCATCCAGGCCGGTGAGACGGCCATCGTGCGCAGCCGGGTGATCAGATAGCCGACGACTATCACTTCTTCGAGGATGGAGTTCTGCAGGGCGGACAGGATCAGCACCGGAACCGTCCACCAATACGGCGCCAGGGCCGACGGCACGATTTGCGCGTTGATGCCGAGCTGCAGTGACACGTACACCAGAAGCAGCCCGGGAATCCCGATGGCCGCGGCCAACCCGAAGCCCCAGCCCAGGTCGAAGCGGGGTCGCCGGTAGTCGATGCCGAGCTCCCGGCTCGGCGCGATGTGGTCGCGCCACAGCAGGAAGAGCACCAGCGCTACCGGGATCAGCTCGAAGAAGATGCCGAGCAGCTGGCGGGTGAGATCGAGGTAGGGACGCGCCGACTGAGGCGCGTTGAGCACCGCGGTCTGCTGAGCGAGCGGCTGAGCCGCAGTCAGCTTGGCGGCCAGCGACACGATGGCGTAGGCGGCGGACTGGCCGAGCGAGAGCAGCAGCACGATGACGATCTCAACGGTGTACGTCCGGCGGCCGGACCGCTGTCGCTCTGTTGCGCCTTCAGTCCCCGTTGTGGGTGGCGGTTGGGGCGGTTGGACGGGGGTCACTGGACAACCCTACGGCAGGCACAAACACACCCAATTCGCCAAGTGCCGCGCCGTGAGCCGTGATGAGTCGCACTGAGCGTGCGTCGTGTTCCTGACTGTGCTGCCCACTCTGAAATCCATGGGAGACCTCGCACGCTTGCTCAAGGAGAGCTGGAGCCTCGTCGAGGAACATCAGGACAAGGTGGCCGGCTACTTCTACGCCCGCATGTTCCTGTCGCATCCGGATCTGCGAGACCTCTTCCCGGTGCACATGGACGTTCAGCGGACCCGCCTGCTGCACGCGATCGTGACCGCCGTGCAGACGCTGGAGGATCCGGAGAAATTCGACGACTACCTGCGTGGCCTGGGGCGGGATCACCGCAAGTTCCACGTGGAACCAGAGCACTACGAGATCGTGGGGGGCGCGCTGATCGAGGCGATGCGATCCTTCGCCGGCGAGCAGTGGAGTGTCGAGTACGACCAGGCGTGGGCTGACGCGTACGCGGTGATCGCCTCGAAGATGCTGGCCGGCGCGGACGCTGATCCGAATCCGCCGTACTGGTACGCCGAGGTGGTCGCGCACGAGCGCCGGGCCCAGGACATCGCCGTTCTCACGGTGCTGCCGATGCAGCCGCTGGAGTTCCGCGCCGGGCAGTACCTGAGCATCGAGTGCACCAAGTACCAGCCCCGGCTCTGGCGCACCTATTCACCGGCGAACGCGCCGAGGCGCGACAACAGCCTCGACTTCCATGTCCGTGCGGTCGGCGCCGGCTGGGTGTCCAGTGCTCTGGTACGGCGTCTTCAGGTCGGCGACATGATCAAAGTGGCCGCGCCGATGGGCATGATGACGCTGGACCGCCGCTCGACACGGGACGCGGTCTTCGTGGCCGGCGGCACCGGCCTGGCCCCGATCAAGTCCCTGCTCGAGGAGCTGACCAGGTACAACCGGACCCGCTGGGTGCACGTCTTCGTCGGCGCGCGGACCCGGGACGAGCTGTACGACCTGGCCGACCTGAACCGGCTGGCCGCGCGGTACCCCTGGCTCTCGGTGGTGACCGCGTGCAGCGACGACCCGACGTTCCCGGGCGAGCAGGGCAACATCTCGGACGTGGTGGCCCGGTACGGCCCGTGGCAGGAGCACGACTTCTTCGTCTCCGGCTCCGGCCGGATGGTGAAGGCCACCCTGAAGACGCTCGCCGAGCTCCAGGTCCCCTCGATCCGGATCAAGTACGACAGCTTCACCGAGGCCTGAGCCACGACGCTAGTAGTCCCAGGGACGCCCGGTCTGCTGGTACTGCGCGACCGGCACGAGTTTCGCGTCGGGTGTCATCCGGTCGACGTAGAGGCGGCCTTCCAGGTGGTCGATCTCGTGGCTGATCAGCCGGGCCAGCGCCCGGTCGAACGAGGTGACCACCCGGGTCCCGTCGAACCGCGCGTGCTCCACGTCGATCCGCAGCGGCCGGGTGACGAGGCCTCGGTAGTCGAAGAAGGAGAGGCAGCCCTCGTACTGGTCGTCGCAGTCGGTGGACTCGCCGACGACACGCGGGTTGAGCAGGACGACCGGCTGGGCGTCGTACTCCGGCGGCTGGACCACGGCGGCCGCCACCGGCACGCCGATCTGGGTCGCGGCCAGGCCCACCCCTTTGCTGAACTCGTGCAGGTCCTGCAGCCGGCCGAGGGACGTGAGCAACCGGGTCACGGTCTCCTGGGCGGCGTTGCTCTCCCGGGGCAGCTGGAAGTGGCGGGCCCGCTGCCGCAGCAGATCGGACCCGCGCTGGATGATGCCGATGCCCCGCATCCGGTGCGAGGCGCGGGGCAGGACCGGCTCCGGCGGCCCGATTTCGTCGTAGATCGGAGCGTCGGCGCCGCGGTACCGCCATTCCAGCCGGTACCGGGCGTTGAGCAGGGGCGCGTCGGTTGACCACTCGAAAATGGCGCGACCTCCCTCGGTGCGGCGTTCCAGCGGGGTACGGACGGGCACCTCGGCGGCGAGGGACGCCTCCACACCCCATACCTGTGGCTCGAAGTTCTCCGGCAGGTTCAGGCGGACGGTCAGCGAGCGGGTCGGCAACCGGACCGCGCGCTGGAACCACTGGCCCCATTTCTCCTCGCCGACCGTGTACGCGTACTCGATCGTGGTCCGCTCCCCGGGATAGAGCGGGAACTGACCGCGGTCGTTCGCGAACAGCAGCCAGATCTCCTTGGCCGCGTCCCGGTCGAGCTTGACCCGCCACTGCATCGGCTCGGCGGCGCTGCCCTCACCTGCCCGGGCCTCCACGTCCATCTCGTCGAAGGAGAGCGGGTTCTCCCGGTGGTGACGGTTCGAGCCGGCCGGGTCGTGCGGGTACCGATCCACGGCGATCTTCACCAGATAGCGGGTAACCGGCTCGACTCCGGCGTTGTAGAGGGCCCGGCGGACGCGGCAGCGGTAGGCTCCGTCGGTGTACGCCAGCTCGGCGACCTCCTGCTCGACCACGAGCCCGGTTCCCGGTGGCAGCCACTGGACCGGCACCGGCGGGTCACGGTGGAGCATGGAGCCGCGGGCGTGCCGGAGCTCGTCGTACTCCTGGAAGCGTTGCCAGATCATGCCGCCGGCGCCGAGCACCGCTTCGGCCCGGCGGGCGAAGTCCTCGGTGGGCTTGTGGCGGCGGCCCTCGACGTGGCTGACATACGAGGGATCGAAGCCCATGCGCGCGGCAAGCTGCTTTTTGGTCATTCCGCGCTCGACCCGCCATTGCGCAAGCGCCGTAACGAACTGGTCTGCGGCCCGTTCAACGGGCGAGGTGGTCATCACGGATGTCCCCTTCGCGACGGCACGTTCAGTGTCGCTGGCGCTCCGTGTCCACAAGGTGCTAGTAGCGCGTTGCCGACAGATACCTTGACGAATCCGGCAAGAGCGCAACGCTACGTAAAGTAATTCTTGCCGAGGGTATTAGTCCGAAACATCCCGCTCAAGAGTGTGGTTAGGCTACCCTTAACCGGGTACGGTGGGTCGCCTCAGACCTTTGAAGTGAATCCCGGCGAGGAGATAGCGGTGCCCGTGAGCAGCACCCTGGAACTCTCTCGGTCCCGGCTCACCGATCAGCCGCTCGCTCCGGTGACGACCACGCTGCGTGCCATGTTCGGGACGAGCACCGAGATCCCCGGCCTCGCTCCCGATCTGGTGGTGCGCGACCTGGTCGGCTGGACGCCGGCGGCTCGGCTCGCCGACGTGCATCTGGAGACCATCCTCGGCAACGCCTCTCAGCGCTGGAACGCGCAGCCGCACGCGGCCGCCGCGCTCGCCTGGAAGGCCTACACCTACTGGCTCACCCTGCCGGCCGTTCTCGGCTGGGCCTCCGCGCGCCGCGTCCCGCTGCTCACCGCCACCGACACGGTCATCCACTTCGACGACCCGCGCCCGCTGGTCACGCTCGGCATGCGGCCGGACATCACTGTCGCGGTCCTGCCCGGCGACCCGCTCGCGCTGGTCGGTCACCCGCGGGTGCGCGTGGTCCCCGACGAGGACGCGCTGCTCGCCGAGTTCCGCCGGGCCGTCTTCGACGAGCACCTCAGCCCGCTGCTCGACGCGATCCACGACCGGGTCCGCCTCGGCAAGCGGACGCTGCTCGGCTCACTCGCGTCCGGCATCGCCTACGGCGTGCTGCGCTCGGCGGACGCCCTGCCCGGCTCGTCCGCGGACAGCATCGACCGGCTGCTCGGCACGCTGGGCGTCCGCGACCTGATCGAGCTCCACCCGGGCCAGCACGGCAAGCTCGATGTCCGCCGCAAGACCTGCTGCCTGGCCTTCACGCTGCCCAAGCCGAAAGTCTGCCCGGGCTGCTGCATCAAGTGATTACTTCATCCCGATCGCGGTGACTGTTGCGTCGGGGTTGTCGACGAGGGCGCGCACGTCCCACATCCACACGCCCTCGGTCCAGGTCGGGCGGAAGCCGATCAGCTCGGAGAACGTCCGCAGCATCTCGATGTCCCGGGCCTGCGGGGTCAGCACCACCACGCCGGCTTTCCAGAAGCGGAGGTCGGCCAGGGTCATCTCGCGCCGGGTGTCGGTGACCTCCGGGATCGGGTTGCCCTGCCGGACCGAGGTGATCAGGCCGCTGGTCGGTCGCCACGGGGGCGAGAAGATCGCGGTACGGTCGTCCGGGTTGCGCGGGTCCTGGTTCGGCAGCAGCGCGTACGCGCCGGCGATGCGCATGTCCTGCCCGGTGTACGCCGACCAGCGCAGCGGGTCCGGGTAGCTGGAGTCCGGCAGCGGCAGGGTGACCATCGTGTGGTCGTCGTCGACGAACTGCTTCCAGGCGCCGGACGTGACGAACTCGGGAACCGGGTCCATCAGCGTGGTCTGCAGCGGGGTCGGCGCGAGCGGGACGAGCGCCATCGCCACCGCGGTGATCATCGCCACCCGGACCGGCCCACGGGACTGCGGCTGGGTGCGGATCATGTCGGCGGCGCGCTGGCAGCCGAGCGCCAGGATGATGCCGATCATCGGGGCGATCGCCATGGCCCACCGGGTCGGGACGGCCGAGTTGAGCACCGGGACGCTGTGCAGGAGCGACCAGATGCCGGGAACGCCGGTGTTCACGCCGTTCAGGTAGATGCGCGGGCCGAGCGACATCGCCGCGAAGAAGATCGCGATACCGCCGAGCGTCACCACCGCCACGGTCCGGCGCATCCACAGGACCAGACCGGCGAAGAGGATGACCAGGCCCCAGCCGAAGAACGCGTTCTCCTCGGCCGGGTTCTGCGTGAGGCCGGCCGCCACCGCCTCGTTGCCGGCCACCGACCGGCTCGCGTACGCGGTGAACGATCCCAGGTCGGCGCCGAAGTGCCGGACGAACTCGGCGAGGCCGTGGTAGCTCTGCGGGCCGAAGAACTGCACGCTCAGCGGGTAGGCCAGCACGGCCAGGGTGGTCGCCGCGGCGACACCGAGAGCGCGCAGGAAGGTGAGCACCTCGCCGCGGTGCGCCTTGCGCCGGACGATCGCCATCACCGCGCAGAAGATGCCCAGCCCGACCGCGGTCATGAAGAGGATCTCGAGGTTGATGAAGGCCTGCCAGACCAGCAGCCCGGCGAGGAGCAGGCCGTTGCGCACGACCCGGCGCGGCCTGCGCAGTTCCAGGGTGCGCCAGATGATCAGCGGGACGAGGAACTGCGAGACGATGTTCGGGTGGCCGCCGGCGTGCGAGATCATGCTCGGCGCGAAGGTGCAGAAGAGAGCCCCCACCCAGGCCGCCAGCCGGGACGTGACGAAGCGGCGCGAGAGCACCAGATACCACGAAGTACCGGTTAATGCCAATGCACCGGTGAGAAATACGTTGAACGCCACATGCGGGCCGAACAGAAGAGTGACCGGCGTCAGTGGCAAGGAAACGGCCAACACTGAGGTGTTGGCCATCATGTTCACCCCGTCGGGGTAATTCAAGCGGTCCGAGAAGAACGGATAGACGCCATCCGTGAGCACTCGGGCACCGTGCGCCAGCATCCACTCGAAGAATGCCTGATCCTGAGGATCATCGCGCAGTTCATGATCAAGATTGAGCCACAACGGCGCGGTGACGAAGAGGGCGACGGCCAGGAAAGACCCGATGGCGCAGACGTCACGCCAGGTGAGCGCACGCCACGGGAGGCGGCGTCGGGCAGGGTGTATGTCCTGCTCATCGACGGTTTCCACCGCTGGCGCGACGGCCGGGCGCGTGTCCGTCACGACATCGCCCTCGAGGGCGATCAGCTCCGCGTCCAGGTCGTCGGCGGCGGTCACTTGGCGGGGCGGAAGAACGTTCTCCCCGGTCGACTGGCCTGTCGAGTCAAAACCCGTAATCGTCATAGCATCGGCGAGCCTAACCGAGGTTCCGAAGAGTTCAGCGGTGAGCGGCCGATGCGTGATAGAGCCGATATGTACGCGCGATTTCCACGTGCCCGCCCCTGTGCGGCCCCTGGGAGCTTTCGACGCGTAACCCATACGTGCACCCGACCCACCTATGTCTCAATCAAGCCAAGAAATCAGCGGTGACCCGTGCTCAACTTTCGGATAGGCGCGTCAAGTGGTTAACTTCTCCGGTCCCGCTGTCAGCTCAGATCGGCAAGATGAGGGAACCTCACCTATGGCAGACATCACTGGAGACCAGCGGATCCAGTCCGAAGTGCTCGAAGGCCTCGCCACGGCTGTGAACCACCGCCGGTGGTTCGTCGAGCTCGCTCTCCCGTACCTCGGGGACAATCCGATCGAGATCGGGAGTGGCCTCGGTGACTACGCCATCGAGTGGGCGGAGCACCTTCCGCGGTTCACCGCGACCGAGGCCGACCCGGACCGCCTCGTCCTGCTCAAGGAGCGGATGGCGGACTACCCGAACATCGACGTGAAGCAGATGCTCCTGCCCGCGCCGGAGGCGAACGGGGAGTACAGCGCTGCGGTGTCCTACAACGTTCTCGAGCACATCGAGGACCACGTCGGCGCGCTCAGCAGCATGAAGGACCTGGTCCGTCCCGGCGGCCGCGTGATCATCATCGTGCCCGCGTTCATGTTCGCGATGAGTGACGTGGACTACGCGACCGGTCACATCCGGCGGTACACGAAGAAGACGCTCTCCGCGGCCTTCATCGACGCCGGCCTGGAGATCGAGAAGATCCACTACGCGAACGCGCTGGGCCTCCTCGGGTACTACACGGCGACCAGCATCTTCAAGCTGGCGCCGAAGGAGGGCCCGATGGTCAAGATCTACGACTCGCTGGTGCTGCCGGTGACCAAGGCCGCCGAGCGGATCGCCAAGCCGCCGTTCGGCCAGTCGGTCTTCTGCGTCGCCCGAGTGCCGCGCTGACCGTGTCACCGGTCGCGGACTGCGGGGCTCGCTTCGCTCGCTCCTCGCACGCGATGCCGTACCTCTGAGACGGGCGCAAGCAAGCGAAAGGCCGCCGGCAAGCCGGCGGTCTTTCCGCGTCTGTCAGGGGATCAGGCCCGCACCTGGAAGGTCGGGCGCAGGGTGGCCCGGGCCAGGGTGTGGAAGGCAAGGTTGAAGCCGACGTACGCCGGAGAGGCGTCCGGCGTCACCTCGAGGCGATCCACGTCGATCGCGTGCACGGCGAAGACGTAGCGATGCGGGCGGTCACCGGGCGGCGGTGCCGACCCACCGTAGTTGCGCTCGCCGTAATCGTTGCGGACGCAGAACGCGCCCTCCGGCAGCGGCTCGACACCCCGGTCCAGCGAGGTGACCGAGACCGGCAGGTTCACCAGCACCCAGTGCCAGAACCCGCTGCCCGTCGGGGCGTCCGGATCGAAGCAGGTCACCACGAACCCACGCGTCTCGTCCGGGAAACCGGACCAGGACAACTGCGGCGACAGGTTCTTCCCGCCGACGCTGGTGTGTGCGTACAGCTCGTCGAGCGGCTGCCCGTCCGTCACGTCCGTGCTGGTCACCGTGAAGGACGGGACCTGCGGCAAAAGATCGTACGGGTCGGGAGCCAGGGCACGGTCAAGACTCATGAAGGCCTCCGGCGGCGTGGTCAGTAACTGGTCAGGTTTTCCCACGATGCACCGAGATTAACCGTCTGATGTCACAGGCGTCTTTCGTCCCCGGTTGCGGCGAGCAGTCACTCCAACGGGTAAACGCACAGGTGGTGCGTAGGCCCGGGAGCAAGCTGGGTGATGCTTCTGTCAGACATCCGACCGGGTGTGTGCGGCAGAGATCCCCGCGCCCGGTTGCGATCGCGCGAGTGGGCACCCGTCATATGGCGGGTGCCTACTGCGGTCCGGGCTACCTGCCCAGCCGCGCCACTCGCAGACCGCGGTAGACCTTGCGGTAGACCACTCCGGTCCGGCTGTTCCCCGCGTCGATCATCATGCCGCGGCCCATGTAGATCCCGACGTGCCCGGGACCGACGACCAGATCGCCGGGTCGCGCCTGGGAGCGGGCCACGTTGCGGGCCCGCCGCGCCTGCCCGCCCGAGGAGTGCGGCAGGCTGAGGCCGGCCTTGGCGTAGGCGCGCTTCGTGAAGCCCGAGCAGTCGAACCCGTGCGGTCCCTCACCGCCCGGCACGTAACGCTTGCCGACCTGGGACCGGGCGAACGCGATGACCGCGCTCATGTCACGGCCGCCACCGGCGGCCCGCAGCCGCCGGGTGGTGGTGCTGCGGGTGGTCTTGCGCACCGAGACGGCGCCGCGCTTCGCGACGGTCACGCGCTTCTGCCGCACCGCGACCCGGCTCGCGACCCGCCCGTCGACACGGCCACCGATGCGGCCTCCGATGCGGCCTCCGGCACGCTCCACGACGCGGTTCCGGGAATCCCGCAGCACGGAGTTCTTGGAAACCCGTGGCGCGGGGTTCTTGGACGCCCGCAGCACGGGTGAGGCGACCGGCCGCACCTTCAGCACGGCGGGCCGGCGGGGGATCGAGCGGGACACCCGCTGCTGGGCCACCAGCCGATCCTGAAGCAGTCCGGGGGTGAGATCCGGGAGGTGATGGAGACCGGCGGCCTCCGGTGTGGCCGGCAGGGGCGCGGGAACAGCTTCCGCGGCGTGCTCGGCGGGCTCTAGGGCCGGTGCGATGACGGCGAGCGCGAGCGCGCCCGCGGTCAGCGCCCGGCGGGTGGACGAACCGTGCAGTGTTGCCTCCGAAATAGGCCCGGGGCACTCACGCGAATCCCATCCACAGCGCGGCCGATGACGCTTACCGCGCTTTTGCCTCCGCCGAACGCTCCGTCGAAGGTGGGCAATGGGAACCCGGACAACCATGCGTATTCCGTGGACCATGCCAACACAACATCGAATGAGCCGGGGCAGGATTCAGCTAATTGATCCCCCCGATCTCGCCAAAGATAAACGTGCTGCGGTCACCCGGCCGGTGGGAGGGTGATGCGTACGCCCGGTGTGGACAGCGCACCGTGCACGGAGAGTTCGACGAGCTCGACGTCGGACGGCACGTCGAAGGCGAGCACCCCGGCCACCGTTTCCGCCGGCGGAATCTCGTTCAGCAGGGTCGGATAGCGATCGTTGAGAAACACGGCGGCCTGTTCCGCCGGGGCGTAAGCTAAGCCGTCCGCGTCGTACACCCGCTGTGCGCCGCTGTCGAAGAGCTCCGGTTCGGTTCCGCCGTTCTTCACCGTTACGTCGAGCAGGCAGAAATGCCCTTCCGCCCGCTGTTCCAGTCCGTCCGGGCCGACCGATTCCAGACCGCAGCGGACGGCGTTCACCGCGAATTCGAAGTGGCCGGCCACCGCGGCGCCGGGAGCGGCGGTGGCGACCACGACGGGACGGCCCTCGGCCGTGACCACCGCCCAGACGCCGAAGGTGACGAGCCCGATCACAGCGACGATCCCGCCGGCGATCCACAGCTTCGCCCGCAGCGCCGCCGCACCGGGATCCAGCCCGTCGTAGTCCTCGACGGAGCGGGCAGGCGCGGAGCGGTGCGGTGCGTACGTCACGGATGTCCCCCAGCGATCGGCTCCACAGCCGCGCCGACGGACGCGCTGTCCGTCCATGCTGGGTTCGACACGGCGAAACGAGGCTGCGACTCGCCGCATATCCGACTTTATCGGGCGTATACCTACGCGATTATTCCCTCTAACGGGTGAGCACGATCTTCCCGAGGTGGTCGCTGGACTCCATCAGCCGATGCGCCTCGGCCGCCTCCGCCATCGGGAACGTGCTGTGGATGATCGGCTTGATCAGGCCGGCGGCCACCAGCGGCCACACCTGGTCCCGCACGCCCGCCACGATCCGTGCCTTGTCCGCCCTCGGCCGGGCCCGCAGCGAGGTCGACGAGACGCGGCCCCGTTTCGCCATCAGGGCGCCCAGGTCGAGCTCGGCCTTGCTGCCGCCCTGCATCCCGATCACCGTGATCCGGCCGTCCGGCGCCAGCGCCTCGATGTTGCGAGCCAGATATTTCGCGCCGACGATGTCGAGGATCACATCGGCGCCCCGGCCACCGGTGAAGGCGAGCACCTCCCGTACGAAATCCTGGGTCTTGTAGTCGACAGCGAGCGACGCGCCCAGCGCGAGCAACCGCTCGTGCTTCTCCGCCCGCGCCGTGACCAGCACCGTCGCGCCGAGCGCCACCCCCAGCTGGATCGCGAACGTCCCGATCCCGCTGCCACCGCCGTGCACCAGCAGCGTCTCGTCGGTGCGCAGCCGGTCCCGGTCCACCACGTTGGACCACACGGTGCACGCCACCTCGGGCAGCGTCGCCGCCTCCACCAGCGACAACCCGGCCGGAACCGGCAGCAACTGGCCCGCGGGAACCGCCACTTTCTCCGCATAACCCCCGCCGGCCAGCAGCGCGCACACCCGCTCGCCGACGTGATGCCCGTCCACACCCGGCCCCACCGCGCTGATCACCCCGGAGCACTCCAGCCCCGGATAGTCCGGCGCGCCGGGCGGCGGCGGATAGAACCCCTGCCGCTGCAACACGTCCGCCCGGTTGACCGCACTGGCCGTGACATCCACGACGACCTCGCCGTCGCCCGGCTCGGGATCCGGCACCCCGGCCCACACCAGCTGCTTGTCCTCGATCACAATCGCCTGCATACGGCCGACTCTGCCCCACCGGTACGACAAGAAACCCGAGCGGGTGGCAAACTGGAGCAGCATCACGGGAGGGCTCGCCTAGTGGCCGATGGCGCCGGTCTTGAAAACCGGTAAGGGGAAACTCTTCGTGGGTTCGAATCCCACGCCCTCCGCATTTTTTCGGGTACGCGTTACGGCCGCCCCCAACCGCACCAGCCCCGTCCCGGGAGTCCGCGCGGCCGCCTGCCCACTCCCGGCCGCTGCGCGGCCGCCGGCTACCGCTGCCGGGTCGAGCGGAGACCGTCCCGAGCCGTAACCGGCGGCGCCGTGGTCGTCAGCCGTTCGGCCGCGAGCACACCGTGACCGCGAGCAGCTTGGACCTCGCCGCGGGCACACGGTGACCCGAGCAGCACCGCATGCCGACCGTGACCCCCAGCAGCGCCGCGGGCACACGATGACCCGAGCAGCGCCGCATGCCGACCGTGACCCCAGCAGCGCCGCGGGCACACCGTGACCCCGAACAGCGCCGCGAGCACACGAAAGCTCGGATCAGCGTGGATAGGAGCGCACCGTAGCTCTACGTGTGACCTGATCTCGGCTATGGCGTGGGCCAGGGCTCACGATGCCGTTGCGTGTGACTTCATCCGCCCTCAGCGCCCGCCCTCGCCGCCCGCGAACCAGTCGGACCAGCGGAACCCGCTGGACCAGCCGGACCAGCCGGACCAGCCGGGACCGGCGGGACCGGCGGAGACCCGTACCCGGGAAGGGTTTTCACTCGCCCGGTGGGTTGAGCACCATCTGTGGCCCGGCGCCCCGGCCCGCGAGCCGGTCGCTCGGGTTGACCAGCTTGCAGCGCTGCAGCGACAGGCAACCGCACCCGATGCAGCCGGTCAGCTGGTCGCGCAGGCGCTCCAGGACGCTGATCCGCTCCTCCAGCCGGTGCCGCCAGCGGGCCGACAGGCGGGACCAGTCACCCTTCGTCGGGGTGCGGTTCTCGGGGAGGGACGCCAGCGCCTCGCGAATCTCCTCGAGTGAGACCCCGACCTGCTGCGCGATCTTGATGAAGGCCACCCGGCGCAGTTCGGCTCGGTCGTATCGCCGCTGGTTGCCGCCGGTCCGGCTGGCGTGGATCAAGCCCTCGCGCTCGTAGAAGCGCAGCGCGGACTGTGCGACACCGCTGCGGGCGGCCAACTCGCCGATGGTGAGCGATTCCATCCGGGCTCCCTGAAACCTTGAGCTGAAGTGAACTTCAACTTGCAGCCTAGACACATGAACGTTCTCAGCGCACCCATCAGTCCGCTGCACTCGCTTCTCGGCCGGATCACCGGTGACGCGAAGCATGCCCCGAGCGCGCACTCCACACTGGACGTGCTCTGGGTGCTCTACGACCGAGTGCTGCGAATCACACCGGAGACCGTCGATGAGCCGGACCGCGACCGATTCCTTCTGTCGAAGGGGCACGGGCCGGCCGCCTACTACGCGGTGCTGGCCGCCAAGGGGTTCATCCCCGAGAAGTGGCTGGACGATCTCGGCGGCTGGGACAGCCCACTCGGACACCACCCGGACCGGATGCTGATCCCCGGCGTGGAGGCCGGCACCGGATCACTCGGGCACGGTCTGGGCCTGGCCGTCGGGACCGCGCTCGGCCTGCGGGCGCAGGGCTACGACCGGACCCGGACGTTCGTGCTGGTCGGCGACGCGGAACTGGACGAGGGGTCGAACCACGAGGCGATCGCGTACGCGGCCGCGATCCGGCTGCCGCTCACCACGATCGTCATCGACAACCAGTCGTCCACGCACGGATGGCCCGGCGGGATCCCGCAGAGGTTCCCCGGCTGGAGCGCCGACGTCGTCGACGGGCGCGACCACGACCAGATCGAGCGAGCACTGCGAAACCGGACCGGACGGCCGCACCTGGTCGTCGCCACCGTCGAGTCGAAGCGGGGTTGAGATCATGCGTGACACATTCGTCGCCACCACCACGGACATCCTCGAAGAGGACCCGCGCACCGCTCTGGTGATCGCGGACATCTCCGGTGACGCGTTCGCGCCGGCGATGCGGCGGCACCCCGATCGGGTGTTCAACGTCGGCATCCGGGAACAGCTGATGGCCGGCGTCGGCGGCGGGCTGGCGCTCACCGGGATGCGGCCGTTCCTGCACTCGTACGCGCCGTTCCTGGTGGACCGGGCCTACGAGCAGATCAAGCTGGACTTCGGGCATCAGGACACCGGCGCGGTGCTGGTCAGCATCGCGGCGTCCTACGACGCAGCCGCCGAGGGGTACACCCATCAGTCGCCCGGTGACGTGGCGCTGCTCGACACGCTGGACGGGTGGACCGTGCACGTGCCGGGGCATCGCGACGAGGTGCCGGAACTGCTGCGGGCGGCGGCGCGGCACGACGACCGGGTCTATGTGCGGCTGTCGGTGCAGGAGAACCGGCTGGCGCACGCCGGCGGCAGCGTGCTGAAGCGGGATGGCGGCCCACTCGTCGTGGCGGTCGGGCCGATGCTGGATCCGGTGCTGGAAGCCGTTGACGGGCTGAGCGTGACGGTTTTGTACGTGAACACGCCCCGGCCGCTCGATACTGGTAGCCTCAATGCACTGATAAATGATGAGATAGTGGTTGTTGAGCCGTATTTGGCGGGGACCTCGGCCAAAGTCGTCAGCGATGCTCTGCGTGGCCGGCCGCATCGGGCGTTGCACCTCGGGCCGGGCAGCGCCGAGGTCCGGCGGTACGGCAGCTGGCGTGATCACGCCCGGGCACACGGCTTGGATCCGGCCGGCTTGCGCCGCTCCATCGTCGAGTTCCTCGGAACCTGACCGGGATCCTCGATGCCGGCGTCACGCGAGCGCGGGAGCACCCATCGGCGCGCGCCGAGCCGGAACGGCCACCACAGCCGGCACCACGGCAGGCACCACAGCCGGCACTGCGGCCGCCGCCGCCTGGCGACCGTGGAGAGCCGGGCGACCATGGAACACCTGGCGGAGCAGATCCTCCACCCGCCACACGGTCTCCGTGTCGGCCAGCCGCAGCCGGAACCGCTCCCGCACCCCGTCCACAGCCGTGGCGGCCAGTTCGATACCCGGCTTGGACAGATCGAGCCGCCACGTCACGTTGTTCAGGTGGCGCAGGTAGGCGTTGAGGTGCAACCGCTGCCGGTGCAGCGCCCGCGTCTCCTGGATCACCACGAGACGGCGCTGGGTCAGCAGCAGGTAGTAATCGCCGGAGAGCGGCGCGCCGGGCCGTGCGCACCGGACCACCAGGACGGCGGCGTCATCCTGGTCGACGCAACGGCGGAAGATTGTCATGTGCCGGTTCGCGGCCGGGCTGGCCGATCCGGCGTCTGCGGCTTGGTGGAACGTACTGGCGAACACGTCCATGTGTTCTTTAACGCCGGATGAACGGATGAGTAGTCGGCGGGCCCCGCTGAATATCGAATTACAGCCGCTCAGCGAATGTGGTGCCGATCATTCGCGGCGAAGCGCTGACATAGTTGTCGCGTGGAATGGCGCGTCAAACCGGTCCTCCCGGTCACGAAACTGATGGGTGCGGTCGCCGCACTGGTGCTCGCCGCCGCGTTCGCCGAGGGGGACCCGGCGCGCTGGGTCCTGGCCGGCGTGGTCGCGGTCGGAGTCACCGGCTGGGCACTGCGTGATCTTCTGATTCCGGTCCGCCTCGCGGCGGACACGGACGGCGTCACGGTGGTCACCGGCATCGCCCGCCGCCGGCGTCTGCCCTGGTCGGCAATTGAGAGGGTACGGGTGGACAGCCGCTCCCGCCGAGGCCTGCGCACCGAGATGCTCGAGATCGACGCGGGTGACGCGCTCTATCTCTACAGCGCGAACGACCTGGGCACCCTCCCGGAGGACGTGGTGACCCAGCTCGCCGACCTGCGCGCCTAGGGCCCGTTACGAAACGGGCCCTAACCCAGGATGCTCTGGGTCCGCACGACGGCGGCCACCACCAGCACGGCCACCAGGACCGCGCAGCCGATCACCTGTTTCATCGTGCGGTTGGGCCGGTTGGCGTAAACCAGCGCGGCACACGCGAGCGCGCCCGCCACCAGGCCACCGAGGTGCCCGGCGATCGAGATGCCCGGGATGGTGAACGTGAAGATCAGGTTGATCACCAGCAGCGGCACCAGCTGACTGGAGTCGCGGCCGGTCCGTCTGTTCAGCACAATGGCGGCGATGACGAGTCCGAACGTCGCCGTGGACGCGCCCGCCGACGGCTGGTTGGGCGCCTGGAAGAGGTAGGCCGCCACGTTGCCGCCGACCCCGGCGATCAGGTAGAGGGCGATGAACCGCGCCGGTCCGAGCTGCGCCTCCAGATAACGGCCGAGCTGGGCCACCAGCATCATGTTGAGCAGCAGGTGGAGCACGCCGTAGTGCAGGAACATGCCGGTGACGAGCCGGTACCACTCGCCGTTGGCGATGCCGTGCAGCTCACCGCTCGGGTAGAGCGCGAGGCCGAGCACCTCACCCCAGTCGGTCAGCGAGGTGCCGGAGCCGAGCAGGCCCCAGCTGCCCGAGCCGAAGATCGCCCGGGGGCCGCCGAGGACCGCTGACGCGACCATGACCAGCGAGTTGATCACGATGATCGCGGTTGTCGCATAACCGAGCTGGCCGGCACGGCTCCCGCCGAAGGCGGTGCGTGCCGGCCGCTGGTTGCGACGGCCCTCTTTGACGCAGTCCGGGCACTGATGGCCGATGGACGCGTCGTTCATGCAGCTGGTGCAGATCGGACGCTCGCACCTGCTGCACGTGATGAGCGTCTCCCGCGACGGATGGCGGTAGCACATCGGAACCGTCGAAGGCGCCTCACTCATGGCACCAAAGGTACCTTGAGCTGTCAGGAACGCTCGATCTCCACACGCTCGACCACGACGTCCTCACGCGGCCGGTCGCCCGGGCCGGTGGGGGTGCTCGCGATCGAGTCCACGACCTTCGCGGACTGCTCGTCGGCGACCTGACCGAAGATCGTGTGCCGGCGGTTCAGGTGCGGGGTCGGGGCGACCGTGATGAAGAACTGCGAGCCGTTCGTGCCCGGGCCGGCGTTCGCCATGGCGAGCAGGTACGGGCGGTCGAAGCTGAGCTCCGGGTGGAACTCGTCGCCGAACTGGAAGCCCGGGCCGCCGCGCCCGGTGCCGGTCGGGTCGCCCAGCTGGATCATGAAGCCGGCGATGACCCGGTGCGAGATGGTGCCGTCGTAGTACGGGCCGCTGCCCGGCTGACCGGTCCGCGGGTCCTTGTACTCCTTGGTGCCCTCGGCCAGCTCCACGAAGTTGCGGACGGTCGCGGGGGCGTGATCCGGGAAGAGCTGGAGGCGGATCGCACCGTGATTCGTGTGCAGGGTGGCGTAAATGTTCTCGGCCACGGGTACTCCCGTCTGCGGTGATGGGACTGTTCTCGTGCAATTCGGATCCTCCCCCATGTCGTGGATCCGGCGGCGAGGGGGTACCGGAAGAGGCAACATTGCCTGGGACAAGCACTACCCCGGGACCGACACAGGAGGTGGGCACTGGTGTTCGCAACATTGCGTCGTAGAAGCCGGAAGGCACGGATGCGCAACGAGCTCGGCCAGAGCGTGGATCACTTGAAGCGCGCCGCGACGATCGCGGCGCACGAGACGAGCGCGACTGTCGCACCGAAGTTCAACGCTGCCAAGGACCGGGTTCAGCCGGCTGCCAGCAAGGCCAAGGGCGCCGCGACGGACAGTTGGGACAGCGCCCTGGCCGCGCTGACCCCGCTGGTGGCGGCGGCCACGGACAACGTCCGGCAGGCCGGCAAGACGACCAAGAAGCAGTCCAAGAAGCAGATCAAGGCCCAGCAGAAGCAGGCCGCGAAGCTGCAGAAGAAGGCCGAGAAGGCCAGCGGTCGCCAGAAGGGCCGCAAGGGCAAGCTGGCCGGTTACGCGCTGCTCGGCACCGCTGTCGGCCTCGGCGCCGCGTACGTGGCCCGCCGTCGCCGTGAGTCCCAGTGGGACGAGTACGAGCCGGCTCCGGCCACGACCTCGCGGCCGGCCGGCGCGGACGATGCCGCGTTCGAGCCGGTGGAGCCGGTCGTCTACACCACGGCGAGCGGCACGACCACGGCAGGCGGCACGACTTCGGCGAACGGCACGATCAGCGACCCGACGAAGCAGGACCCCCGGTAACAGCCGTCAGGCTCGGCCGGCCCGGATCGGATCAAGGGCCGGCCCAGCCGGAAGGTAACTGACAAGCCGCTCCGGCACCCGCAGGGGCGGCACTTTCGGGTACCCGAGGCGGCCCAGCAGCTCCCGGCCGGCCAATTCGAACCGCAGCCCGGCGTCGGTGACCAGATGCACCGTGTCACCTGCCGGGGAGACGAGCGCGCCCCGGCCACGGCCCACGTGCACGCGGTCGACGGGGGACGGGCCGGTCGGCCGCACCCCTCTCGGGAACGTCGGGTTCACCCGTACCCCGGCCGGTGAATTGTCGCCCGCCAGGGTGACGCACGCACTTGATGGACCATCGCTGAGCTGGGGAATTCGCGGCGGGAGGCGGTCCGGAGGCAGGCGCCGGGCGGAAGCCGGCAGCGTGCGGAACTCCGCGCCGATCGTGACAGCGGAGCCCAGCAGACGTGCCTGCACCGGGGTCAGCGGCGCGATGCCGTCCCGCAGCACCACCGCGAATTGATTACCGTCAGTAAGCACCTGTCCGACCGGACGCCCGGCAATCACCGAGGGTGTTCCGGTGTCGGAGATCACCGGCGGAACCATCTCGGGACCGGGCGGCACGGCGTCGGCCCAGGCCGCCGGGACCGGCCACGGCCGTTCGCCGAACCAGCCCAGCGCTCGCTGCGCACGTTCCGGCAGGGCGAAACGGCGGCCTCCGGCAATCAGATGGGTACCGCCGGAGCCGTCCCGGACCAGCAGACCCTCCGGCTCGCTGCCACCCGTCGGCGGCGAGCCCACCAGCAGCGTCGTCTCGCCCGCGGCCACGCAGACCGACCACTGCCCGGTGAGCAGGTCCGCGGCGGCCGGCAGCGAGTCCGGCGCGCCCGGGATGCCGAGCGGCTCGCCCAGCGGCACCTCGGCCAGTTTCTCGGCACGCACGGACCGCAGCCGAGGCCGGTCACCGCGGGTCAGCAGCAGACCGGACGTGTAGTTCAGCACCGGATGCAGGCGGCCGTCGGCGGGCAGGAAGACGTATCGCGCGCCGGTGTCCCGCTCCTGCAGGATCGCGTCCGGATCCCTCGCATCGGTCCAGGCGTTGCCGGTGAAAATCCCGTACGCCGCGGTCGCGCCCAGCGCGAGGGCCGCGACGAGCACGCCGGCCAGCGCGGTCAGGCCACCCCGGCGCAGCGGCGGGCGCGGCGGGTCCGGGTCGTGCGTGACCACCGCGGCGACCACCCGTTGCACGGCGAACCGGTACGAGTGCAGCTCATGCACCCATCGATTATCGCCGGGCCTTCTCCAAAAGGGGCCCTAGGTGACTGGTGTTAAACGCGGGTTGATCAGAGTCCCTGATCGATCCGCGTTGGTCTTGGTGGGCTGCTGTAGGTGAGGGATAGCGTCCGTCGAGGATGTGGATAGTGCCTGGTGGGCGTTTCGGTCGGGTCAGGTGAGGGCCCATCCTTGGGGTTGGTGGGTGACGTCGAGGGTGGCGAGTCGGGCGAGGTTCGTGGCGGCTGCCAGGAGTTTGAAGTCGGCGGCGACGCGTTGCAGGCCGCGCATGCGGGCGCGGCGTCCGCCGTGGCGGCGTCGCATCAGGTGGGCGATCTTGCGTTCGACTTTGGGGCGGGTGGCCCGGTAGTCGGATTTCCAGCCGGGGTCGGTCTGTCGAGTGCGGGCGGTGACCAGGTGGGTCTCCCAGCGGCTGATGGTGATGTGCCGGCCGGTCTTGGAGGTGGTGCACTGCGCCCGGAGTGGGCAGTCGGTGCAGCTGGCGCCGAAGTCGGCCTGGCCGGCGTGCCGGGCGTGGCCGGTGATCGGGCGGATCGTGATGGTGACCCGGTTCGGGCAGGTCACCGTTGCGGCGGTGAGGTCGACGGTGAACTTTTCCTTGGTGAACCTGCCGCCGGGCGCGACCGGGGCCTGGACCTTGGTCTTGATGTCGATCCCGGCGTCGTGCAGCATTTCGAGGACTTCGCCGGCGCCGTAGGCGGAGTCGCCGTAGACCGCCGGGTCGCCGGCCGGTGTGGTGCCGGGGCTGTGGGCGGGCGGGTCGGTGAGGTCGCTGATCAGGTTGGGGGCGGGTTCGGCGTCGCCGGTGTTGCCTGGGGTGACCTGGGTGTCGGTGATGATCTCGCTGTCCGGGTCGACGGCGAGGTGGCCTTTGTAGCCGTCGAAGCCGCGGTGGCTGGTTTTGTGGCCGTGCCGGGCTTGCGGGTCGACGGTGGAGATGACCCGGTCGGTGGCGACTTTCCGGGCGATCCGTAGTACTGCGTCGTCGCCGGTTTCGAGGTCCTGGCCGAGCACGGTGGCCAGTAGGGTCATCGCCTGCGTGACGCGTTCGGGCAGGTCCTCACCCCCGTCGAGGGCGGCCAGCAGGGCGTATCCGTCGCGGGCCCGGGAGTCGATCAACGCTTCGCGGGCGGTCTTGTCGTCCCAGTCCAGGACCGGTTTCGCGGTGCTGGTGTAGTCGTCGCCGCTGGTCAGCACCATTCGTAGCGCGGAAGCCTGGTCAACGCCGGCGGCGGTGAGCAGGCCACGGACCGCGGAACGGATCAGGGTGACCGTGTCCATCGTGGCGACCGCGTCATACAAGGGGGTGGAGTCCAGAACCCGGCGCCGGCCCAGCAGCCCGGCCTGGCGGGCCGCCGTGAGAGCGACCTCGAAGATCCGGTCCGGGCGGTCCGAACGGCGTAGTCGCTCACGCATGTCCACCAGAACCGTGTGCACGAACCCCGTCCGGCCGGCACCGTCCCAGCCGCCGACCCCGGCCGCGAACCGCCAACGGACATCGAAGGCGAAACGGTCGACGGCCTCCCGATCCGACAGCCCTTCCAGGCGTTGCAGGACCATCACCGTCGCGACCACGGACGGCGGCACTGACCGACGTCCCACCAGCGCAAACAAGTCCGCGAACAAGCTGTCCGGAAACAACCGGTCCCGATGCTGGCGCAGGAACACGAAGATCGAGTTAGGGGCGAGAACGTCCCCGCAGAACCGGCTGACCGGATCCCCGGGGTCCGACGACTGCGACGCCCTGCCCAACGTCATCCCAGCAAACTAACTCAAATAGAAACAAAGCTATATTCACCGCACGAGTGACAGACCGTCGTTTAACACCAGTCACCTAGAGCCAGCCGTTGCGCCGGAACGCGCGATAGAGCAGCACGGTGATCACCGAAAGGATCGCGACCAGGCCGGGGTAACCGTACTTCCAGCCCAGCTCCGGCATGTACTCGAAGTTCATGCCGTAGATGCCGGCGAACGCGGTCCACACCGTCGCGATACCGGCCCACGCCGCGATCTTGCGCATGTCGTTGTTCTGGTCGACCGTCACCTGGGCGAGCCGGGCCTGCAGGATCGAGTTGAGCAGGTCGTCGTAGGAGGACACCTGCTCCACCGTGCGGGTCAGGTGGTCCTGGACGTCCCGGAAGTACCGGCGGATCTCCTTGGGCACGACGCCGTGGCTTCCGGTGATCGCGGAGAGCGGCCGCTGCAGCGGCACCACCGCGCGGCGGAACTCCACGAGCTCCCGTTTCAGCTGGTAGATCTGCTGGATCGGGGCGGTCCGGTCGCGGGAGAAGACGCCCTCCTCGATGATGTCCAGGTCCGCTTCGACCTGGTCGGCGACCTCGAGGTAGTTGTCCACCACGCGGTCGGTCACCGCGTACGCCACCGCCCAGGGACCCTGCTCCAGCAGTGCGGCGCGCTGGGCTTCCAGGTCGGCCCGGACCGGCGCCATCTCGGACGCGTCGCCGTGCCGCACGGTGATCACGAACCGATCGCCGATGAAGACCATCATCTGGCCGGTCTCGACCACCTGCGAGCTCTCGGTGAGCTCCTGGTGCGGCACGTAACGGGCGGTGCGGAGCACCAGGAAGTGGACCGCGCCGAACTGCTCCAGCTTGGGCCGCTGCTCCGCCTTGACCGCGTCCTCCACGGCCAGCTCGTGCAGCCCGTACGTCCGGGCGATCGCCGCCATCTCGTGCTCGGACGGCTGGTGCAGGCCCAGCCAGACGAAACCGTCCCGCCGGGACGCCTCGATCAGCGCCTGGTCCGGGGTGAACTCACCCGGCAGCCGCTGGCCGCTCACGTAGACGCCACAGTCGACCACCGCGGTGTGCGAGCCACGCCGGGCGGCGTGATCGGCGTGATCGCCGTTGTTGACGAACGGGTTCATCGCCCGCATCCGGTCGGCCCACAGCTTGCCGAGAGGCCGGCCACGAGTCCAAGCACCGTTTTCCCGCTCGGTCATCCCAACCTCCCCCGGAGCGCCAAACCCATGGAGGTTACCCGTTGGGTTCCACGCCGGTCCGTCAACGGGACGGACCGGCGCGGTGACCTCAGCTTCGTACCTCTTCGATCGCCTCGGCGAGCCGCCGGACACCCTCGTCGATCTGGTCGACGGTGACCGCGGAGTACGCCAGGCGCAGCGAGTGCTTGCCGCCCTCGAGCAGGAAGTCGCTGCCCTTGACGACCGCGACGCCCTTCTTCATGGCCGCCGGGAACAGCTTGTCAACGTCCACGTCCTCGGGCAGGTCGACCCAGAGGAAGTAACCGCCGTCCGGCTCGGTGAACGTCGCGCCCGGGATGTGCTTGCGGATCGACTCGGCCAGCACCCGGGCCCGCTCGGCGAGCGCGGTGCTCACCGTGCGCACCGACTTCTCGATGTCACCGGACACGCAGAACTGGTGCACGATCGCCTCGGAGACCATGCCGGGGGAGATGTAGAGGTTGGTCGCCTTCTTCGCGATCGCGTCGATCAGCGCGGCCGGGCCGACCAGGTAACCCACCCGGACGCCCGGGCAGACCGTCTTGGTGAAGCTGGAGGCGTGCACGACCGTGTTGTCGGTGTCGAGCGACAGCATCGACGGCAGCGGCTCGCCACGGAACCGGATGTCGACGTACGGGTCGTCCTCGAAGATGATGAACTCGTACTGAGCGGCGAGGGCGAGCAGCGCCTGCCGCTTCTCCAGCGACAGCGTGAGGCCGGCCGGGTTCTGGTAGTTCGGAATGATGTGTGCCAGCTTCGGGCGGACACCGGACTCGAGCAGACCGCGCAGCTCGTCGATGTCGATGCCGTCCTCCCGCAGCGTCACCTGGTGCACCTTGGCGCCGAGGTTCTGCAGGTTGAGCAGGGTCCGGTCGTAGGTCGGCTTCTCCACGACCACGTCGTCGCCGGGCTGCACCAGGTGGCCGAAGAGGAACGCGTCCGCCTGCAGCGAGCCGTTCGTCACGATGACCTGGTCCGGGGAGACGTTGTGCTTGTCGGCGATCCACTTCCGCAGCGGGAGGTAACCGACGGACGTGCCGTAGGCGGTCACCCCGGCCGGGTCGGCGTCGAAAGCGCGGGTGGCGGCGGCCTTCAGGCCCTCCACGTCGACGATGTCCAGCGACGGAGCGCCACGGGCAAAGGAGATCAGCTGCTCAGCGGTCATGGGTCCCAGCTTAGAAGCTGGGTCTATACCATTTTCTGGGTGGTCCTTGCGAGTGCGGTTATCCTCGCTGGGCACCTTCATACCTTTATTTGGAAGGAACCACCCCATGATCGGATTGGTACTCGCCGCCGGCGCTGGGCGCAGGCTGCGCCCGTACACGGACACGCTGCCGAAGGCGCTGGTCCCGGTTGACGGGGAAACCACGATCATGGACATCTCGCTGCGCAACCTCGCGGCGGCGGGGCTGACCGACGTGACGATCGTGGTCGGCTACCGCGCCGAGGCGGTCGAGGCGCGTGTCGAGGGTTTCCAGCAGAAGTACGGCGTAAAGCTCTCCCTGGTCCACAACGACAAGGCCGAGGAGTGGAACAACGCCTACTCCCTCTGGCTGGCCCGGGACCACTTCGCCCAGGGCGCGCTCATGGTCAACGGTGACACCGTCCACCCGGTGAGCGTGGAGGAGACGCTGCTCGCCAAGCGCGGCCCGAGCATCCTTCTCGCTGTTGACACAGTGAAGAAGCTGGCCGACGAGGAGATGAAGACCGTCTTCAATGAAGATGGCCAGCTCACCAAGATTACGAAGCTGATGGAGCCGGCCGAGGCCTACGGCGAGTACATCGGCGCCAACATCATCGAGGCGTCCGCGGCCGGCAAGCTGGCCGACGCGCTGAAGACGACGTTCGAGCGCGACCCGAACCTCTACTACGAGGACGGCTTCCAGGAGTACGCGAACCGCGGCGGCGAGGTCCGTGCCGCCGAGATCGGCGACCTGCCCTGGGTCGAGGTCGACAACCACGAGGACCTGGCGAAGGCGCGGGACATCGCATGCCGCTACTAGCCCGTAGCGTCCAGACCCCGTTGCACATCGACGTGCGGCGGGGCGCGGTCGCGAACCTCGGCAAGATCCTTGCCGACGGCCGCATCTCCTCCGGCGGCGACGTCGCCGTGGTGGTCGGCCCGGGCCTCGGCGAGCAGATCGTCGATCTGCTCCGCCCCTCGCTCTCCTCGGCCGGCATCTACGTGACCGCCGGCGGCACCCTGGACGCGGCGCTGGAGCTCGCCGACAAGCTGCGGTCCGGCAACTACGACGCGGTGGTCGGCATCGGCGGCGGCAAGACCGTCGACACCGCGAAGTACGCGGCCAGCCGATGGGGGCTGCCGATGGTCTCGGTGGCGACCAGCCTCGCCAACGACGGCATCGCCTCACCGGTGGCCAGCCTGGTCAACGACGGCATCAAGGGGTCCTACGGGGTGCACATCCCGTTCGGCGTGATCGTCGACCTGGACTTCGTGGAGAACGGGCCGGACCTGGTCAACCGGGCCGGCATCGGCGACGTGATCAGCAACATCAGCGCGCTGGCCGACTGGGAGCTGGGCCGTCAGGTCCGCGGCGAGCCGGTCGACGGCATCGCCGCCACGCTCTCCCGGATGGGCGCCGAGGCGATCCTCAACATGCCCGGTGACATGGCCGACGACGCGTTCGTCACGGTGCTGGCCGAGGCGCTGATCTCCAGCGGCCTGGCGATGGCGGTCAGCGGCAGCAGCCGCCCGTGCAGCGGGGGCTGTCACGAGATCATCCACGCCACCGACTCGCTCTTCCCGGACACCGCCTCGCACGGCGAGCTGGCCGGCCTGGGCGCGCTGTTCTGCACGTTCCTGCGCGGTGACGAGCGGCGGTTCGCCCAGATGGCGGACTGCCTGGAACGCCACCAGCTGCCGCGCACCCCGTCCGACGTCGGGCTGAACGCCGACCAATTCGTCAAGGTCATCGAGTTCGCGCCGCGAACCCGTCCGGACCGCTACACGATCCTGGAGCACCTCGCGATGACTCCCGAGGAGATCCACCGGAAGCTGGCTGAATATGACGACGCCGTCGCGGCCCGCTGAGGCCCCGCCGACCGCCGCCGACTACTACGCCGCGAACCGGGGCGGCGGTCTCTTCAGCGAGGCGGTCAGCCAGCGGATCGGCGCGCAGATCGCGGTGCGGGCGCACCGGCACCACCTGTCGCCGACCGTCCTGACCGTGTTCAACCTCGGCCTGGGCTGCCTCATCTCCTTCGCGGTGATCGTGGCGGCCGGCCCGGTGGCGGACGGCTTCCCGGCCGCGCCGGTCGGCCTGCTCGCGCTGATCGGCTGGCAACTCGCGTACGCGTTCGACTGCTCCGACGGCCAGCTGGCCCGGGTGACCGGCCAGTCCAGCCCGGCCGGCGCCCGCCTCGACGTGCTGTGCGACGTCGCGGTGCAGTCGTCGCTGGTGGCGGCGCTGGCCGCGACGGCGAAGGCGCAGGAGCCGGAAACGCCGGCGTGGCTGCTCGCCGCGTTCGCCGCCACCTGGATGGTCAACCTGGTCACCTCGGTGATGCAGACCAGCGACAAGGCGACGAGCATGGTGACCAGCCAGTCCCTGCCCGTCCGGGCGGTCAAGCTGATCCGCGATTACGGTGCGGTGGTGACGCTGGCCGGCGTGGTGCTGACCGTGGCGCCACAGTGGACGGTGTGGTTCGTGGCCGTGTTCACCCTGATCAACGGCGGTTTCCTGGCTGCCAGCATCGCGTTCACCGGCCGGGAGGCGCTGCGCGGCTGACGCTCTTCCCCCGCCCTCGGATCTTGGCAAGTGCGGCTCTCGACCCGCACTTGCCAAGACCTGTGGTCAGACCCGTACCGGGATGGCGCTGGATGAACCGAGCACCCGACCGGACTCGTCCAGCGCCTCCGCCACCACGTACTCCGGAATCCCGGCCACCGGGAACGACGTCTCGAAACCGGCCCGCTCGGCCTCCGCCGACGCCGCCAGCTTCCCCGGCTGCCCGCCGGCCCGCGCCCGCCAGCGCCGCACCCCGGTGTGCCCGTTCCAGCTCGCGCTGACGATCGTGTTGCCGCCCTCGACCCGCAGGCCCAGCGCCGGCTGATCCTGTGCGGCCGCGGCCCACCCCGCCTTGTACGCCCGGTACGACTGGTTGTCCCCCGGAAGGTGCCCGGCCAGCCGCACAGTGCCGTCCGCGTCGTGCTCGGTGAAGTGCGGCTGCTGTCCCCACCCCACGAACGACCCGCCGTCGGCGAGCTCCCGGAAGTTGCCCTGCGTCGGCGCGGAGATCCGTTCCGGGTGCACGTACTCGGCCACGAACGTGACGGTCCGGGACTTCTCGTCGACCCGGAACACCAGGCCGCGGGAGTACTCCTTCTCGACAGTGATCCCGGCGCCGTTGTCGAAGACGCTGTAGCTGCCGTCCCGCCGCCGCTGGAAGTCGTGCTGCCAGGAGAACGCCGACTTCTCGTCGACCCGGAAGTCCGACTTCTTGCCGCCGATCCGCCAGATCACCTCGCCGGTGCGCCGGTGCACCTTGTAGACCGCCCAGGTGTGCCGCGCCGAGAGGAGCAGGTGCCCGTCGGTGTCCAGGCTGACCGAGTTCGGGTGCAGGTAGTCGTAGGGGAGGTGGGACGAGTCGCCCTGGGGCAGCGGGGCGTACGACTCCGCGACGCCGATGTGGTCCCGGGCACGCCACTCGAAGACCTTCCGGCCGGTCGCCACGTCGATCTCCTGAAGCACGCCGTCGTGCAGCACCCCGTCGGCCGGCCCGCCGAGCGCCGTCAGGTCGTACGCCACCGGGTCGTACACCCAGAACAGCGCCGTCCCCCGGCCGGTGAGCACCAGGTCGTGCTGGTCGGCCTGCTCGGTGCCGGCCGCCCGGATCCGGGTGATCTCCCGGTACGCCTGATCGGCGACGACGAACTCGCCCTGGCCGACGCCCTGCCCGCCGGTGCCACCGATGGTCCCCTCCCACCAGGTCAGCACGGGTTTGCCCCGATAGGTCTGCGGCTTGAAGTCGATCGCCACGGTGGCCGGGTCGGACACCTTCCGGAACCAGACCGGCGAGCCCCGCTCATCGACGATCAGGGGCCCGCGCAGCGCGGATCCGGCGAACGGGGTCAGAAAGATGAACTCACCGGACGGCTTCGACGCCGGCATGGTGATCGTGACGCCGGGGAGGGCGTCCAGGTCGGGACGGGAGCGGTACTTCGCCGCCGGAGCCGCGGGCGCCGCCGCTGTGCCCGGCTCCGCCGTCGTGGCGGGCGCGGACGACCGTCCGGCGAGGTAGCCACCCCCGCCGGCCACCACCGCGGCGGCGGCCGAGCCCAGGATCAGAGTGCGCCGAGAAATGGTCACGCCGGAGGCGTTTCCCGGCGCGCCGGGAGATCTACCTCAATGAACCCTGTGAATTCATGTCCGCGTAGATCTCGATGAGCCGCTTGGTGAGCACGTCCGGGTGGAAGTGCCGCAGGTACCGCTCGCGAGCGGCGAAGGCAGCCGCCTGCGCGCCGGCCCGGGCGGCCGGGAGCACGGCGGCCAGCGCGGCCGGATCCGGCTCGGCGAGCCAACCGGCGGCTCCGGCGCCCTCGCCCACCATGTACGGGATACCGCCCACCGCGGTCCCGAGCACCGCCCGGCCCGACGACATCGCCTCCAGGATCACCGTCGGCAGCACGTCCTCCCAGGTGGGCGTCGCGATCACCACGGCCGAGGCGTTGCGGGCCGCGATCATCCCGGCCCGATCGAGCGGACCCAGATAGAGCACGTCCGACCGCTCGGCGGCGGCCTGCTCGGCGAGCGGCCGCAGCTCACCGTCCCCCGCGATCCGCAGCACCCCGAGCGACCCGTCCGGGTGCCGTCGCCAGGCGTCCAGCAGCAGGCCGAGACCCTTCTCGGGGGACAGCCGGGCGCCGTACAGGAAGCCGTCACCGAGGGGCGCGGGCATCCCCGGATCCGGCAGCCCGTTCGGCTTGATCACGATGCGCTCGGGCGCCACCCCGTAGTCCACCAGGTGCGCGGCGATCTTGTCGGTGAGCGCGATGTACCGATCGACCGAGTGCCACGTCGGCCGATGCACGGCCAGCGTGGTCGCCATGATCGCGCTCTGTGCCGCGGATCCCCGGTAGCAGCGGTGCTTGATCGCCGGCCAGCCGAGCAGCTTGCCACGGCAGTCCTGGCAGTTGTGGCCGTCCCGGAAGTACAGCCCGGACGAGCACACCTGCCGGTAGTTGTGCACGGTCTGCACGACCGGCACGTTGTGGGCGTGCGCCGTCCGGATCACCCAGGGCGAGAGCAGCGGGTAGGGGTTGTGCAGGTGGAGAACATCCGGTTTTTCGGATTTCAGCAGAGACGCGAGATCTTTCTGCGCGGAGATTCCATATATCGGATAAATCGGTAGTAGCGCCTTCTGAGCGCTCGGCATCTCCCCGATCGAGTCCGAGCTCCGCTGGAACGGCACCACGTCGACGCCGGCCTCCCGCAGCTGACCGATCTCCGTGTCCACGATGACGTTCTCACCGGACGGAATCGCCTCGCGGTACCGGTTGTGCGCTACCACCACCTTCATAAGGCCGGAGCCTAATGGTCGCGGACTGCGGGGCTCGCTTCGCTCACTCCTCGCTCGCGACGGGGCCTGATGGTCGCGGACTGCGGGGCTCGCTTCGCTCACTCCTCGCTCGCGACGGAAAACGCTACCGTGGGGCTGTGCCCGAACTCCCCGAGGTCGAGGCGCTCGCGGCGTACCTTCGTGAGCGCGCGCTCGGCCACACCGTGGACCGTTTCGAAGTCGCCTCGTTCAGCGCGCTGAAGACGTACGATCCAGCGCCCTCCGCCCTGAAAGACCTGAAGATCACGAGCGCCGGTCGGCACGGCAAGTTCCTCGACGTCGGCATCGGCCCGGAGATCCATCTCGTCGTGCACCTGGCCCGCGCCGGCTGGCTGCACTACCGGGACTCATTCAAGTCCCCGGCGCCGCTGAAGCCGGGCAGCGGCCCGATCGCGATCCGGGTCCGGCTCGACGACGGCTCGGGTTTCGACCTGACCGAGGCCGGCACCCAGAAGTCCCTCGCGGCGTACCTGGTCCGTGACCCGTCCGAGGTTCCCGGCGTGGCGCGGCTGGGCCCGGACGCGCTGGCCGTCTCGCGCGACGAGTTCGCCACCCGGATCCGCGCTCAGAACGGGCAGATCAAAGGCGTACTGACCAGCCAGGAAGTGCTGGCGGGGATCGGTAACGCCTACTCGGACGAGATCCTGCACGTCGCTAAAATGTCACCTTTTGCCCTCACCGGGAAGCTCACCGAAGACCAGATCACCTCGTTGTACGAAGCGATGCGTGAGGTGGAGACCGACGCGGTCGAGCGCTCGGTCGGGCAGAAGGCAGCCGAGCTCAAGGGCGAGAAGCGCGCAGGGATGCGGGTGCACGCCCGCACCGGGCTGCCCTGCCCGGTCTGCGGCGACACGGTGCGTGAGGTTTCGTTCGCGGACAAGAGCCTGCAGTACTGCCCGACCTGCCAGACCGGCGGCAAGCCCCTCGCCGACCGCCGCATGTCCAAGCTGATGCGGTGAAACTGCCACCACCTGGTCACGGAGGGTGCACACAGCGATTGCTGCCACAACGTCACCTTCTCTCCGGCCAATCCATCGGTATAGTGGCCCGGTCCCTGGCAACCGTTATGACGCGAACGGGTATCGGCGGACCCGCCGACGATCCAAAGGTCGTGGCGGTGCGTAATCTTTTTCCGGATGCGGGAGGACGTAGGCGAAGTGACGACTAGCCTGCATCGCCCAACAACCGACAGCAGCCGGAGCCAGCCCGTGGGGTACGACAGCTTCGAGTGGCAGCAACAGCCGCCGCCGAGCAACGGCGTACCCCGATCCGCCTGGACGCGGCAGAAACGCCGCCTGTCCCGCTGGCACCGGCCCTACACCGCCGTCCTGATCGTCCTGGACCTGATCTCCACGCTGGTGGCGAGTTACATCGCCGACGCCTTCCTGGAGAAGTCGAAGAGCGGTTTCATCAACCGCTCCTGGGGCCTCTTCGACGGCATCGAGCTGTTCAACTTCTTCGCGTACGTGGTGCTGCCCCTCGGCTGGCTCCTGCTGCTGTGGACGAACGGCACCTACGACAGGCGCTATCTCGGTCTGGGCAGCGAGGAGTTCAAGCGGGTCGTCCGCACCTCGGTCACGGTCGTGGCAAGCGTGTCCCTGCTGGCGTTCGCCACCAAGACCGACCTGTCCCGTGGCACGGTCGCGACGGTGTCGCTGAGCGCGCTCGTCTTCATCCTGCTCTCCCGCGTCTGTGCCCGGCAGTTCCTGCACTTCGCCCGCCGCAGCACCGGCCACGGCGCACACCGGATGGTCCTGGTCGGCACGCTGCCGGAGGCGCTCGAGGTCTACACGGCCGTCACCCGCAGCCCGGCCGCCGGCCTCATCCCGGTCGCCATCCACCTGACCGACGGCTACGCGGCGGCCCGCGGCATCGAGACCCCGGTCCCGGTCTACGCCGGCCGTGACGTGCTCTCGCTGGTCCGCGAGGCCGGCGCCGACACGATCGCGGTCTGCGGCTCGGCCAGCGCCGAGCCCGGCGAGCTGCGCCGCCTGGCCTGGCAGCTGGAGGGCACCGGCGTCGACCTGGTCGTCGCCCCGCAGCTCACCGACATCGCCGGCCCCCGCGTGCACATCCGCCCGATCGAGGGCCTGCCGCTGCTGCACGTCGAGGAGCCCACGCTCTCCGGCCCCGGCTGGCTGATCAAGAACCTGATGGACCGTGCCGCCGCCGCTCTCGGCCTCCTGCTGATCAGCCCGATCCTGGCGATCATCGCGATCGGCATCCGCCTCTCCGACCCCGGCCCGGTCTTCTTCCGGCAGACCCGCGTCGGCCACGACGGCCGCACGTTCCGGGTGTGGAAATTCCGGACGATGTACGTGGACGCCGAGGAGCGCAAGGCCACCCTCGAAGAGCTCAACGAGTCCGACGGCATGCTCTTCAAGATGAAGCACGACCCGCGGATCTTCGCGTTCGGTCAGAAGCTGCGCGCCACCTCACTCGACGAGCTCCCCCAGCTGATCAACGTGCTGAAGGGCGAGATGTCCCTGGTCGGCCCCCGCCCGCTCCCGGCGGACGACGGCGACTACCTGGGCGACGTCCGCCGCCGCCTGCTGGTCCGCCCCGGCATCACGGGCCTCTGGCAGGTCTCCGGCCGCTCCGACCTGAGCTGGGACGAGGCGGTCCGCCTGGACCTGTACTACGTGGACAACTGGTCACTCACCTACGACCTGAGCATCCTCTGGCGCACCATCTTCGTGGTCCTGAAGCGCAAGGGCGCCTACTAAACTCCCCAAGCCTTCCAATCCGACGTCGCAGCGGAGCAGGGGGCACAGACTGCCGCTCACGCCGTCGCCCATTGCGCGATCTTGAAGATCCTGTGGACGAGCAACTCGCCAAGATCGTGGTGATGCGGGCGCGGGCGAGCGCCAGCGCCGGGCAGCGTCGGGGTGGCTTTTTGGGGTGGGAACGGCGACTATCTGCTGCGTGGCGGGACAGGTCGGTAGCGTGGTCGCGGTTCTTGCCGTACTCATCGCGCTGGCTGCCGCTGTGGCCGGCGCGCTCCGGCTGCGGGCCCGCCGGAGTATCGCCACCGCCATGCAGCGGGCCACCTACGACGTCCTGCACACCGCCGCGCTCGCCGCCGAGCCGCTGCGGGCCGGGCTCACCCCGGCGACTGCCGGCAAAGCGGTCCGGCATCTGCGGACGCTGGTCGGCGCGGTGGGGATGGCGATCACCGACGGGCAGCGCTGCCTGGGCTACGACGGCCGGGGCTCGCATCACGCGGACCAGTTGACGGCCGCCGCACGCCGGGCCACGGGGACGCAGCGATCCGTCGTACTCAATGGGTCTGATCTGCCGTGTGACCGGGTGGACTGTGTCGTGCGAGGTGCGGTGATCGCGCCGCTGGCCGGACCGGACGGGACGGCGGAGGCCGCGCTGGTGGCGGTGGCCGACGATCAGCCGGCGCCGGGGCTGGTGCAGGCGACGCTGGAGGCCGCGCGGTGGGCCGGTTCACAGCTGGCGCTCGCCGAGCTGGAGTCGTCCCGGGAGCGGCTGGCGCGGGCCGAGGTGCGGGCGCTGCGGGCGCAGATCAGCCCGCATTTCATCTACAACGCGCTGACCGCGATCGCCTCGTTCGTGCGCACCGACCCGGAGCGGGCGCGCGAGCTGATCCTGGAGTTCGCCGAGTTCACCCGATACTCGTTCCGCGCGCACGGCGAGTTCACGACGCTGGCCGAGGAACTGCGTTCGATCGACAGGTACCTGACGATCGAGCGGGCCCGGTTCGGTGACCGGCTGCAGGTGCGGCTGCAGATCGCGCCGGAGGTGTTGCCGGTCGGCCTGCCGTTCCTCTGCCTGCAACCGCTGGTGGAGAACGCGGTCCGGCACGGACTGTCCCGCAAGCCGGGCGTCGGTATGGTGAGCATCGAAGCTCGTGACGCCGGCGCGGAGTGCCACATCACGGTGGAGGACGACGGCGTCGGGATGGATCCAGCGGTTTTCACGGACCGGAACTTCCCGCACAAGAACGATGACCGGCGCAAGAACGATGAAGAGGACGGGCAGCACGTCGGTCTGGTGAATGTGGACGAGCGGCTGCGCTCGGTGTTCGGCGATCACAACGGCCTGGTGGTGGAGACCGCCCCGGGCGCGGGTACGAGGGTGAGCATGCGGGTGCCGAAATTCCATCCCGAGGTACGGGCATGAGCCTCGTGGTCCTGGCCGTCGACGACGAGCCCCCGGCGCTGGACGAACTGGCGTACCTGTTGAACGCGGACGGCCGGGTGGCACACGTGCACCGCGCCGGTGACGCGACCGAGGCGTTGCGGGTGCTGCGGGACACCGAGGTGGACGCGGTGTTCCTGGACATCCGGATGCCCGGCCTGGACGGCATGGAGCTGGCCCGGATCCTGCGCCGGTTCGCGCAGCCACCGGCGATCGTCTTCGTGACCGCCTACGACGACGGCGCGGTCGACGCCTTCGACCTGGGTGTCACCGATTATGTGCGCAAGCCGGTGCGTGCCGAGCGTCTCGGCGAGTCGCTGCGCCGGGTGGCGGGCTTGCGGGTGACACCGGCGCCGCCGCCGCTGCCTCCGGACGAGCCGGCGATCCCGGTGGAACTGGCCGGCACCACGCGGATGCTGCCGCGATCGTCGGTGCGGTGGGTGGAGGCGCAGGGCGACTATGCCCGGCTGCACACCGGGGACACCTCCCATCTGGTACGGGTCTCCCTCGCCACCCTGGCGGAGAGATGGGCAAATGCCGGTTTTGTTCGCATCCACCGCTCCTACCTGGTCCAACTCCGGCTGGTCACCGAGCTGAGACTCACCAATTCCGGCTATGTCGTGTCCGTCTACGGCGTCGAACTCCCGGTCAGCCGCCGACACACCCGCGAGCTGAAGGACCGCTTGATCCGGGCGGCGAAACACGACTGGACCCGCTAATCCACACGGTTGTCCACAGCCTTACAGCTTTTCCCACAGGGTTATCCACAGGCTGAAGCCGGATTCCTTAAGTCTCGGATCATCTCCACAGATCGTTCACAAGTCGACCGCATCCCCGCCGCGCCCTTGACATTTCGTCCGGGCCGGACAGACTGCCGGACATGGCCGCTGATCAGCCTTCGTCCGCGCGTACCCGGGTGGTGCTGGCCGAGGCAGCGGCTCGGCGGGCCGCCACCGACCGGGCCGGCATCGACCTCACCGAGCAGACCCCGGTCGGCGAGGCGCTGGTCAAGGGCCTGGTCCGGGCTCAGCTGGCGCTCGCGCTGCGGCTCTCGCTGGTGGTGGTGGCGGGCCTCGGCACGCTGCCCCTGCTCTTCGTGGTGGCGCCCGGGGTGGGCGAGTTCCGGGTCGCCGGGGTGCCGCTGCCGTGGCTGCTGCTCGGGCTGCTGTCGTTCCCGTTCCTGGTCGGGGTCGGCGCGCTCCACGTGCGCTGGGCCGAGCGGAACGAGCAGGACTTCGCGTCGGTGATCCGGCGGCCGGAGCGGTGAACCCGTACCTCGGTCCCGGTCTGATCGTGGTCGTCCTGCTGACCGTGGCGATCGGGGCGTACGGCCTGCGGTTCGCCCGCACCACCTCGGACTTCCTGGTGGCGTCCCGTTCGGTGAGCCCGGCCTGGAACGCGGCGGCGATCAGCGGCGAATACCTCTCGGCGGCGTCGTTCCTCGGGGTGGCCGGGCTGATCCTCTGCTACGGCGTCGACATGCTCTGGTACCCGGTGGGTTTCGCCGCCGGCTACCTCGCGCTGCTGCTCTTCGTGGCGGCGCCGCTGCGCCGGTCGGGCGCGTTCACCCTGCCGGACTTCTGCGAGGTGCGGCTGCGGTCCCGGCCGTTGCGCCGGCTGGCGACCGGATTCGTGCTCTTCATCGGGTGTCTCTACCTGCTGCCGCAGTTGCAGGGCGCCGGCCTGACGTTCGCCACGATCACCGGCGGGTCGTACGCCTGGGGCGCTCTGCTGGTCAGCGTCGTGGTGACAGCGAACGTGGCGTTCGGCGGGATGCGGGCGATCACCTTCGTGCAGGCCTTCCAGTACTGGCTGAAGCTGACCGCGCTGGCCGTACCCGTGATCTTTCTGGTTCTGCAGTGGCAGTCCGACGGACGCCCGGCCGCGACGCCGCCGGAAGGAGCGGTCTTCCCGGCCGCCACGACCGTGGTGATCGAGCAGGACGCGGTCCTCGACGGGAGCCGTGCGGTCCGCGCCGGCGAGACTCTGCACTTCGCGGCCGGTGACGCGGTTCCCCGGATCAGCACGGTGGATGCCGGATTCGGCGCGGACTGGCTGCTGCCCAGCGGCGATCGCGAGCTGTTCGCGACGTACTCGCTGATCCTCGCGACGTTCCTCGGCACGATGGGCCTGCCGCACGTGCTGGTCCGCTTCTACACGAACCCGGACGGCGCCTCGGCCCGCCGCACCACGCTCGTGGTGCTCGCCATGGTCGGCCTCTTCTATCTGCTGCCCACCCTGTACGGGGTGCTCGGCCGGATCTACACTCCGCAACTGCTGATGACCGGCCGCACCGACGCGGTGGTGCTGCTCCTGCCGGAAGCGGCGCTCGGCGGCGGCCACCTGGGCCGGCTGCTCGGCGCGCTCGTCGCGGCGGGCGCGCTCGCCGCGTTCCTCTCCACCTCGTCCGGCCTGCTCACCAGCGTGGCCGGGGTGATCTTCACGGATGTCCTGCGGGCCGGCCGCAGCGGCTCGATCCGAGAATTCCGGCTGGCCACGGTGCTGGCCGCGGCGGTGCCGACGCTGTTCGCGCTCTACGTGTCCGACATGGACGTCTCGGAGGTGGTGGGCCTGGCGTTCGCGGTGGCGGCGTCCAGTTTCTGCCCGTTGCTGGTGCTCGGCATCTGGTGGCGCGGTCTGACCGACGTCGGCGCGATCGCCGGGATCGTCGCCGGTGGCGGCGCGGCGGTGGCCGCGGTGCTGATCACCGTGCTCGGCCCGCCGCTGCACGGATGGGCCGCCGCGTTCGTCGAGCAGCCGGCCGCGTGGACCGTTCCGCTCGCCTTCCTGGTGATGGTCGGTGGCTCGTTGCTGACCGGTCGGCGGGCTCCGGCCGACGTCGGGGCCACCATGCTCCGGCTGCACGCCCCGGAGTCCCTGCGGGTGTGACCGGTTCCGCAGAGGCGCTTCGGACCGATACGTTCGCTTCATGACCATCCCGGCACAACGCACCCCGGACGAGATGCCCGCGATGTCGCTTCGTGGTCTCGTGAAGCGTTTCGACACTCGACTGGCCGTCTCCGGCGTGACACTGGACGTGCCGGCGGGTTCGTTCTTCGGCCTGCTCGGCCCCAACGGGGCCGGCAAGACCACGACCCTCTCGATGGCGGTGGGCCTGTTGCGGCCCGACGCGGGTCAGGCCATCCTGCGAGGGTACGACGTCTGGCACTCACCACATGACGCGAAAGCCCTGGTCGGCGTCCTCCCGGACGGTGTGCGGATGTTCGACCGGCTGACCGGCCCGGAGCTGCTCGCCTACCACGGCCTGCTCCGCGGGATGCCCGCCGACGTGGTCGACCAGCGCGCCCGCGATCTGCTCGACGTGCTGGAGCTGGGCACCGACAACCGGACCCTGGTGGTCGACTACTCGGCCGGGATGAAGAAGAAGATCGGCCTGGCCTGCGCCCTGCTGCACGCGCCCCGGCTGCTGGTGCTGGACGAGCCGTTCGAGGCGGTCGACCCGGTCTCCGCCGCGCTGATCCGCGACATCCTCCAGCGGTACGTGGCCGGCGGCGGAACCGTGGTCTTCTCCAGTCACGTCCTGGAAGTGGTGGAGCGCCTCTGCTCGCACATCGCGATCATGTCGGACGGCGTGCTGCGGCTGCACGGCACGCTCGCTCAGGTCCGCGGCGATCGCCCGCTGCAGGACGTGTTCGTGCAGGTCGTCGGCGGCCGGGTGGCGACCGGTTCGGAGCTGGCGTGGCTGTGACCCGCGATCCGGGCCGAGCGGCCGCCCAGCCGGCGACCGCCCAGCCGGCGACCGCCCAGCCGATGGCCGTCCGGCCGGTGACCGTCCGGTCGTTCGTCCGGCTCAAGCTCCGGATCACCGGCAACGGCCTGCGCGGCCGCCCGGCCCGGATCGCGGTCTTCGTCCTCGGCGCGGTGCTCGCCGGGTTCGCCGCGATCGCCGGCTACGCGATCTTCGCGGTGCCGGGCCTGCTCGACGACGTCCGGGCCGCCGAATTGCTGCTGCCGTTCGGCGGCGCGCTCGTCGTCCTCGGCTGGCTGTTCCTGCCGCTGCTCTTTTTCGGCGTCGACGACTCGCTGGACCCGGCGCAGTTCGCGCTCCTGCCGCTGACCCGCCGCGAGTTGATCACCGGGCTGGGCGTGGCCGCGCTGGCCGGCCTGCCGGCGCTCGCCACGCTGGCCGCGACGGCCGGGACGGTGGACTCCGCGGCGCGGCTCGGCGGTCCGGTGGCGGCCGCCGCCCAGGTGCTGGGCATCGTCGTCGGACTGGTCCTGTGCGTGGCCGCCAGCCGCGCGCTGACCAGTGCTTTCTCCACCGCGCTGCGCTCGCGCCGGGCCCGTGACCTGGCGACCATCGTGCTCGCCGTGGTGGCCGCGTCGATCGGCCCGGGTCAGCTGCTGCTGCTCGGGCTGGTGAACCGGGCGGACTGGGACGGCGCCGCGGCGGTCGCCTCGGTGATCGGCTGGACGCCGCTCGGCGCCCCCTACACCCTGGGGCTCGATGTGGTGGCGGGGCGGCTCTGGGCCGTACCCCTGAAGCTCTTGATCTCGATGGTCGCCGTCGGCCTGTTGCTCTGGTGGTGGAGCCGGACCATCGAGGCGGCGATGGCCGGCTCCGCCGGCGCGGGCCGCCGCACCGCGAAGAAGGACGATTCGCGCAGCCCGGTGGAACAGCTGCTCCCACGCTGGGCGCCCCGGTCGCGGTTCGGCGCGCTGATGGCTCGCGAGACGCGGTACTGGTGGCGCGAGACCCGGCGCCGCGCCGCACTCATCACGCTGGCCGTGGCCGGCGTCTTCCTCCCGGTCTCCACCGCGTTCGGCACCGATGGCGCAGGCGCCGGGGGACTCGCGATCCTGGTGGGCGCGATCGCGCCCATCGGTTTGGCCAACCATTTCGGGTACGAGGGGAGCGCCAACGCCACCAACGTGGCAACCGGGGTTCCGGGGCGCCTCGAAGTGCACTCCCGGGCCGCCGCGCACGCCGTGTTCACCGTGCCGCTGCTGGTGCTCGTCGCGGTGGTGACCGGGCTGGCCGCGGGACGTCCGGCGGGGATACCCGCGCAGTTCGGGACGTTGCTCGCCACCTACGGGACGGGTCTCGCGCTGGTGCTGCCCGCCTCGGTGCTCTTCGCGTACGCGCTGCCCGACCCGTCGACGCCGTTCGCGCTCTCCTCGGGCGGCGGCATCAGCAAGGCGCTGCCCAGCGTGGGCACGATGGTCGGCGCGCTGATCGGCGTCCTCCCGGTGGTGATCGCCGGCCACCTGCTCGGGCCGGTCTGGACCTGGCTCGGGCTTCCGCTGGGTTTCGCCTACGGCCTCGGCGCGTACCTGATCGGGGCGCACCTGGCCGGCGGCCTGCTGGATCGGCGGATGCCGGAGGTCCTGGCCGCGGTCTCCACCCGTTAGCGCAACTTCCGCAGGCCGTCGCGTTTCACGAAGATCACCCGGCGTTCGGTCGCGTCCCCGGACGGGTCCAGCACGTAACCGTCGATCCAGAGCCAGCCGTCATAGGTGATCCGCTGGTCGACCCGGATCACCCGGAACGTCAGGGCCCTGCTCCCAGCGAACTGCACACTTGCCGCACCGCCCACGTAAAGCACGTCCCCGGCCTGGGGCAATGCTTCACTCATGCGGCCGCCTCCCGTGTCGCCATGTCCGACGTTACACAGAATGCGTAATCAGATGACACCCGATGTTCGTCCACTTTCGAGGGTCAATGGGCGTTTCCGGATGATCAGGAACGGTCCGCGGCGCGCGATTTCGAGCTGACCCGCAGCCCCTCCTGCCGCACGAAGATCCGGCGGCGCTGCAGCGCGTTCCCGGCCGGGCCGAGAACGTAGCCGTCCAGCCAGGTCCAGCCGTCGTAGGTGACCCGGGCGTCGACCCGGATGATCCGGAAGGTCAGAGCCCGGTCGCCCGAGAACTGGACACTTGCCTCCGCGCCGACGTGCACGACGTCACCCGGTCGCAAGTCCACCGCCGGCCTCCTTCCGCGGCCCAGACCTGTACGGCCGACTACAAAATAGTTCGGGGTCAATCAAATGGGATAGCGGCATGCGCAATCTGTAATCGGGAGAATGATCGGGTGAACATCGACGAACCGGGCGCCCGCATCCACTCCACCGATCCGTTCGCCGTGCCGGACGCCGGGAAGTCCCCGGTACGCCGCCTGCGCGGGCGCTTCGCCGCCCCGGTCACGATCTGGACCACGCCGGGGCCGTCCGGCCTCACCGTCTCGTCCACCGTGGTGGCCGACGGAGACCCGGGCCGGATCCTCGGCCTGATCGACGAGGAGAGCGACTTCTGGGACGCCGCGGCGCGGGCCGGGCGTTTCGCGGTCGTCCCGCTGACGCCGGCCGACCGTCAGCTGGCTGACCGCTTCGCCGGCCTGATGCCGTCGCCGGGCGGTCTCTTCGCCATCGGCGAGTGGCAGCAGACGCCCTACGGCCCGGTGCCGGCCGGCGCCGCCGCGTGGGCCGGCTGCCGGCTGGAGAGCAACCGGGAATGCGGGTGGGCGCTGCTGGTCGAGGGCGTGATCGAATCGATGGCCCTCCCCGGCGATTCGGCTCCGCTCGTGCACTACCGCGGGAGGTATACGGAGCTCACCGCTTAGCGCAGTCAGACCACCACTCAGCGCAGACCGCGACCACTGGCCGGTGACATGGCACACACCTTCGTACGGTGCCGGAAAGCCCGACCTGACGAAGGTGGTGAATCCCCGTGCCGGCCTCCGCCGAGAGATACCTCGAGGTACAGCGCTCCGAGGAGTTCGCTCAACTGCGCCGCAAGCTACGCAATTTCATCTTCCCGACGACGATCGTGTTCATCGTCTGGTACTCCCTCTACGTGCTGCTCTCCGCGTACGCGCGGGACTTCATGAGCATCAAGCTGATCGGCAACATCAACGTCGCCCTGGTCTTCGGCATCCTGCAGTTCGTCTCGACGTTCGGCATCGCCTGGTACTACGCGCGGTACGCGTCGAAGGAGCTCGACCCGCTCGCCGACGGCGTCTACAACGAGCTGGGCGCGGACTCCGCCGGCGCGGCCACCACGACCGAGGGGAGCACGAACTGATGGAGAGCCTCCTCGCCGCCGAGGCGACCACCAGCACCTCCCGGTCGCTCACCATCACGCTGTTCCTGGTCTTCGTGGCGATCACGCTCGGGATCACCGTGTGGGCCAGCCGGCAGACCAAGACCGCCACCGACTTCTACGCCGGCGGCCGGCAGTTCTCCGGCTTCCAGAACGGCATGGCGATCGGCGGCGACTACATGTCCGCCGCGTCGTTCCTCGGCATCGCCGGCCTGATCGCCCTCTACGGCTACGACGGCTTCCTCTACTCGATCGGCTTCCTGGTCGCCTGGCTGGTGGCGCTCCTGCTGGTCGCCGAGTTCCTGCGCAACTCCGGCCGGTACACGATGGCCGACGTCCTGGCGTTCCGGATGCGCCAGCGCCCGGTGCGGACCGCGGCCAGCGTCTCCACCATCGTCGTCTCGATCTTCTACCTGATCGCGCAGATGGTCGGCGCCGGCGCCCTGGTCTCGCTGCTGCTCGGCATCAAGCCGGGCGCGACGTTCCTGGGCATGGACGCGGAGACCGCCAAGGTCGCCACGATCATCCTGGTCGGCGCGCTGATGATCGTCTACGTGGTGGTCGGCGGCATGAAGGGCACCACGTACGTCCAGATCGTCAAGGCCTTCATGCTCATGGGCGGCGCGCTGATCATGGTGATCATGGTGCTGGCGCACTACAAGTTCAACCTGTCCGCGCTGCTCGGTGACGCGGCCGCGCAATCCGGCAAGGGCGACGCCTTCCTCGAACCGGGACTGCGGTACGGCGTCGAGAAGGAGGGCGACGCGGCGGCCACCTTCTACAGCAAGATGGATCTGCTCTCGCTCGGCCTCGCGCTGGTGCTCGGCACGGCCGGCCTGCCGCACATCCTGACCCGCTTCTACACCGTGCCGACCAGCCGGATCGCCCGCAAGAGCGTGCTCTGGGCGATCGGCATCATCGGCACGTTCTACCTGTTCACCCTGGCCCTCGGCTTCGGCGCGGCGGCTCTGGTGGGTGGCGCGAACATCACCGCGCAGGACAAGGCCGGCAACACCGCGGCGCCACAGCTGGCCCAGGCGCTCGGCATCGACTACCTGGGCGGCGACACCGGCGGCGCGATCATGCTGGCGGTCATCGCGGCGGTGGCGTTCGCCACGATCCTGGCAGTGGTGGCCGGCCTCACGCTTGCCTCGTCGTCGAGCCTCGCGCACGACTTCTACGCCAGCGTGATCAAGCGCGGCACCGCCTCGGAGCGGGACGAGGTCCGGGTCGCCCGGATCTCCGCCCTGGTCATCGGCGCTGTCGCGATCGCCCTGTCGATCTTCGCGCAGAGCCTGAACGTGGCGTTCCTGGTGGCGCTCGCCTTCGCGGTCGCCGCGTCGGCGAACCTGCCGGCGATCCTCTACAGCCTCTTCTGGCGCCGGTTCAACACCTCGGGCGCGCTCTGGTCCATCTACGGTGGCCTGGGCTCCGCGGTGATCCTGGTGTTCTTCTCACCGGTCGTCTCCGGCTCGGCGACGGCCATGTTCCCGGACCAGGACTGGCAGTGGTTCCCGCTCTCCAACCCGGGCATCATCTCGATCCCGCTCGGATTCCTGTTCGGCTGGATCGGCACTGTCGTCTCCAAGGAGACCGACGTGGAGAAGTACGCGGAGCTCGAGGTCCGGTCCCTGACCGGCCACGGGGCACACTGATCCGCTTCTGAGCACGGGCCGGCGCGTCGCCACGCCGGCCCGTATGCTCCATCTCACGCCCCGGTAAAACTCCCACCTTCGTGCCGAAGCGAGCCGTGAGTCCGGATGGTTCGCCTTCACTACGTAATCTGGATCCATGTCAGCCACCTCCTCCCCTAGCGGCTACCCCTCCGGACGGGCGTCCGTGCCCGCTTACGGGGGCCGGGCTCCGGCAGCCCGCCCCACGGGAGGCCCGCGCGACGACTACGACGACTACAACTGGGCGCCGTCGGACCCTCCGCCGCCCCGCGGCCCGGGTGGTCCCGGCGGGGGCAGCCCCTACAAGGGGCGGCGCCCGCGTCCGCGCTGGAAGCGGATCGCCCTGATCGTCGGTGTCGTGGTGCTGATCCTCGCGGTGATCGCCGGCGTCTCGGCGTACGGCTACTTCAACGGCCTGGACAACAACCTCAAGCGCACCGACGCGTTCTCCGACATCACCGAGCGTCCGGCCAAGACCGTCGACGGCGCGTTCAACATCCTGCTGGTCGGCAGCGACTCGCGGGACCCGGACGCGAAGCAGGACGAGAAGAACGCCTGGCGCGCCGACACGCTGATGATCATGCACGTGCCGGCCGACCACAAGTCCGCCCAGCTCGTCTCGATCCCGCGTGACCTGTGGGTGCAGATCCCGAGCGGCAACAACGAGCCGTGCACCTCGGGCAGCCGGGCCAAGATCAACGCGGCCTTCGCGTTCGGTGGCATCCCGCGCGCCGTGCGGACCGTCGAGTGCATGACCGACGTGCGCATCGACCACGTCATGGCGATCGACTTCGGCGGCTTCAAGGAGGTCACCGACGCGATCGGCGGCGTCGACCTGAAGGTGGACCAGACCATCACGTCAATCCACAAGCCGTACCGGAAGTTCACCAAGGGCATGATGCACATGGACGGCGCCCAGGCGCTGGACTGGGTGCGTCAGCGCAAGCAGTTCGCCCGCGGCGACTTCGCCCGCATGCAGCACCAGCAGGAGTTCCTGAAGGCCGTGATGGACAAGGCGTCGAGCAGCGGCACGCTGACCAGCCCCACCAAGCTGGACGGCTTCCTGGACTCGGTGTCGGCCGCGGTCACCGTCGACGAGACGTTCTCCCTCAAGGACATGGCGCTGCAGTTCCGGCACCTGCGCGGCGACAACCTGACGTTCCTCACCAGCCCGAACAAGGGCAGTGACACGATCAGCGGCCAGTCCGTGGTGGTCTCCGACCGGGAGAAGGCGCTCACCCTCTACAAGGCGATGGCCGAGGACAAGATGGCGGAGTGGATGGCCGCAAACCCGACAAAGAAGTAGCTTTCCGCAGGTCGACTTCATATTGAAACTTGCTAGATCTTTAGTTGGCCGTGAAGTGTCCGTAAGGTTATGCAGCCCTTCTTTCATCCAGCCACGGGGAGAGCTGCATGACCGTCACGGCCGACCAGCCATCACCGTCACCGGAACTGGACGCTCTCCCCCACCCCGAAAACCCGGCTCCGGACGAGGGCAAACCGCGTGAGAAGAAGCGGCGCTCGCCGCTCTGGGCCCGGCTCAGCGTCGCGTTCGGCACGGTGCTGCTGGTGGCGAGCGGGGGCGGCCTGGTCGGCGGAAAGGTTCTGATCAGCCAGACGACCGACAACATCGCTCTGGAGAACCTGACCGGCGACGCGAAGAAGACCGAGGCCGAGGGCGGCGGCGCCACCATCGACGGGCCCATCGACATGCTGCTGATGGGCGTGGACGCCCGGGAGCGCTGGGCCGCCGACGAGCTGCGGTCCGACACGATCATCATCCTGCACATCCCGGCCAGCCACGACCAGGCGTACCTGATCTCCATCCCCCGGGACACCGAGGTCCAGGCGCCGGAGTTCGGCCCGAGCAAGTACTCCGGCGGCACGGTCAAGGCCACCGAGGCCTTCTACTGGGGGGCGCAGAACGGCGCCGGCTGGACCGGCGGCGCCCAGCTGCTCGCGAAGACCCTGAAGAACATGACAGGCATCAGCTTCGACGGCGCCGGGATCATCAACTTCGGCGGCTTCAAGAAGGTGATCGACCAGCTCGGCGGCGTCCGGATGTGCGTCGACCAGGAGGTCACCTCCAAGCACATGAAGCTGGTCGGCAGCGAGCCGATGTGGCTGGCCGACGCCCGCAAGACCGGCAAGCCGATGAAGGACGTCGTGCACAAGGTCGGCTGCAAGGAGATGGAGGGCTGGGAGGCGCTCGACTACGCCCGCCAGCGCTACGGCCTCAAGAACGGCGACTACGACCGGCAGCGCCACCAGCAGCAGCTGATCAAGGCGATGGCGAAGAAGGCGGCCGGCAGCGGCATCCTCACCAACCCGCTCAAGGTCGGCTCGATGATCCAGTCGGCGGGCGAGGCGCTCGTGCTGGACGTCGGCGACATCGAGCTCACCGACTTCGTCCTCGGCCTCTCCGGCGTCGCAGCGAACGACATGGTGCTGCTGCGCACCAACAACGGCACCTTCTCCGGCAACGGGAACGGCCGTGAGGTGCTGAACGAGAAGAGCAAGGAGATGTTCCAGGCGGTCAAGGACGACAACCTGGCGCAGTTCGTTCTCGACAACCCGGACGTCGTGGCATCCGAGAAGTGAACACGTACGCTGAGTCCCGTGTTCGGACCTAACGTACCCAGCATCACTCCTGACCAGGTCGAGCCTGACGCCTACCTGCTCGACGTGCGCGAGCCCGACGAGTGGACGGCCGGGCACGCCCCCGGCGCCCACCACCTGCCCATGATGGAGGTGCCGACCCGGATGGCCGAGGTGCCGACCGAGGGCGAGGTGGTCGTGGTCTGCCGGGCCGGCGGGCGCTCCGGCCAGGTCGTCGCCTACCTGATGAACAACGGGTGGGACAACCTGCGCAACCTCGACGGCGGCATGCAGGCATGGGCGGCCGCCGGGCGTGACGTGGTCAGCGAGAACGGACAGCCCGCCCGAGTCATCTGAAACCTCCCCGCACCATGTCCGCCGACACCTACCGTCCACTCGTCTTCGCCCACCGCGGCGGAGCGGACGCTCTGCCCGAGCACACGCTCGGGGCGTACCTGCGTGCGCTCGACGAGGGGGCGGACGGGTTGGAGTGCGATGTCCGGCTCACTCGCGACGGCCACCTCGTCTGCGTACACGACGGGCGGCTGGACCGGACCAGCAACGGGCACGGCCGGGTCAGCGCCAAGACCCTCGCCGAGCTGGACGCGCTGAACTTCGGCTCCTGGCACCCCGGTTACCCCGCCGACGAGGAGCTGCCGGACCTGTCCCGGCTGCTCACCCTGGATCGGCTGCTGGACGCGCTGCTCTCCGGCGGACGCCGGGTCCGGCTGCTGATCGAGACGAAACACCCGTCCCGGTACGGCGCGGAGGTGGAGCGGCGTCTGGTGCGGATGCTCCGGCACTACGGGCTGGCCGAGCCGAAGCCGGATGACCCGGTACAGGTGGCGGTCATGTCTTTCGCCGCTCTGGCGCTGCGCCGGATCCGCGTGCAGGCGCCCGCCCTGCCGCGGGTCTATCTGATGGAGTTCGTGCCGCCCGGCGTCGGCCGGGGCCGGCTGCCGTTCGGCGCGGGCGCCGCCGGACCGGGCGTCGATCTGATCCGGGCCCGCCCCGGCCTGCTGCCGGCGATCCGGGCGGCCGGCCATCAGACGTACGTCTGGACCGTGAACGATCCTGCGGACCTCGACCTCGTGCTCGCACACCGGGTGGACGGGGTGATCACCGACCGTCCCCGGTTCGTGCTGGACCGCCTCGACAGGGTGTGACCTACGACACGGAAAGCCTGTCAAAGCCAGGATCCGCTCAGGTTCGTCTGCCCAAATCTCAGCGGGCGAGGCACACTCGCAGACATGCCGGACCGTCCCGACTACGTAACACTGACCCGGGGTCAGATCGCGGTCCTCGACCGTGTCGACGCGGGCGAGGCGGGTCTGTCCGTGCTCCAGCAAGTCGTCCAGCTCGCTCAGGACGCGCTCGGCGGCCGCGGCGCCGGCTTCGCCGAGTACGCGCCGGGCCACGGCCGGATCATCGCGGCCACCGGTGTCTGCGAGCCTGCCATCGGCCGCCGCGTGGAGCAGCCGTTCGCCCTCGATTCGGTGAACAACGCGCTGGCTCACCAGATCGAGGGCGGGAATCTGCGCCACATGCTCGGCGCGTGCTGCGAAGCGGACGGAGTCGTGGTCGGCTCCCTGCACGTCTACTTCGGGGATTCCCCGCCCGGCCCGGAGCACCACGCCGTTCTCGAGTTGCTCGCCGGTCAGCTGGGCCGGCTCTACGGCATGCGGTCCGGCCTGCCGGTGCACCCCGAGCCCGCGCCCGACGCCGACCGGCGCCAGGAGGACCGCGACCTCTGGGTCGCTGTCACCAGCCATGAGCTGCGGACGCCGGTCACCGTCATCAAGGGCTACGCGGACACCCTCACCAACCACTGGGACACGCTCGGCGAGCCGGGCCGCCGGGAAGCCGCCCGGGTCATCGGCACCCGGGCCGGCGAGCTGGCCCGCCTGCTCGACCGCCTGCTCTCCGCCACCACCGACGACGGCTCGGTCGGCGCGACGCCGGCCGGCCCGTTCGACCTGGCCGAGGCGCTGCGCGAGGCGGCCGGCGAGCTGCCCGGCGCGCTGCGCCAGCGGGTCCACTTCGGGGAGCTGCCGCCCGACCTGCCGAAAGCCTTCGGCAACCGGGACTCGATCACCACGATCCTGACCGAGCTCGCCACCAACGCCGAACGCAACTCGGATCCCGGCACCCTGATCGAGGTCTGCGCCGGCATCGACGACGACACTCTCCGGTTCCGGGTCTCCGACCGGGGGATCGGCATCGCCCCGGAGCATGTCGAGCGGGCCTTCGAGCGCTACTGGCAGGCCGCCGACGGCCGGCGACCACCCGGTGCCGGGCTCGGCCTCTACCTGGTCCGCCGGCTCGTCGAGCGGCAGAACGGCTGGGTCTCGCTGCGGCCGAGGGAGAACGGCGGCACCGTCGCCGAAGTGCGGCTGCCGCGCGCCTGAGCACGCCCTCTCCGGCACCGGGTGGCCCACGTCACCGGTCCCCGTCGTCCACCGCCTACGCTGTTTCCTCGTGAGCAAGCGTCGGAAGTCCCGCGAAACCACACCGAAGACCAAGCTTCGCGACATCTTCGTCGCCCGCCCCTTCGAGGGTCTGGTGGACGAGCCGGAGTGGGTCGCGCTGCGTGAACTGGTGCCGGCCGCCTCCGCCCCGCTGACCCTCAAGCCCGAGGTGATCGAGGAGTACGGCGACCGCCCGGTCACCCTCTCCACCGTGCTGCCGATGGCCTGGCCGGCGATGACGCGCCGCGACGGCCGCGTCTTCATCGGCCTGCAGCGCCACGTCCAGTCCGGTGACGTCTCCCGTGACCTGGCCGTGGCGATCCTCAGCGCGCTGCGGACCAAGCCCGGTGACACGGTCGCCGTCCCGGCTCTGCCGGGCGAGGGCCCGCGCCTGCAGGACGTGCTCGTCGACGGCCCGCTCGAGATCACCCTGCACGACGGCTTCGAGTACTGGCTGGACGCCGAGCAGGCCCAGGACGCGAACGTGAAGGCGTCTCTCGAACGGGCGAACGCCTCGATCTACCCGACCGTGCGCCTGGCCGCCGCGAAAGCCGCCTACTGGTGCCGGGTCGCGCCGGAGAAGAGCCACGTCCGCTGGGTGCTACCGGAGCCGGAGGACAAGGCCCTGGACGCGCTGGCCCGTCTCTCCGCGGCCGGTGAGCTCCTGCTCGGCGAGGACACCAAGTTCGCCGGGATGTTCCGCGCGCACGGGGTGCTCGTCCCGGTCTGGGACCTGCCCGGCGAGCCGGAGGGCGCGGACTGGGAGGCGGCGCTGGCCGACTTCGCCAAGCGGTACGCCGACACCCTCGCGGTCGACGAGCCCCTCGACGCCGCCGCACGTCGCGCGAAGCAGGGTCTGATCGGCCGCCAGCTCACCCTGCGCTGAACTCGCGTGTTGTGGGGCGCCACGGCGTCCCACAGCACGTCAGCAGCACACGATGCGGTTCCGGCACGTGGATGAGAGCACACCGAAGCCGTGCGTGTGCCCGCGTCCCGGTCCTGGCACAGGTGGGAGCTCACGATGGCGTTGTGTGTGCCCTCACCACTTCCTCGGCCGCGATCTCGGCAACAGGCACCCGCCGGAGCAGGCGACCCTGAGTTGCCAAGATCTGGTAGGGATGCCCTGACCCCGGTCGGAGCGCGGACAGGCAACGGGCCGGCCGGATGACCTGCCTCAGCTACGGCTCGGGTCCGCGAGCCGTAGCCCAGCCAGGGAATCGAGCCCGGATAGCACGCGCCAGCTACGGCTCAGCCCGCGAGCCGTCGCCCAGCCACGGAATCGAGCCCGGATAGCACGCGCCAGCTACGGCTCAGGCCCGCGAGCCGTCGCCCAGCCACGGAATCGAGCCTGGATGGCATGCGCCAGCTACGGCTCGGGCTCGCGAGCCGTAGCCGAGACATGTGATCAAGCGCTGCTGGCCCGGCCGCAGCCACTTTCTCGCCGAGCGCCTCGCCGGCCCTCTCCCCCGCCATCACCACCTGACAAACACCTCACAGATCTTGGCAACTGCTGGTAGCCACGGGGTGCCAGTCGCCAACATCGCGGCGTCTCGGTCGTCGCGGGGCGGAGCGGGGCGGCGGAGCGGCGCGGCCGAGCGGCGCGGCGGAGCGGGGCGGCGGCGGGACGAGCGGGACCTGAAGCGCGCACTCACCGTCGAGCAGGTCGCTATGGGCGGTTTGAGCCTTGTAACGGATCGCGCGTGATCGGGCAGCTCATGCAGCGCGGGCCACCCCGGCCACTGCCCAGCTCGGAGCCGCTGATCCGGATCACCTCGATGCCGGCCCGTTCCAGCTGCGCGTTCGTCTCGACATTCCGCTCATATGCCACACAGAGCCGGGGAGCCAGGGCGAGCGTGTTGTTGCCGTCGTCCCACTGCTCACGCTCGGCGGTGACCGGGTCCAGGCCGGTGTCGATGATCCGCAGATGGTCCAGGCCCATCGCCTCGGCGGCGGCCTCCAGGAACGGCCGGGGCGCCCGCACAGCCAGCTCCTCGCCGAGACCCGCGGTGATCGTCCAGGCGACCAGGGAGCCGGCGACGTTCGGGTACATCACCACGGCGTCCACGTCGACCATCGTGCAGACCGTGTCGAGGTGCATGGTGGCGCGTTCCTGAGCGATCGGCACGGCGAGCACGGTGTGCGCGAGCCCGGTGGCGAGCACGCGGCGGGCGAGTCGCTCGGCCCCGGCCGGTGTGGTGCGCTCGCCGACGCCGATGGCCAGCACGCCAGGGGCCAGGATCAGCACGTCACCGCCCTCGACATGTTCGAGCGCGGGCTCGTACAGAAGATCCGTCCCGGCGAACCGCGGGTGATAGCGGTAGATCGCGTGGGTGATCGTGGTCTCCCGCCGGCGGGCCGGCATGGCGAGGCTGGTCACCGCGACCCGGTCACCCACCCAGAGGGAGGAATCCCTGGTGAAGAGCAGGTTCGGCAGCGGATCGATGACGAATTCGTGCCGGTCCATCATTTCGTAGACCAGGCCGCCCGCGCCCGGCTTGATCTCCTCGTGGGCGAGACCCGCCATCAGGACGCCGGCCAGCCGGGCCGGTTCCAGATCTTGCAGGTACGAGGTGACGACCGCCCGCAGCGAGTCGCCGAGCCGTGGATCGGACAGCACACCGGCGGTCAGCTCGTCGCGGGCCTCGGCCACGGCGAGCGTCTCGGTCAGCAACGTTTCCAGATACAACACCTCGACGCCACGGGACCGTAAGGCCTCCGCGAACGAGTCGTGCTCCTCTTGAGCGCGGCCCACCCACGGAATAGCGTCGAAGAGCAGGGAATCGTTGTTGCGTGGCGTCAGCCGGGCCAACTCGGGACCGGGGCGGTGGAGCAGGACGGTGCGCAGTGCGCTGACTTCACTGTCGACGTACACACGCCCGACGTTAGCCCGTACCGAGTGCCATCAGGCCGCACCGAGTGCTACCAGTCGGTGACGTTCTGACTAGATCTTGGGACGGTCATGCATCACGCGGAGGACGGCGATAACTTGGAGGGGTGCGACGAGACTGCGGCACTCAGGCGTACACATGCACCATCCGAAAGAAGATGTTGTCCGTGAATACGGCATTCATCCATAGTCCTTCACCTTTCTTTCCCCTCTCCAGACCTGTTCCGTAGGCACACGAGCACGTACGGTAGTTGGAAAAGAGAGCCCAACTGACCTTTTGCCGGAGGTCGCAGTGACTGTCTTCCCCGCCCGCCCCGCTCTGCCCGTCCCGTCCAGGCCCCTCACCGACCGCCAATCGGCGCCCACTGCCCTCGAGGCACCGCGTCTGACACCGGTCGAGTGGGCGCGCCGTCGTCGCGCTGACCGTGACGCACGTCGCTTGGAGGCCGCCGGGGCGCGCGCACTGACCCGACTCGACCGCCTCGGGCCGAACTGGCACATCGTGGACTGGCCGCGCACCGACGTCATGCAGGCATACGCCGAGCCTGACCCGACCGACGAGCGCGCCGGCTTCCTCGCCATCGGCCCCGGCGGTGTCTACGCGGTGACCGTCGCCGACCACGGCCGGTCCCGTGTCCTGATCGCCGGTGACGTCGTCCAGATCAACGGCAAGCGCCCGGCGTACATCGCCGAGGCCCGCCGGGACGCTCGCCGGGCCGCCAAGGCGCTCTCCGCGGCCGTCGGCCTCAACGTTCCGGTGACCGCGGTTCTCGCGTTCGTCGGCTCCGGGGTGATCAGCGTCCACGGTCTGCCGAAAGACTGCCTCGTGGCCACCGACAAGGAGCTCGACCGCCTGCTGATCGCCGGCGGCGCGAAGATCTCCCCGGCTACCGCGAGCAAACTCTCAGCTGTCGCTCACCACCCGGGTACCTGGGCAAACGCACCTTATCGGCCGGCCGGCGACTACCGTTGGTACAGCAACGGACAGACGGCCGCTGACAAGCGCCCCACCCGCCGGTAACGTTCCTTGCTGACGCCGTCGACAGCCGGCACGCCTCACCACGAGGCGGCCGGCGGTCGCCGCGATTGATGCGAGGAGGAGCGGGTGGCGCATGTTGAGCTCTCCCTCTCGGGAGCGTTCGTCCCCCAGGCGCGGACACCGGCCGAGGCCGAGTTCGTCACCAGCGTCGAGCGCTGGAGCGCGACGGTCTCCGTCGCCGACGAGCCGTGCCTGGTCATCGACAGCAGCGGCCTGATCCTTGCCGTCTCGCCGTCCGCCAGCGAGCTGCTCGGACTGGGCAAGCCCGTCGAGGCGCTGGGCCAGCGGCTCGGTCCCGCCCTGCGGCTGATCGACTTCACAGCGAGCGCGGGCCCGCTGGAGGAGCCGGAGGCGGAGAAGATCCCGCCGCTGCTCGCCGTGCGCAGCGAGAGCCTCGCGCGCGGGCTGCTGCGGGTGGCCGGCGAGCCTCCGCTGACGGTCGACGCGGTCTCGACGCCGCTGCGGACGGGCGACCGGGTGACCGGTTCGTTGACCTTCCTGTCCCCGGTGCGGTACTGACGTCCCCTTTGTCCCCGAAGATGTGGCGTTTGCCGCAGCTGAGGGGCATTGGTCGTTACACGCCCGCAACGTAGTCTGCCCTCATGCTCGATCTAGACCTGTTACCGGGTGAGTACGCGGTGTGCCGGCTGCCGGCCGGCTCGACCCTTCCCGCCACCCTGACCACGGGTCCGGACGACAAGAGCGTCATCTCGGTGACCTGGGGTGTCGACGAACTGTCGATCATCTGCCCGCAGGACCGGGTGCCGGACGGCGCGGTCGCCGACACGGCGTGGCGCTGCCTGCGGGTGACCGGGCTCGATCTGAACCTCACCATGACGGGCGTGCTCGCCTCGCTCGTCGGTCCGCTCGCCGACGCACGGGTCAACATCGTGACGTTCTCGACGTACGACACGGACTATCTGCTGGTTCCGTCGGTGCGGCTGACCGAGGCGGTCAACACGCTGACGTCGGTCGGCCACCGAATCGCCCGCTGACCCCTCGCCGGATGCCTCTCCGGCTCCTACGATGAGCCGGTGTCCCCCCGCGCACGTCTGCTGCCGGCCACCGGTCTCCTGCTGCTGGCCGGCTGTGTCGCGCAGCCGCAGGCCGCCCCGGTCGTGACCGGCGTCCCGGCGCCTCCGGTCAGCGTGCCGGCGGTGGCGCCGTCGCTGCCCGGGATCACGTTCGTGCCGCTGAGCCCCACGGCGACGACCGGCGCAGCGGTACCGACTTTCACGACCTATCCGCCGGTGGCGCCGACCCTCGCCCCGACCAGTACGACGACGGCGCCCACCACCTCACCGACCACGTCACCGACGCCGTCACCATCGCCGTCCCAGGCCAGGAAGTGCACCGGTGAGCCGACCGGCCGGCAGATCCTCACGCTGCTCAAGGACAACCCGGCCGTCCCGGACGCGGAGCTCGACGTCGCCGACGGTCCGTTCTGCGGCGGGACCTGGTCCTACACCACGGTCCAGCTGAAAGGCGGCGGCGCCGAGCCGCTCTCCGTGGTGACCACCGGCAAGGGCACGACGCTGGCCCTGGTCACCGCGGGCACGGACGTCTGCAACCCCCGGGTGAAGGCCGAGGCGCCGGTGGGGATCCGCGTTCTGGCCTGCGGATACTAGACTTTCGCAAATGCCCGGTACGCCGCCAGCACGATTCGCCTATCTCGGCCCGGAAGGCACATTCACCGAGGCCGCCCTGCGCACCATCCCGGCCGCCGAGAGTGGGGTCCACACCCCGGCCCGCAGCGTGCCCGAGGCCCTGGAAGCGGTCCGCTCCGGCGAGGCTGACGCCGCCCTGGTCCCCCTGGAGAACTCGGTGGGCGGCGCCATCCCGGTCACCCTGGACGAGCTGATCACCGGTAGCCCGCTGATGATCACGCGCGAGGTGCTGCTGCCGGTCGAGTTCGTGCTGGCCGCCCGCGCCCTGACCCCGCTGGCCGAGCTGCGGACCATCGCGGCGCACCCGCAGGCGTCCGCGCAGTGCCGGCACTGGTTGCAGGCCAACGTTCCGGACGCGGTCGTCGTGGACGTGCTCTCCAACGCGACGGCGGCGCTCAGCGCGGCCGCCGGGGAGCACGACGCGGCCCTCTGCGCCCCGATCGGCGTACCCCGCAATGGTTTGACAGTGCTCGCCGAGAAAGTCGCCGATCGGGCCGACGCGGTGACCCGTTTCGCGCTGCTCACCCGTCCCGGGGCGCCGGCCGCGCCGACCGGCGACGACGTGACGTCGCTGGCCGTCTCGATCCGGCACGACCAGGTCGGCGCGCTGCTCGCGGTCCTCACCGAGCTGGCGGTCCGCGGCATCAACCTGTCCCGGATCGAGTCCCGGCCGACCGGCGAGCAGCTCGGGACGTACGTGTTCTTCCTGGACTGCACCGGGCACGTGGCCGAGGCCCGCCTCGGCGAGGCGCTGCAGGGTCTGCGGCGGATCTGCGCCGAGGTGCGGTTCCTGGGCAGCTACCCCAAGCACCGTCTGACGCCGGAGCCGCCGGTGGCGGCGCCACCCGGTCTCTCCGACGCGGACTTCGCCGACTCGGCGGCCTGGCTGGAGAAGCTGCGCGACCCGGACCGGTCCTAGTCGTCGAAGAGCCCGTCCAGCAGCCCGCCCGACTTGGACGACGAGGACCCGGAGCCGGCACCGGCCAGGCCGCCCGGCGGCTCCTCGGAGGGCTGCACGATCACGAAGCCGTGCCCGCTGAAGCTCATCGTGAACCGCTCACCCGTGCTGCGGCCCAGCAGGTTGCCGAAGCTGAACTGCTCGGCCCGGTGGAAACCGGTCTGCAGGTTCGCCGACCAGGCGATCGCGGCCTGCGGGTCGACGTAGGTGGGCGCGTCGACGTTGAGCACCACCGGCGTGCCGTGGGTCGTCACAGCGATCCGGCCGGCGCCGGTGAAGACGCAGTTGAAGAGACCGGCGCTGGACATCATCCCGGCGCCGCTGACGACCTTGATGTCGTAGCTGAGCGACGAGTCGAAGGCCAGAACGTTCGACCCGTTGATGGAGAGCGCGTCGCCCGGCTCGAGGTCGATCAGGTGGATGTCGGCGGCCCGGTCGGCGAGGAAGACGTCACCCTGGCCGCGCACCCGCATCAGCGGCACGCCCTCACCGGTCAGCTTCTGCTTGAGGAACTTGCCGATGCCGCCCGAGCCCAAGGCCTCGAACTGCACCTGTCCCTGGTACGCCACCATCGACCCGGTCCGTGCCAGGAAATCGCCGTTCAGCTCGGCCTTGAGCAGCTTGGAGTTCTGCAGCCGGAGGCCCGGCTGAGAGGATTCCTTCTCGAGGTTCTCCGCTGAGAAAAGTTCGCTGCGCATGATCCCAGGGTAGGAAGCCGGCGCAATCAGCCCCAGCCGAGTTCGTGAAGACGCTGGTCGTCGATCCCGAAGTGGTGGGCGATCTCGTGCACCACGGTGATCGCGACCTCCTCCACGACGTCCTCGTCGCTGTCGCAGACGCGCAGCGTGGGGATCCGGTAGATGGTGATCCGGTCGGGGAGCGTGCCGGCGTAATCCCAGCCGCGGTCGGTGAGCGCCGTGCCCTCGTAGAGTCCGAGCAGGTCGTCGCTCCCGTCCGGCGGCGCGTCCTCGACCAGGAACACCACGTTGTTCATGAGGGAGAGCAACTCGTTGGGCACCTCGTCGAGGGCGTCACCGACGAGCTCTTCGAACCGTTCACGACTCATGTTCACCGGCACGGTCGCAATTCTGCCCGTAATCGGCCGGATGACGGGAACCGGCGCGGCCGGAAAGGCCGCGCCGGTGCGAAAGACCGAGGATCAGGCCAGCTTCGCGGTGAGCGTGATCGGCGCACCCGGCGAGAGCAGCCGCGAGATCGGGCAGTTGTTCTTGGCGTCCTCGGCGATCTTCTGGAACGTCGCCTCGTCGATGCCCGGAACGTTACCGACGGACTCGAGCTCGATCCCGGTGACGCCGAAGCCGGCGTCGGTCTTGTCCAGCCGGACCTTGGCGACGGTCTCCACCGAGGTCGGGGTGAAACCCGCGTCGGCGAGACCCTTCGAGAACGCCATCGAGAAACAGCCGGAGTGCGCGGCGGCGATGAGCTCCTCGGGGTTGGTCCCCTCGCCCTCCTCGAAGCGCGACTTGAAGGAGTAGTTCCCCGCAAGCCCTCCCTTACCGGTCTTGACAGTGCCGGAACCCTCGGTGAGGTTCCCTTCCCAGCGAGCCGAAGCAGAACGAATAGGCATGACCAGAACGCTAGCCCATTTGCGAGCCGCTGGTCCGCAGTCGACGCAAGGGGCCATTATGGAGCGCATGTCCTCAGATTCCGAGTCCGTGATCGAATTCGGGGCGCCAGAGGCCGAGGACAGGCCGCGCCGCTTCGCCTACCTGCAGGACCTCGGCTCGGATCGGCGGCTCCCGCAGCTGCTGGCCGGCCTCGGCGGTGTCGCGGCCTTCGCGTCGCTGATCTCCGAGTGGCAGGTCACGACCGTGAACACCATCACGCTCCCCGACGGGGAGCTGGCCCAGGCCGAGATGTTCCCGGCCGCCCTGATCGACCTCGGTGGCGTCGGCGCGGCGTACCTGGGTGGGCTCTTCCTGCTGGTGACCGCGTCGGTGCTGACGTTCTTCGGCCCGGTGGCCGGCCAGCGGTACGCGCGGCTCGCCGGGCTCAGCCTGGGCGGTGTGCAACTGGCCGTGCTGCTCGGCCTGGTGCAGATGCTCGGCGACCAGTCCCTGCTGGTCTCCCGGTTCCTGAGTCTGGAGCTGGGCGAGAACCCGCCGGAGGTGACCTATGGGCGAGGGCTCTGGTGCGCGCTGGCCGGGGTCGCCGCGGCTGTCGTCGCCCTCTGGCTGACCGGCCGCGAGCCGAGCAGCCGGCCGGCGAGCAGCCGTAAGAAGGAGATCGAGACCGTTCCGGACACCCCGCTGGAGCTGACCATCACGCCGGCCACCCCGTTCGCCGTGTCGAGCGCCGACCGCGACCAGCCCCACGACCGGTGACCGCAAGCCGAAGCGGGACGCCGGGGGATATCCGGGTGATGATCGGACCAGCGTCCCGGTAGGCTCGACAACCGTGATTGACCTGCGTCTGCTCCGGGAAGACCCCGAACTGATCCGCGCCAGCCAGCGACTGCGCGGCGAGTCCACCGACCTGGTGGACGCGCTGCTGAGCGCCGACGAGGAGCGCCGGGCCGCCACCCAGCGGTTCGAGTCGGTCCGGGCGGAGCAGAAGTCCATCGGCAAGCAGGTCGCGAAAGCCTCCGGGGACGAACGGGCCGCTCTGCTCACCCGTACCAAGGACCTGGCTCTTGAAGTGAAAGCGGCGGAAGCCGCGGCAGGCGAGGCCGAGCAGGCACTGCGTCGCGCGCACCTGGCCGTGCCGAACGTGGTCGAGGAGGGCGCGCCGGCCGGCGGCGAGGACGACTTCGTGGTGCTCCGCGAGGTCGGCACGATCCCCGAGATCGCGAACCCGAAAGATCACTTGGAGATCGGCGAGGCGCTGCGCGCGATCGACACCGAGCGCGGCGCGAAGGTGTCCGGCTCGCGGTTCTACTTCCTGACCGGTGTCGGCGCGCTGCTGCAGCTCGGCATGCTGCAGCTCGCCATCCAGCAGGCGGTCGAGCACGGGTTCACCCCGTCGATCACGCCGACCCTGGTCCGGCCGGAGTCGATGGAGGGCACCGGGTTCCTCGGCTCGCACGCCAGCGAGATCTACCGGCTCGAAGCCGACGACCTCTACCTGGTCGGCACGTCGGAGGTGGCTCTCGCCGCCTACCACACCAACGAGATCATCGACCTCAGCAACGGTCCGGAGCGGTTCGCCGGCTGGTCGACGTGTTACCGGCGGGAGGCCGGCTCGCACGGCAAGGACGTGCGCGGCATCCTCCGGGTGCACCAGTTCGACAAGGTCGAGATGTTCTCGTTCTGCCGGCCGGAGGACGCCCTCGCCGAGCACCAGCGCCTGCTGGCGATGGAGGAGGAGATGCTCGCCAAGGTCGAGATCCCCTACCGGGTGATCGATGTGGCGGCCGGTGACCTGGGCACCAGCGCGGCCCGGAAATACGACTGCGAGGCGTGGGTGCCGTCGCAGGGCCGGTACCGCGAAGTCACCTCGACGTCGAACTGCACCACGTTCCAGGCGCGCCGGCTCAACGTCCGGTACCGCGACGAGAACGGCAAGCCGCAGATCGCGGCGACGCTGAACGGGACGCTCGCGACCACCCGGTGGCTGATTCCGATCCTGGAGAACCACCAGCAGCCGGACGGCTCGGTGCGGGTGCCGAAGGCGCTGCAGCCGTTCCTCGGCAAGGAAGTCCTCGAACCTTTTTAGATCACCGCAACCGTCCGGCTACCAATTGTCATGGCAGCTGGTAGCCGGACCGGTGTAGCGTTCTCCTTCCGCCCTCCGCGGGGGTTCACCAACCCACGGAGGCTTCGATGCTCAAGCCTGGGCTCCCCAAACTCATCGCCACGGACCTCGACGGCACCCTCGTCCGCAGCGACGACACGGTTTCCGCGTTCACCCATGACGTTCTCGACCGGGTGCGCGCGGCCGGCATCCGGATCGTCGCGGCGACCGGCCGGGGCCCCCGGCTCACCTCACTCGTCCGCAACGACATCCGGGTCGCCGACTACCTCGTGCTGGCGCAGGGCGGCTGGGTGCTCGACCAGGCCGAATCCCGTTACCTGCGGCAGGCGCGGCTGCCCGGCGAGGCGCTCGGACGGGCACTCGCCGCGCTGGAGTCGGCGATCGGCAGCCCGCTCTCGGTGATGTTCGAGGCGCTGGAGCACGACGAGTCGCCGCTCTGGGGCGACTACGACCCGACCTGGCGTTATCCGGTGACGGTCGAGACGCGTACCCGGGCGGAATGTCTCTCCGGCGACGTGATCAAGGCGTTCGCCCGCTCCTTCCAGCACGACGTCGACGACCTGCTCGCGGTCGCCCGGCGGGTCGTGCCACCGGACCTCGCGACAGTGACCCAGGCCGGCCTCAACTACGTGGAGATCTGCCCGGCCGGCGTGGACAAGGGCACCGGCCTCGCGGTCGTCGCCGAGACCGTCGGCGTGGACCCGGCGGACGTGCTGGTCTTCGGTGACATGCCGAACGACCTGCCGATGTTCGCCTGGGCCGGCTGGGGCCGGGTGGCCGTCGCGAACGCCCACCCGGAGCTGCTCGCCCGGGCCGACGCGGTGACGCTCACCAATGATCAGGACGGCGTGGCGGTGTTCTTGGACGAGCTATTGTCGAGGTGATGTCACGTTTCCGGCTCGTCGCGACCGATATCGACGGCACTCTGATCAACAGCGAGCGCAAGCTCTCCCCCCGCACCCGGGACGTCCTGGCCCGGATCCCGGTCCCCGTGGTCCTGGTGACCGGGCGTCCGCTGCGGTGGCTCGACCAGCTCTACGATCAGTTGCCCCACCCGATGCCGGCGGTCTGCGCGAACGGCGCGGTCATCTACGACCCGGACACCGACGAGGTGCTGCGCGCCGACTCGATGCCGGTCGAGGTCCTGCTCGACGTGACGAAACGCCTGCGTGACGCGGTGCCGGACGTCTCCCTCGCGGTCGAGGTGGAGGACGGACGCGGATTCCTCCACGAGGAGACCTGGACGGTCCGCTGGGAGACCGACCACCGCGTCCGGGTGATCAGCTCGCCCGAGGAGCTGACCTCCCTCCCCGCCGTCAAACTGCTGGCCCGCTCCGCGACCGCCGACCCGGACGACTTCCTGGAACTGGTCAGCCGCACCCTGGGCGGCGTCGCCGAGGCCACCCGCTCCTCCTCGTCGGCCCTGGTCGAGATCTCCGCGGCCGGCGTCACGAAAGCCGCCGGCCTGGCCTGGCTCTGCGAACGCGACGGCATCACCGCCGACCAGGTCCTGGCCTTCGGCGACATGCCCAACGACATCCCGATGCTGACCTGGGCCGGCCACGCGGTCGCCATGGGCAACGCCCACCCCGCCCTCCAGGCGACAGCCGACGCGATCTGCGCGTCCAACGACGACGACGGCGTGGCGCGCTATCTGGGCGAGACCTTCAACCTCTGACCGGGTACGCACACCGACTCCCCCGCCGGGCCCCATCCGTCCCGCCTCCGGCGGCGACTGACGCCCCTTCCGCCGGCGCGCTCCGCCGCCGGCCCCGGCGCCCCCGCACCCACCAGGCCGCCCGCAGCGCTGCCCCCCGTGGCCGGCGCGTCGCACACGCAGCCCGCCATGTCGCGCCCCGCTCGCCGCCGGGCTCCGCTTGCCGCCGCGCCCCGGTGGCCGCCGCGCCCCGCTTGCCGCCGCGCCCCGCTCGCCGCCGCGCCCCGGTGGCCGCAGATCTTGGCAAGCAACGCCCAGGGGCAGTCGCAACTCGCCAAGATTGCGGCGGGCCGGGGGGCGGCGGGCCTGCGGCGGGCCGGGGGGCGGCAGGCCGGGGGCGGCAGGCCGGGGGCGCGGCGGCCGGGCGCGTCATTAGCCGCTCGTGGTGGGCGGTTCGGGTGCGGTTGTGGGGGCGTCGGGCGTACCCCTAAAGGTATTGCCCGGTTCGGCCATGGACGTCGCCGGAGCCTGCGCCGGGTGTGGGGCGGCCGGGGATCATGGCGCCGGCGGGGAGGGCCGGGCGTCCGGGGGCGCCGCCGCGCATCTGTTCGAGCTGGAGGCGGGCGGCCATCTGCTGGGCGACGAGGGCCGCCTGGATGCCGTGGAAAAGGCCCTCGAGCCAGCCGACCAGCTGGGCCTGCGCGATGCGAAGCTCGGCCTCGCTCGGAGGGGTCTCGCCCTCGAACGGCAGGGAGAGGCGTTCCAGTTCCTCGCGCAGTTCGGGAGCGAGGCCGTCCTCCAGCTCCTTGATCGACCGCTGGTGGATCTCCCGCAGGCGGCCGCGGCTCGCCTCGTCGAGCGGGGCCGCGCGCACCTCTTCGAGCAGCTGCTTGATCATGCTGCCGATGCGCATGACCTTCGCGGGCTGCTCGATCAGGTTGCCCGGCTCCTCCGGCGTGAGCGAGCCGTCCTCAGCGAACGTGCCGATCGGGCGGCCGTCCGGGCCCACGACGATGACGGAGCCGTCTTCGGAGTGCTCAGTGGTGCGGGTGTCGTCGGTCATGGGTTCTATCTTTGCGCACCCCATCACGTGCCGCTCAGGCCCGTAGTTCGGCCACCGCACACTTGACACTTCCGCCGCCGCGCTTGAGTTCGGAGAGGTCGACGTGCACGGGGTCGTATCCGGCGGCGCGCACCTTGCGGGCCATGCCGGTCGCCTCCGTGTTGAGGATCACGTGCCGGCCGTCGCTGACCAGGTTCAGCCCGAACGCCTCGGCGTCCTCCCGGTCGGCGAGCAGCGCGTCCGGGAAGAGCTGGGCGAGCACCCGCTGCGAGGCCGGCGAGAACGCGCCGGGGTAGTACGTGACGTGCCGGTCGTCGAGGGCCGCGAGGGCGGTGTCCAGGTGGTAGAAGGCCGGGTCGACCAGGTTCAGCGAGATCACCGGGCGGCCGAGCACCTCCTGGGCCTCGGCGTGCGCGGCCGGGTCGGTGCGGAAGCCGTAGCCGGCGAGGACCAGGCCACCGTAGGCGCCGGGCAGGTACGCGAAGTCGCCCTCACCCTCGTTGACCTGCTGCGGAGCGACGAATCGCCAGGAGAACGACGACGCGTAGAACGCCTGATGCGCGGCGGCCTCGGCGGCGCGCTGCGGATATTTGAACCGTGCGCCGTAGACCGTCCCGTCGACGGAGAACGCGCCGTTCGCGGAGTAGACCATGTCCGGCAGCCCGGGCCGCGCGTCGAGGACGTGCACCTGGTGGCCGAGCCCGGTCAGCGTGGTGCGCAGCGCCTCCCACTGATGGAGCGCCCGGCCGGCGTCGACCGCGACCTCGATGTCCATCCACGGGTTGATGGCGTACTCAACCGTGAAATGCTCAGGGGGACACATCAAATATGTCCTGTTTCGCGGCAATCGTTCGACGTGGCTCATGAATCTAAAGGGTAGGTAGGCTGGGTTGCAGCAAACAGCTAGAAATCTTGCTCCTCGGAGGCGATTCGTTGCAGATGGACGCCATTGACCAGCGAATCATTGCGTTGCTGGTGGCCGACGCTCGCGCCTCCTACGCCGAGATCGGCGCCAAGGTCTCCCTCTCCGCGCCGGCGGTGAAACGGCGGGTCGATCGGCTGCGGACCAGCGGGGTCATCAAGGGATTCACCGCCGTCATCGAGCCGGCCGCGGTCGGCTGGACCACCGAGGCGTTCGTCGAGCTGTTCTGCACCGGCCGGACCACACCGGCCCAGATCACCGTGGCGACCCGGCGGCACCCCGAGGTCGTCGGGGCGTACACGGTTTCCGGGCAGGCGGACGCGCTCGTGCACCTGCGGGCCGCCGACATCGGGCATCTGGAGCAGGCGCTGGAGAGGCTGCGCGCGGAGCCGTTCGTGACGTCCACGCGCAGCATGGTGGTGCTGTCGCGGCTCGTGGAGACGCCGACGACGGTGGCACCGGCATAACGGCTTACAGATACATCCCGGGCCGGTGCTCGTCGGCCGGGCGGTCCTTCGCCGGGACCGGCTTGTCGCCCTCGACGAAGAAGCGCTTGCCGCCGAACTCGCCGTGCAGCCGGTCGTCCAGCTCGTCGGCGAGACCCGTCATCACCTGCACGGCCAGCATGAGGTGGATGGCCTGGAAGTTGCGGCCGAAGACCGGGATCGACGCCCACACGGTGTCCTGCGCGCAGTAGAGACGCCCGATCGGCATCCGGTTCGTCAGCTCGGAGAGCTTCACGTAGAGCTGCTCGGTCGGTTCCACCTCGGTCAGGATCGGGGAGAAGACGTCGACCAGGGGCGGGTTGTCGCGGACCCGGACGAAGACCATCGCCGAGCCGGCCCGGATGCCGATGTCCCCGTCCGCGTCGACCTGCAGCTGGTCGACAGTGGTCTTCGACATCGTCGCGACGACCGTGCGGACCCGCTCCTCCAGCGGCACCACGTCGGCGTCGACGGTAGCGAGCGCGGCCTCCAGGGCGTCGTCGTCCTCCAGGTCGTCGAGGTCGACCGTGCCGCCGGCGGCCGGCTCGTGGCGGGCCGTGCCGAGCGGCGTGGACTCGATCGGCTCGTCCTCCTCGTCGTGGACCAGATAGACGAGGAACGCGGGGTGCGGGGCGCCGTAGACGTCACGCAGCGTCCGGGAGACCGCGGTGGCGACCTCGCGCGCCTGGTCCGGCGCGCCACGCAGGCCGAACGAGTCGCCCGAGCCGGGCAGCACACCGGGCGGGGACCAGCCGAGCGCGACCATGTCGGCGACCGCGGCACGGTCCATCCGGTACTCCGGGGGCAGCTCGGCGTTGCCGACCGCCAGCGCCTCGACGAAGCCGTCCGGCGTCACGCGCATGCTCACCGAGTAGATCGCGGTGCCGGTGCCGGACGCGGTCGGGTCGAGCGTGATGTCGACATGCGCACCCGGCTGGAGGGTGGGCAGCAGAGTAGCCAGCGCTGCGGCGAACTCCCGCCACGCCTCGGTGACCTTCGCCCGCAGATCGGCGGTGGTCGGCTCGTCGAGCAGGATGCTGTCGTCCGGCGTCATCCCGTCACCCTATCGAGCGCGAAGTCCCGGTGAACGCCCTCTACCGCCCTCAGCTTTGATCTTTGCGATCGCCCCAGCTCAGCGCCAGGGCGCTGATCTTGGCGGCGGCTCCCGCCGGGTCCGCGCCACGGCCGACGGCAAGACCCATCAGGTACGCCGTGACGGGCGCGCCGGGCCGCAGCACGTTGTGCGCCACGTCCCGGGCCACGTCGAGCAGCTCGCCGGTCGGGATCTCCTCCGGCCGCACCCCGAGCTCGGCGCCGACCGCGGCGAGCCAGTCGTCCATCTCCCTCATCGTCACCGTGCCCATTCCTCGGCGGTGCGCAGGTCGTCGTCGGTGTCGCAGTCGAACCACGGCGGCGGGCCGGGACGACGCCACGACACCTCCGCCACACGCACCTTCTCCAGCAGCGCCCGCACCGGCGCGCCGTCCAGACCGCCGCGCTCCTCGGCAAGCCGGTCCAGCGCGGCACGCAGCGCCTTCGTCCGCCAGACCCCGCACAGCACCTGCAGGTGGCCCTCGGCGTCGCGGTAGACAGCGCCCTCCATCGGGGCCGACTCCATGGTGAGCCGCAGGACGTCGATCGCCTCGCCGGTCAGGAACGGCAGGTCTGCCGCGAGCAGGGCGGTGAACGCGACCGAGTCGGGCACCAGCGCCAGACCGGCCGCCGCGGCCGCGACCGGACCGCCACCGGGCGGCTCCTCGCGCGTCACATGCACCGAGACGGGCAGGTCAGCGGGCACCCGGCCGACCACCACCCGGGGGTCGGCGTCGTGCACGGCGGCCAGGACACGGGTCAGCATCGACTGGCCGGCAACGGGCAACGTCGGCTTGTCCGCACCACCCATCCGCCGCGCCGCACCACCGGCCAGGACCACCGCCGCAAATCCCCCCACGTGAGTACCGTATCCCGACCGCGTGCCGGGCGTGACCGCGCGCTCAGTTCAAGCCCGTACGCTTCCTACATGGGGAGGAACGTGACGCGGCGTACGGTGGTGAGCGTTGACCTGGGCGCCGTTCCCTCCACCCGGCAGAAACGCGACGAGCTCGCCGCCGAGGAGCCGCTGGAGATCAGGCTGCGGAAGCAACCGCTCGCTGTGACGATGCGCACTCCCGGCCACGACATCGATCTCGCGATGGGCTTCCTCCTCAGCGAAGGCGTGATCGGCGAGGCGGACGACGTGCTGACCGCGCAGCTCTGCGCCGGCACCGACACCCCGAACACGTACAACGTGGTGGACGTGGTGCTCGGCCCGCACGTGCCGCCGCCGGTCACCGACCCGAGCCGGAACTTCTACACCACCAGCTCCTGCGGGGTCTGCGGCAAGGCCAGCATCGACGCGGTACGAACCCGGTCGCGCTTCGACGTGGCGGGCGACGCGGTGCGGATCCCGGCGCGGGTTCTCGCCGGGCTGCCGGAGAAGCTGCGGGCGGCGCAGCGGGCCTTCGACCGTACCGGTGGGCTGCACGCCGCGGGGCTGTTCACGGCCACCGGCGACCTGCTGGTGCTCCGGGAGGACGTGGGCCGGCACAACGCTGTCGACAAGGTGATCGGCTGGGCGTTGCGGGAGGGCCGGCTGCCCCTGGCCGGGCATGTGCTGATGGTGTCCGGGCGGGCCAGCTTCGAGCTGACCCAGAAGGCGTGGATGGCCGGTCTGCCGCTGCTCGCGGCGGTGTCGGCGCCGAGCACGCTCGCGGTGGAGCTGGCCGGCGAGGCCGGGATGACGCTCGTCGGGTTCCTCCGCGAACCGCGGATGAACATCTATGCGGGCGAGCAGCGCGTCACGTTCTGACCATGTGACATTCCCGCATCCGTAAGATCCGCACCGCATTCATATTCATCCATGCTGGCGAGTCTGCGGGCATGCCTTTATCGCGCCGTACCCTGCTGCTGACCTCCGCCGCCGGTGCCACCGCCGCGACCACTGTCTGGCCGCTCGCCGCGACCGCGGCGCCCTATCGAGGCCCGCTGCGCACCAACCCGTTCACCCTCGGGGTGGCCTCCGGCGATCCGGACCCCGACGGATTCGTGCTCTGGACCCGGCTCGCGCCCGACCCGCTCGCCGAGGACGGGCTCGGCGGCATGCCGTACCGCAACGTCATCGTCACCTGGGAACTCGCCGCCGACGAGCGGTTCCGCAAGATCGTCCGCCGGGGCGTCGCGGTGGCTCGCCCGGACCACGCGCACAGCGTCCACGTCGAACTGGACGGCCTGTCCCCGGGCCGGGAGTTCTTCTACCGTTTCCACGCCGAGCGGCACACCTCGCCGGTCGGGCGCACCCGGACCGCGCCGCATCGCTCGGCACAGGTCGCGGCGCTCGCGATGTCGTTCGTCTCCTGCTCCCAGTACGAGCACGGGTACTTCACCGCGTACCGCAGGCTGGCCGAGGACGAGCCGGAGCTGATCCTGCACCTCGGCGACTACCAATATGAATATAAAGCCGGAGATTATGTGATTCCGGGCGGCAATCCGCGCGACCACGAGGGTCCGGAGACCGTCACGCTGGCCAACTATCGCCAGCGGCACGCGCAGTACAAGACCGACCCGGACCTGCAGGCCGCGCACGCCGTCGCGCCCTGGGCCGTCGTCTGGGACGACCACGAGGCCGAGAACAACTGGGCCGACGAGGTGCCCGAAAAGCCCGACCCCAACTTCCTGGTACGCCGGGCGGCCGCGTTCCAGGCGTACTACGAGAACATGCCGCTGCGCCGCACCTCGATCCCCCGTGGCATCGACATGCAGCTGTACCGGCGGCTGCACTGGGGCCGTCTCGCCACGTTCCACATGCTCGACACCCGCCAGTACCGCGACGACCAGGGCTGTGGCGACGGGTACAAGGACTGCCCGGCCGCGGTCGACCCGGCTCGCAGCATCACCGGCGCCGAGCAGGAGAAGTGGCTGCTCGACGGCTTCCGCCGGTCCACCGCCCGCTGGGACCTGCTCGGCCAGCAGGTCTTCTTCGGGCAGCGGGACAACAACTCGGGTCCGGCGAAGGTGCTCAGCATGGACTCCTGGGACGGATACCAGGCGTCCCGGGACCGGATCACCCGTGGCTGGGTCGACGCGGGCGTCCGCAACCCCGTCGTGCTCACCGGCGACGTGCACGCGCACTGGGCCGACGAGCTGAAGCTGAACTACGACGACCCGACATCCAGGACGGTCGGCGCCGAGCTGGTCTGCTCCTCGATCACCTCGGGCGGCGACGGCGCCGACGTGGCCGGCGGCAACCATCCCTGGGCGGCCTGGAACCCGCACCTGCGGTTCTACAACAACCAGCGTGGTTACGTGCGGACCACGATCACCCGGGACTCGCTGACCGCGGACTTCGTGACGCTGCCGTACGTGACGCGGGCGGGCGCGCCGGCGCACACCCGGGCCACGTTCGTCGTCGAGGACCGGGTTCCCGGCCTGCACCTGGTCGCGGACAACCCGACGCCTGCCGCGTCGGCGCTGCGGTCCACCGGCGACGACCTCGGCGCCGAGACCGTCCGGCAGGAGACCGAACGTCCCTGACGGCTCGCTGCCGGGCCGCCGGCGTCGGCGGGCCGGGCCGGTTCCTCACCGGGCCGGCCGGCGCCGGCGGGCCCGGCCGGGCGGGAAGTTCGCGCCGACCATGTGCGGTGACAGGCCGAACCCGAGGATCTGGTGCAGCAGCCCGGCCAGCTGGTGCTGCGGCTCGACCGCCAGGGCCCGGTCCACCGCCACCCGGGCGAGGGCGCCCCGGCCGGCCCGCCAGGCGGTGAAACCGAGCAGGCAGGCCGGCGCCGGGACGTACACCGGCTCGACCCGTCGCAGCACGTCGGTCCAGAGCCGGATCCGCCAGTCCTGCGGCCCGACCCGGTCCAGCGCGTAGTCCTCCACGGAACGGTCCGCCAGCAGCACGCCCAGCCAGGCCGTCTCATCGAGGCCGATGGCGTGCCCGGACCGGTACCGGGTCTCCGCCCGGCGCACCGCGATCTGGCCGGCGTGCCGGATCCGGCGCGAATACCGCCGGGCACCCGGATCATCGGTGAGCAGGCCGGCGAAACGTTTCCTGGCGTGCTCGGTGGCGTCTCCCATCGCTGCCCGCTCCGGACCCTCCACCGAGGCGACCTGTGCGGTCAGGTCGCGCCGGCTGGGCAGCGCCACCTCACCGCGGAACGTCGCCTCCGCCGCTATCACGCTGTCCGGCGGAAGGCAGGGGGTGCCCTCGTCGGGACAGCAGTCCAGATCGCTGCAGAAGTAGGACCACCAGCGCCGGTCGGTCACTCGGAGCACGTCGTTGACCCGTACCCCCAGAAGGCGCAACGCCTCCGCCAAGCGCAACACCGCGGGGGTGACCCGGGCCGGCGGCCCGAAGCCGACCAGGACCACCGACGGCGACGCCTGGCGCGCCACCGTCGCGGCGACCGCTCGCGCGGCGACATGGGGATCGTCGTCCGGCGGTGGCAGCTCGTAGCAGGCGCCGAAGTCGACGTTCGGGCCGGAGAGACCGACCACGGCCACGCTGTTCGCCGGGTGATAGCCCAGCAGGAACGGCAGGACCGCGACGAGTTCGGACGGGGACCGGACGATGACGGGACAGTCGGTAGTCATGCCGGCAGCGTCGCCGCGCGCGAACAGCGGCCGCGTGCCGATCATCGCCTTGTGGACGAGTTGTCCACAGGGCGGCGGTGGGGCTAGCTGCGGAACGGCAACTCGTGCAACTCGAGGCCTTCCTGCTGCCACGCGTGCTCGTGCCGGTTGAGGTCCATGGTCAGCTCGATCGAGGAGACCACGTCGTAGCCGGCGGCGTGCAGGCTGCGGATCGCGTCGACGTTGCGCGATTCGGGGGAGATGGTCAGCGACGTCATGTTCCGGCTTTTCGCCTCGGCGGCCACGTGCTGCAGCAGCAGGCGGCCCACGCCCTTGTGCCGGTGCGTGATCGTGACGACCACCGGGTCCACCTCACCGGCCCGGCCGCGCATGATCAGCCCGACCATCCCGATCACCCCGTCGTCGGCGTGGTCGGCCACCCAGAGCCCGGAGAGGTCCAGCCGTGTCAGGTACTCCTCGAAGCCCGCTCCGTTGTCGTCGGCGTGTTCCCCATACATCTCGTTGTGCTGCCGGGTGAGCTCCGCCCACAGGTTCCGGCCCGCGGAGTGATCGCTCGGGCGATAAGAACGCACAGCGACAGGGGTCATGACGTCATCATGCCTTCGAATTGGGATGTTCGTCACCAGAAGCGCAAGATAAGCGGGTGGACCTGGCGTACCTGCGCGCGCACCCGCAGCACCTCCCGACATTTCTGACGCACCAGCGGATCCGGGAGACACCTGTCGCCGCCGGGGTGTGCACGGCCCGCCGGCTGACACTCGAGGACGGGACGTCGCTGTTCGCGAAGAGCTGGCCCACCGATCCGGCGCCGGCCGGCCTGTTCGCCGCGGAGGCCGCCGCACTGCGCTGGTTACGATCGGCCGGCGCGGTGCCCGTACCGGAAGTGATCGTCGCCCTGCCGGACCTGCTCGCGCTCGAATGGATCACGCCCGGCTCGCCGACCCGCGCGTCCGCCGGCGCGTTCGGCCGGTCGCTGGCCCGGTTGCATCGCGCCGGTGCCGACTCCTTCGGCGCCGCCTGGCCGGGATGGATCGGTCCGCTGCCGCTCGACAACACCGTCGCCGCCGGGCCGTGGAGCTCCTGGTTCGCGTCCCGCCGCCTGCTTCCCTACCTGCGGCTTTCCGCTGATCGCGGCGCACTCTCCGGAGATGACGTCACGGCCGTCGAGCGCGTTCTCTCCACCATTGACGGGTACGGGGGACAGGAGCGTCCCGCCCGCATCCACGGCGATCTGTGGCCCGGCAACCTGCTGTGGGGCGCCGACGGACGGGGCTGGCTGGTCGATCCCGCCGCGCACGGAGGCCACCGGGAGACCGACCTCGCCACGCTCGCGCTCTTCGGCGGAGTCCCGTACCTCGACGTGATCCTCGGCGCCTATCAGGAGGAGTGGCCGCTCGCCGACGGGTGGCAGGCTCGGGTGCCGCTGCATCAGCTTCATCTGCTGCTGGTGCACACCGCCGCGTTCGGAGGCGGATATCGGTCGGCGGTGCGGGCGGCCGCCGACGCGGTGCTGCGGTCTTGATCTCTCTCGGGCCGCTCCCTGCTCGGGTCGCTCCCACCTCGGGTTGCTCATTACAGCGATTTGCGTAACGGCAATGCGGCCGCGGAACGGCTAGATTCGATTCGTGAGCCTCTTCGAGAGATCAGCCGAGCGGTGGCGTCCGTGACAGTGCTCGCCGACCGGTTCGGCCGCATCGCGACTGACCTGCGCGTCTCCCTCACCGACCGGTGCAACCTGCGGTGCACGTACTGCATGCCCGAAGAGGGCCTGGCCTGGATGCCGCAGCCCGACCAGCTCACCGACGACGAGGTGAGCCGGCTGGTCCGGATCGCCGTCGAGCAGCTCGGCGTCACCGAGGTCCGCTTCACCGGCGGCGAGCCGCTGATCCGGCGCGGGCTGGTCGGCATCGTCGCCGCGGCGGCGAAACTCACGCCCCGGCCCCAGCTCTCCGTGACGACGAACGGCATCGGCCTCGACCGCACCGCCGTCGCGCTGAAAGGGGCAGGCCTCGATCGGGTGAACGTCTCTCTCGACACCCTGGACCCGGCTCGCTTCCACACCCTGACCCGCCGCGACCGGCATGCCGACGTGCTGGCCGGGCTCCGCGCCGCGGTCGACGCCGGCCTGACGCCCGTGAAGATCAATACGGTGCTGATGCGCGGTGTCAACGACGACGAGGCTCCGGCGCTGCTGCGGTTCGCGCTGGACCATGGGTACCAATTGCGCTTCATCGAGCAGATGCCGCTGGACGCTCAGCACCAGTGGGACCGGCACGAGATGGTCACCGCCGAGGAGATCCTCGCCGCGCTCCAGCCGTTCGGCCTGCGTCCCGACGATGTTTCACGTGGAACGGCGCCGGCCGAGACGTGGCTCGTCCCCGGCTATGTCGACGCGGCCGGCCAGCCCGCCCGGGTCGGCGTGATCGCCAGCGTGACCCGGCCGTTCTGCGGCGACTGCGACCGGACCCGGCTGACCGCCGACGGCCAGGTCCGCAACTGCCTCTTCGCCACCGACGAGAGCGATCTGCGCAGGCTGCTCCGCGGCGGGGCGAGCGACGCGGAGATCGTCACGGCGTGGCAGGTGGCGATGCGGGGCAAGCGCGCCGGCCACGGCATCGACGACCCGGCCTTCCTCCAGCCCGCACGTCCCATGTCCGCGATCGGAGGCTGACCAGTGCTGACCGTGCGTTACTTCGCCGGCGCCCGAGCCGCGGCGGGTGGCATCTCGTCGGAGGCTGTCGAAGCCGGAACGCTGGAGGAACTGACCCAGTCCCTGGCGAATCGACACGGTGAGCGGCTCGCGATCGTGATGAAGGCGGCGAGCTTCCTGGTCGACGGCTTGACGTGTCATGACCGGGCCGCGGCCCTCCCGGCGGACGCCACGATCGACGTCCTGCCCCCGTTCGCCGGCGGCTGAGCAAGGCGACGGCCAGGGCAGAGGCCGGCGGCGGGGCGGCCGCAGCGAGGCAGTGACCGGCAACGAGGCGCCAGCCGGCGGCCCGGCCGCGAGGCGCCACCGGCGGGGCGTGGGGTTTCACGTTTCTGCGGGATGGGGAACTGCGCACGCGGGACCGGATCGGGTGTGCTCGCTGCCCGTGACGGCGCGCTACGCGTGAGTGGTTGCGGTGGGCTGGGAGGCTGGCCGGGTGGAACGGATGTTGAGCCGGGGCGAAGCCTCGGACGCGGTCGGCAAGCATGGGTGGCGGTTCCTGCTGGGGACGCTGCGCACTTCGGTACGGGTCGATTCGCTCAGCGACGCCACGGCCCTCGCCACCCGGGCCGTCGAGGCGTGCGGCGCCGATGCCGACGAGCACCTGCGGATCGACATCCGGCCGGACCGCGTCGAGTTCGTGCTGCAGACCCGGAAGTCCGCCGCCGTGACGACCCTGGACGTCGAGCTCGCCCACCGGATCACGGCCGGCGCCGAGGACCGCACGATCCCGGCCGTCGACGCCGAGGACCGATCGGTGCAGGAGCTTGAGCTCGCGATCGACGCGATGGACATCGCCGCGATCCGGCCGTTCTGGAAGGCGGTGCTCGGCTACACCGACGAGGCCGGCCGCACCGGACCGGCCGACCCGCTCGTGGACCCGATCGGGCAGGGCCCGGCGATCTGGTTCCAGCAGATGACCGAGCCGCGCCAGCAGCGGAACCGGATCCACCTCGACCTCTGCGTCCCGCACGACGAGGCGTCCGCCCGGATCGCCGAAGCCCTGGTCGCCGGTGGCCGGCTGCTGTCCGACCGGCGGGCGCCGTCGTTCTGGATCCTCGCCGACGCCGAGGGCAACGAGATCTGCATGACCACCTGGCAGGGCCGCGACTGAGCGGGGCGGCCGGCCCCCACTGAGAGGGACGTCACTCGGGCCGCACCACGAGTCAGGGACACTGGTTCCGGCAAGCTATGCGGGCACGGCCGGCCCGGCCGCGGGGGAGGGTTCTCAGTTGCTGTTCGTCGCGGTGATCCTGCTGGTCATCGGTTTGATCCACCTGTACCTGTGGAAGCGCCTGGTGCACGACACGCTGCGACAGGGCTGGGGGCGCCGGGTCGGGACGGCGATCGTCGTCGTGCTGGGCGTTCTGGTGCCGGTCACGCTGATCGGGGTGCGTAACGGGTACGTCCAGTGGCTGTCCTGGCCCGGCTACCTGTGGGTCGCGCTGATGTTCTACCTGCTGGTCACGCTGGCGGTGCTGGAGGTTCCGCGGCTGATAGCGATGCGCCTGTTCGCGGGGAAGAAGGAGACCCCCGCAGAGACGCAGGAAGAGCAGGCACCGGAAGAGCAGGAAAAGGAAGCCGAACCCCCCGCGATCGATCGGCGGCTGGTGCTGGCACGCGGCGCCGCCATCTTCGCGGGCCTCACGGCCGCGAGCATCACCGGGTACGGGGTCCGAACCGCAACCGGAGCTCCCCGGATCGACCGCTTCACGATGCCGATGCCGAAGCTGCCCCGCGCGATGGACGGCACCCGGATCGCTGTCGTCTCGGACATTCACATCGGCCCGCTGACCGGTGTGGATCACGCGCGGCGCATCACCCGAGTGATCAACTCGGTGAACGCGGATCTGGTCTGCGTCGTCGGCGACCTGGTCGACGGCACGGTGGCGAAGCTGGGCCGGTTCGCCGCCCCGCTCGCGGAGATCGAGTCGCGCCGGGGCACGTTCTTCGTGACCGGCAACCACGAGTACTACTCGGGATACGCGGAGTGGATCGACGAGGTGGCCGAGCTCGGCATGCGCCCGCTTCGCAACGATCGGGTGGAGATCGCCGGCCTCGACCTCGCCGGGGTGAACGATCTGGCCGGCGCGGAGCACGGTGACGCTCCGGATTTTGCCCGCGCCCTCGGCGACCGGGACACCACCCGTCCCGTCGTGCTGATGGCGCACCAGCCGGTGGCCGCGAAGGACGCCGCGCCGTTCGGCGTGGACCTGCAGATCTCCGGGCACACCCACGGCGGGCAGATGGCGCCGTTCAACCTGCTCGTCCGGCTGGAGCAGCCGGTAGTCTCCGGCTTCGGGAACGTGGACGGCGTGCCGGTCTACGTGACGAACGGCGCCGGTTACTGGGGTCCGCCGGTCCGGGTCGGCGCTCCTCCGCAAGTCACCGTCATCGAACTACGGGTACAGAACTAATCAAGATCGGTAAGTGTGTTTGAGCGTGGCGATTCGTGGCGGCACCGACGGCCGTGACAGGATGCGGGACGTGGAGAGCACCGCGGGAACGTATGTCGCGGACCTTCACATTCACTCGCGATACTCGCGGGCCTGCAGCCGTGACCTGACCCTGCCGAACCTGGCGTGGTGGGCCCGGCGCAAGGGGATCGCCCTGCTCGGCACCGGCGACTTCACCCATCCGGCCTGGTTCGAGCATCTGAAGGAGAGCCTGAAACCGGCCGAGCCGGGCCTGTTCCGCCTGGCTGAGGCCGACGAGCAGGCGGTGACCAAGCGGCTGCCCGGATCGCTGAGCGGCACCGCTCCGGCCCGCTTCATGCTGAGCGTCGAGATCTCCACGATCTACAAGCGCGACGACCGGACCCGCAAGGTCCACCACCTTCTGTACGCGCCCGACTTCGCCTCCGTCGAAAAGATCAACACAGCGCTGGCCCGGATCGGCAACCTGACCGCTGACGGCCGCCCGATCCTCGGCCTGGACTCCCGCGACCTGCTGGAGATCACCCTGGAGTCCGGCGGCTACCTGATCCCGGCGCACATCTGGACACCCTGGTTCTCGGCGCTCGGCTCCAAGTCCGGCTTCGACGCGATCGCCGACTGCTACGCCGACCTGGCCGACCACGTCACCGCGGTGGAGACCGGCCTCTCCTCGGACCCGGAGATGAACTGGCGGGTCTCCAGCCTCGACCGCTACCGCCTCGTGTCGAACTCCGACGCGCACTCGCCGGCCGCGCTGGCCCGGGAGGCGACGCTCTTCTCCGGTACGCCCGACTACTTCGCGGTGAAGGACGGGATCGGCCTGGCCGGCACGATCGAGTTCTTCCCGGAGGAGGGCAAGTACCACGCCGACGGGCACCGCGCCTGCGGCGTGAACTGGGAGCCGTCGCGGACCCGCGAGGCCGCCGGCCGCTGCCCGGAGTGCGGCCGCCCGCTGACCATCGGCGTGCAGAGCCGGGTCGAGGACCTGGCGGACCGCCCGGTGGGCTTCCGCAAGGAGCAACATGTCGAGCACCTGATCCAGCTGCACGAGATCCTCGGTGAGATCCACGGCGTCGGCCCGAAGTCGAAGACCGTCGAGGCCCAGCTGAACCACCTGGTCGCGACGCTCGGCCCGGAGCTGGACATCCTGCGCCACGTGCCGGTCGACGAGATCGGCAAGGCCGGCGGCGAGGAGCTGCGCGAGGCGATCACCCGGCTGCGGCGCGGCGACGTGCGGCGGATCCCCGGCTACGACGGCGAGTACGGCGTGATCACCCTGTTCGAGCCCGGCGAGCTGCGCAATCGCACCAGCGCTCCGCAGGTGGAGACGCTCTTCGACATGCTGCCGACGTCGGCGCCGAACCCGCCGAAGACGAAGGCCGCGGCGGAGAAGCCGAAATCCAAGGCCGCGAAGAAGGCCACGGAGAAGCCCGCGCCGCCCCCGCTCGCGCCGCCGCCCAGCCCGCACGAGCCGTTCGAGCCGATGCTGGCCGGCATGGAGGAGGTCGGCACCGGCCTGCTGGACCGCCTCGACGCGATGCAGCGCGTGGCCGCGTCCGCGCCCGGCGGCCCGCTGCTGATCGTGGCCGGACCGGGCACCGGCAAGACCCGCACGCTGACGCACCGGATCGCGTACCTCTGTGCCGAGCTGGGCGTCTTCCCGGAGCGGTGCCTGGCCATCACGTTCACCCGGCGCGCCGCCGCCGAGCTGAAGGAACGCCTGGACGCGCTGCTCGGTGACGTGGCCGAGGACATCACTGTCGGCACGTTCCACTCGCTCGGCCTCACCGTGCTGAAGGAGAACGCCAAGGCGGCCGGGCTCGGCCCCAACTGGCGGATCGCCGACGAGCACGAGCAGGCGCAGGCCCGTGAGCAGGCCGGCACGGACGACGCCGGGTACCGCAAGCTGCTCCGCCAGCAGGACCTCGTCGATCTGGACGACCTGATCAGCCTGCCGGTGACGCTGCTGCGCGAGGACGCCGCGCTCGTCGAGAAATATCGCCGGCGCTGGCAGTGGATCTTCGTGGACGAGTACCAGGACGTCGACGAGCTGCAGTACGAGCTGCTGCGCCTGCTCAGCCCGCCGGACGGGAACCTGTGCGCGATCGGCGACCCGGACCAGGCGATCTACTCGTTCCGCGGCGCCGACGTGCGGTACTTCCTGCGCTTCAACACCGACTTCGTGGACGCCCGGCTGGTCCGGCTGACCCGCAACTACCGGTCGTCGGCGCCGATCCTGGCCGCCGCGGTGCAGGCCATCGCGCCGTCCACGCTGGTCAGCGGCCGCCGGCTGGACCCGGCCCGGCTCGACCCGGAAGCCCCGCTGGTCGGCCGGTACCCGGCGCGCAGCGTCTCGGACGAGGCCGACTTCGTGGTGCGGACCATCGACGAGCTGGTCGGTGGCCTCTCCCACCGATCGCTGGACTCGGGCCGGGTGGACTCCCGCGCCGCGGTGGCCGGGACGCTGTCGTTCTCGGACATCGCCGTGCTCTACCGCACTGACGCGCAGTCCGGCCCGATCCTCGACGCGCTGTCCCGCGCCGGCGTGCCGGTCCAGAAGCGCTCGCACAACCGGCTGCGCGACCGGCCGGGCGTCCAGGTGATCGCCCGCGAGCTGCGGCACGCGGACGGCTCGGGCGGACCGCTGGCGGCGCGGGTCAAGCTCGCCGCGCAGGCGCTCGCCCAGCGGTACGCGACACCGACGCTCGACGGCGACCAGCTGGCTCCCGAGGACGTGTGGTCGGCGGCCGACCTGCTCGTGCCGCTGGCCCAGCGCGTCGGCGACGACCTGCCCCAGTTCTTGCAACAGCTGGAGACCGGCGCCGAGGTGGACGCGCTGGACCCGCGCGCCGAGGCGGTCAACCTGCTCACCCTGCACGCCGCGAAGGGCCTGGAGTTCCCGGTGGTCTTCCTTGTCGGCTGCGAGGACGGGCTGCTGCCGCTGCGCTGGCCCGGCTCGACGCCGACCGACGACGACATCGCCGAGGAGCGGCGGCTCTTCTTCGTCGGCCTCACCCGGGCGCAGGACCGGCTCTACGTGAGCTACTCGGCGAAACGGTCCCGGCACGGCAGCGAGCGGGAACAGTCGCCCACGCCGTTCCTCGACGTGATCGACTCGGGCCTGTTCGAGCGGCTGGGCGAGGCGGCCCCGGCGAAGCCGAAGGACCGGCAGCTGAGACTGCTGTAACCCCGATCCGGCGCGGCCGGCGACTCAGACTGCTGTCACGCTGATCAGGGCGCCGGCCAGCAGCGCCGGGCCGAACGGGAGCGCATGCTCGCCGCCGGCCCGGCGGGTGATCAGCAGCCAGGCCGCGATCCCGCCGTTGATCAGGTGAGCGGCCGCGAAGCCGGCGGCCACGGCTGTCCAGCCGCCGAAGCCCAGGAGGAACCCGAGGGCCGCGCCCAGCTTCACGTCGCCGAGGCCGAGTCCCCGGCCGGGCAGCAGAGCCAGGAGCAGGTAGATCGCGCCGACCAGCGCTCCTGCGGCAAGCGCCGCCGGAAGCCGGGCCGGCACGACGAGACCCGCACCGGCGACGATCGCGAAGAGCGCCACCAGCGGATCGGGGAGGCGCAGGCAGCTCAGGTCGATCGCGGCCAGCAGCACGCCGAGGACCGTCGCGACGAGCAGGAGCGGGAGTCGCGGCGCCGGGCCGGACGTGACGGCCAGCAAACCGGCGGCCATCGCGCACGCGGGGACCGTACCCAATAATGCCGGACCCACGAATGCCGGACCCGCCGATCGGCTGCCGGCGGCGAACCGCCTGCCGCAGGCGGCGCAGGCGGCGCAGGCGGCGCAGGCGGCGCAGGCGGCGCAGGCGGCGCAGGCGGCGCAGGCGGCGCAGGCGGCGCAGGCCGAACCGGCCCGGAACCAGCCGCGGAAGCCGGCGGCGAACCGCCTGCCGCACGCGACGCAGGCCGCGCGCGGCGGAACGCCTGCGGGGACCGACAGCCGGTACGCGACGCGGGGCACGAAGGCCGCCGAGGCGCCGCCGAAGAGGATCGCCATGATCACTAATGGTGATGACACGACTGGGGACGGTAATGTCTGGTCCGCCCCGACGGGGATCGGCTTGCCGACAACGTCCGCGATTCCGGCAAGGTCCCGATACGTGCCGCACGCTACCGTGGCAGGCAGCGCAATCCGCTTTCTGGAGGAACCCCGATGTCGCAGAACGGGCCGTTCCCAGGTCAGCCGTGGCCGGGCCAGAACGACAGCCAGAAGAACGACGGCCAGAAGAACGACGAGCCCTATGCGGAACCGTCCGACCCCTGGAGTGACCACGAGCAGCCCTGGGGCCCGGCCCCCGCGCCACCGCTTCCCGCGCAGCCGGCCTACGCGCCACAGTGGAACCAGCGGCCGGCCCGGCGCGGCTTCCCGATGGGCGCCGTGGTCGCGCTGGTCTGTCTGCTGGTCGGTGCCGGTGTGGGTGTCGGCGCCTGGTTCCTGGTGGGACGAGAGGAAGCGCCGCCACCGGTCGCCGCCGAGCCGACCACACCGGGTGGCACCGGTCCGCGGCCACAGACCAGCGAGGACGCCCGGTTCGCGACGAAAGGCCAGTGCGTCCGCAACGACGGCAGCAACCTGGAGCCGAAACTGCGCGTGGTGGCGTGTGCCGCGAACACCTATGAGGTGCTGAAACGCATCGACGGGCGGACGACCGGCGACAAGGACGCGATGGGCAAGTGCGCCAAGGTCGAGGGGTACACCAAGTGGTACTACTACGACACCGAGTACGACGACGTCGACGTGGTTCTCTGTCTCCGCGAGTATGGCAAGGTCTAGCGTTTTTGCTAGATCACCTTAGATGCCTATCGAGAGTGGTTTCTCGCGGACTCTAGCTTTCTCGCTAGACAGCCCGATACTGTGCTACGCCATGGATCCCGTGCGGAACCCGTACGCTCCGGGCGCCGGCCAGCGCCCACCCGAGCTCGCCGGCCGCGACCGTGAGCTGGACGTCTTCGACGTCGTCCTGGAGCGGGTGGCCCGCGGCCGTCCGGAGCGCAGCCTGGTCCTGACCGGCCTGCGCGGCGTCGGCAAGACGGTCCTGCTCAACACGCTGCGCTCGGCGGCGATCGGCCGGCTCTGGGGCACCGGCAAGATCGAGGCCCGGCCGGACCAGTCGCTGCGCCGCCCGGTCTCCGGCGCGCTGCACATGGCGATCCGCGAGCTGGCGCCGCACCACCGTGATCCGGACCGGGTCGACGAGGTGCTCGGCGTGCTCAAGGCGTTCGCGCTGCGGGCCAACGACGGCAACGCCAAGCTGCGGGACCGCTGGGCGCCCGGCATCGACGTGCCGCCGGCCCGCGGCCGCGCCGACTCCGGCGACATCGAGATCGACCTGGTCGAGCTCTTCACCGACGCGGCCTCGCTCGCCACCGACGTCGGCACCGGCATCGCCCTGTTCATCGACGAGATGCAGGACCTGAGCGCCACCGACGTGTCGGCGCTCTGCGCGGCCTGCCACGAGCTGTCCCAGCTCGGCGCGCCGCTGATCGTGGTGGGCGCCGGCCTGCCCCACCTGCCGGCCGTGCTCTCGGCCGCCAAGTCCTACTCGGAGCGGCTGTTCCGGTACGCGCGCATCGACCGGCTGGACCGCGACGCCGCGGACCTGGCACTCGGCGTGCCGGCCGAGCGGGAGGGCGTGGAGTACGAGCAGGAGGCCCTCGACCTGCTCTACGAGAAGTCCGGGGGTTATCCGTACTTCGTGCAGGCGTACGGGAAGGCCACCTGGGACCACGCGCCGCAGACCCCGATCACCGCTGACGACGTGCAGGTGGCGGCGCCGGAGGCGGAGGGCGAGCTGGCGGTCGGCTTCTTCGGTTCCCGGTTCGAGCGGGCCACCCCGGCCGAGCGGGAGTACATGCGGGCCATGGCGGCGCTCTCCAGCGATCCCGGCAACGACATGGACGCGGCAGTCCCGACGTCGGACATCGCCACGTCGCTCGGCCGCAAGCCGGCCAGCCTCTCACCGGCCCGGGATGCGCTGATCAAAAAGGGACTCATCTACTCGGGTGAACGTGGCACGGTGGCGTTCACCGTCCCGCACTTCGGTCGCTACCTCAGAACGCAGCCGGTATGACTCGGTCGCTGCGGGTATAACGAAGTTCATGAAGCCCGTACGCACCGCTGCCCGAGCAATGCTCGCCTCGATCTTCGTGATCAGCGGGGTCCGCGTGCTTCTCCAGCCCGGTGAGGATCGGGTCGCGGCGGCCCGGCGTTTCACCCCGCTGCTGGAGAAGGCGGATCCGCGCCTGCCCACCGACCCCGCGACGCTGGTCCGGGCGAAGGCCGCGACCGATGTGGTGGCCGGCCTCGCCCTCGCGACCGGTCATCTCACCCGCCCGGCCGCCGCTGTGCTCGCCGCCGGTCTGCTGCCGACCACGTTCGCCGGTCACCCGTTCTGGACCGCGCCGAAGGAGGAGCGGGCCAACCAGCAGAACCACTTCCTCAAGAACCTGGGTCTGCTCGGCGGCCTGTTGCTCGCGGCCGCGGACACCGAGGGCAAGCCGGGCCTGCGCTATCGCACGTCGCACGCCGTCGATCGCGGCCAGCGCTCGATGAGCCACGCGGTCGGGCGGTCGCAGCGTGAGGTCCGGCGCGCCGTGCGCACCGCGAAGCGGGAGGCACGCATCGCCGCGCTCTCCGCGACCGCCGCGCGCAAGCTGCCCGGCTGATCCCCTGCCCTGATCCCGCTGCCCGTTGTACACGTCCACTCGTCCGGCTGAACGTCACACGTAGTGTGCGCGCAAGGCCGGACGAGTTTGTCCGGATAACAACCTATAAGCGGCCTTTGCGTTAAAGCCGTCGAGGGGCCGCACGGTCGGTCTGCGCACTCTGAGCTCACTTCCGCCCGGCTACACACTGCCGCCCGCACTTCTGCAGATTTTGCCTGCTCACAGGCGCGGAAGAGGCGGGCGACAGCTGTGCCGTGCCCGGAGGACGAGACGGGGGTCGCCACCATGCCGGCAATCGAGATGGCGGAACGCTGCGCTGCGCGCAGGAGGTCCGCGCGGCTTGCGCTGGGCGGTCTGGCGACGCTTCTGCTGCTCACCCTCTGCTTTCAGATGTACGGGCTGAGCACCCTCGAAGTCCAGCTGGCGGCGATCCGCTCCTGGATCATCGGGGACGGGCTCTACGCGTACCGGCAAAGTGGCACCCAAGCCGGCGCCGCGCTCTCCCCGGCCCTGGCCCTCCTGGTCGCGCCCCTCGCCGTCGTCCCGCTGCCGGTCGCCGGCTGGCTGCTCGCGCTCGCCGGCCTCGGGGCGCTGCTCGTCTCGCTGATGGTGCTGACCGGTCCGATCGCTCGCCGGTTCGGCCGGGCACGCACCCCGCTGGTCCTGACACTCGCCGCCCTCGCCCTGCTCACCGGCCCGGTACGCGCCACGATCGGGCTTGGCCGCGTCGACCTGCTGCTGTTCGCCCTGGTCATGGCGGACCTGGTGGCCCTGCGCCGAGCCGCCTGGGCGCGCAGCCGCTGGCGGGCCGGCCGCCCGGTCCGGGGGTTCTGGTGGCCGGGCCACGCCTGGGGCAACGGATCCCCGGACTCGCTCGCCGGACGAGCCCGGCGGATCTGGCGCACCGGCTCCTGGGCCGGCGCCGGCATCGGACTGGCCACCGCGCTGGCCGCCGGACCGGTCCTGCTCATCGTCTACCTGCTCGTGTCCCGGCAGCGGCGAGCCGCGCTCACCGCCCTCGCCACCGCCGCCGTGGTCACCCTCTGCGCTGCCGTCTCGGCCCCGGGCGAGACATTGACCTGGTACGGGACCACGCTCTGGGAACTCGACCGATCAGCCCCGATCAGCGATCCCGGCAACCAGTCACTGGCCGGCGCGCTGGCTCGGCTCTACGGTTTCGCCGCGCCGCCGGTGCTGGTCTGGGCCTCGTTCGGCGTGCTGCTGCTGGCCGTCGGCCTGATCCGGGCCCGCTCGGCACACGGCGACGGCGACGAGACGGCCGCGTTCACCCTGGTCGGTCTCGCCGGCGCGGCGGCCGGGCCGGTCACCGCACCGGGCGAGGCGATCTGGCTGCTCCCGGCCGTCCTGATCCTCGCCGATCAGGTGCTGCGCCGGCGGTGGGGCGGGCGGCTGCCCCGGTCCCGCTTCACCGGCGCCGGCTTCGCCGTGCTGGCCGTGATCGGGAGTGCGCTGCTCGTGGCGGACCCGTTCGGCGCGGTCACCTGGAACGGGTACGCCCTGATGCTGATCCTGCTGGTCAACGCCCTGCCGTGGCGTCACGACCACCGGCCCGCGCTGCCGAGCGGCCCGGTCAGCCGGCTGGCCGCCATCCCCGTCCCCCGAGGTGCCCGCCGAACAACGTGTTGAGCCCGGGGCCCGCGAACCCGAACTCCCCACGCAGGCCCGAACTCGACCCCGCGTGTGGAGTTGAGGCGCGCACCGCACCCGAACTCAACACGCGGCGCTGGAACCGGGCGTGCGTGTGGAATTGGGGCGCGCTCCGCACCCGAACTCAACACGCGGCGCTGGAACCGGGCGTGCGTGTGGAATTGGGGCACGCTCCGCACCCGAACTCAACACGCGACGCTGGAACCGGGCGTGCGTGTGGAATTGGGGCACGCTCCGCACCCGAACTCAACACACGACGCTGGAGCCGGGCGTGCGTGTGGAATTGGGGCACGCTCCGCACCCGAACTCAACACGCGGGGCGGGAGCCGGGCGTGCGTGTGGAATTTGGGCGCGCTCCGCACCTGAAGTCAACACGCGGGCGGGAGCCGGGCGTGCGCGCCATCGCCGGGGCCGGCGGCGGGGCGCGCCGGGGCATGGACGTCAGTGCCGGACGAGGCGGGAGTCCGCTATGCGCGTACTTTGAATGGTTTTAGGGGCAGTTGACCCATTCTTCGGCGCCGTCCTGGAAGACCTGGCGCTTCCAGATCGGCAGGCGGGCCTTGGCCTCGTCGACCAGGCGGGCGCAGGCCTCGAACGCCGCCGCGCGGTGCGCGGTGCTGACCGACGCGACGAGGGCGACGTCGCCGATCTGGAGGGTGCCGATCCGGTGCGAGACCGCGACGGCGAAGACGGCCGGGTCCGCGGCGATCTCCTCGGCCACCTCGCGCAGGATCTTCGCGGCGGTGGGGTGGCCCTCGTATTCCAGCAGGGTCACTCCGCGGCCGTGGTCGTGGTCGCGCACCACGCCCTGGAAGGAGACCACCGCGCCGGCGCGCGGGTCGGCCACCGCTGCCTCGTGTGCGGCCAGGTCCAGCGGCTCGTCGACGACCTCGGCGTGGGTCACCACGCCAACCGTGTCAGTCACTCAGCGCTCCCCGGGAGTTAGCGGAAGGGGCAGGAAGGGCACGACGTCACCGGGAGCGGCCTTGGTGCCGGGCCGGACCACGGCGAAACCGTGCGAGTTGGCCAGGCCGCGCAGCATCGCCGAGCCGACGTGGCCGACCGGTGTCGCGATGCGGCCGGTCTGATCGAGCGCCGCGAGCGCCAGGTGCGTGAAGTCGCCCCGGCCGGGCACCGCAGCGCCCGCCTCGACCGACGGCAGCGGTGGCAGCGCGCGGCCCCGCAGGCCGGCCAGCAGCGGCGCGACGAGCGTGACCAGGGCGATCACCGCGGACTGCGGGTTGCCGGGGAGGCCGGCGATGAATTTCGGCCGGCCGTCGGCGCCTGTCACCCGGGCCAGCAGCATCGGGAAGCCGGGGCGGACCGCGACCGTGTTCACCACGTACTCCGCGCCGAGCTCGGCCAGCGCGGGATGCAGGTGGTCGACCGGGCCGTGCATGGTGCCGCCGGTCGTGCAGACCAGGTCGGCCTCCGCGAGGCCGGCGCGAATCGCGTCGAGGTGGGCGGCGAGGGTGTCCTTGACCGGGCCGGTGACGCCGGTCGTCGTCGCGCCGTAACGCCGCAGCCAGCCGGGCACCTGCGGACCGAGCGAGTCGCGGACCCGGCCGGCGCCGGGCGTGCCCGCGGTCAGCAGCTCGTCACCGAAGATCAGCAGCGCGGCACGCGGCTCGGCCCAGACCGTCAGCTCCGAGTAACCGCAAGTCGCGGCAACCCCGATCACCGCGGGGTCGACAGGCGTACCGGCCGGCAGCAGCTCCTCGCCGAGGTGTGCCTCCTCGCCCGGCAGACGCCAGTCGGGAATCGCCCGCGGCTCGCCGCTGACCAGACCCTCGTCGCTCGTCGCGGAGTCCTCGACGCGGATCAGCGCTGTCGCTCCGGCAGGGACCATCGCCCCGGTGGCGATCTCCACGCACGCGCCGTCGGCGCTCAGCGGCTGCGGGGTGCCACCCGCCAGCACCCGGCCCTCCGGACGCCACGGCCCGGCGCCCCGGACCGCCCAGCCGTCGATGCTCGACGTGGGGAACGCCGGCAGGTCGGTGAGGGCGCGCAGCGGCTCCGCAAGGGTCCGGCCGTCGGCGTCGGCGAGCGCAACCGTCTCCGCGCGGCCGGCCACGGCGGCACCCGCCGCATAGGCCAGGGCACGTGCCTGTTCCCAATCCACGGGGGTCGTCTCGGTCACCCGCAGAGCCTATCCGTCAATGGTCTCCGCCGCGGATCTGGTCGACGGTGTGCTTCAGGATCGGGCCGAGCACGGCCAGCCCGTCCTTCGCCCCGCCGGTCGATCCGGGCAGGTTGACGATCAGAGTCCGGCCCGCCACGCCGGCCAGGCCACGGGAGAGAGCCGCCGCCGGCACCCGGTCCCGGCTGTACGCGCGGATCGCCTCGGCGATCCCCGGGATCTCGAAGTCGAGCAGCCCGCGGGTCGCTTCCGGGGTGCGGTCGGTGGGGGTCACACCGGTGCCACCGCTGGTCAGCACCACGTCGATGCCGTCACGGACCGCGTCGCGCAGAGCGTCCGCCACCGGGTCGCCGTCCGGCACCACGACCGGATCGCGGACCTCGCAGCCCAGCTCGCGGAGACCGGCGACCAGGCGCGGGCCGCTGGTGTCCGCGTAGACGCCGGCCGACGCCCGGTTCGAGGCGACGATCACGCGGGCTCTCACGGGCGCTCCCACAGACCGGTCTTCCCGCCCTCTTTGCGCAGCACCCGCACGTCGTCGAGGCTGGCGGCCGGGTCCACCGCCTTGATCATGTCGATCATCGCGAGGCCCGCGGTGGCGACAGCGGTGAGCGCCTCCATCTCGACGCCGGTCCGGTCCGCGGTCTTGGTGGTCACCAGAATCTCCACTGTGGTGTCAGTGGGTGTCAGCTCCACGGTGACACCATGCAGCCCGATCGGGTGACACAGCGGGATCAGATCCGGGGTCCGCTTGGCGCCCATGATGCCGGCGAGGCGGGCCACGGCGAGCGCGTCACCCTTCGGCAGACCGTCCCGCCGCAGCAGGTCGATCACCTCGGCGGTGGTGCGGACCCGGCCGGCGGCGACGGCTCGGCGGGCGCTGACGTCCTTGGCCGAGACGTCGACCATCCGCGCCGCACCGGCCTCGTCGACGTGGGTGAGCTGGAATTCCTGGGGCATACCGGGAGCTTATAGAGCGTCGGCGGCTGTGACGTTCGCATCACCGCTGTATTGGCTTCACACTTTGTCCACACCGGGAGGTCATGCTTCCGGCACTGGTCAGGCAGTCCCGGCACCGGACGAAAATGAAATTCGGAATGTGATTCCCATTGCATGGAGTTGCCATTCCGGAACTGTCGGTGACGACGCCTCGTTCTATTCTCGCATTCTGCGCATACTGACACGATCCACTTGAAACCGACATGCCCGAGTCCCTAAGTTCTCTCGTGTCGCGACAGACAAGTGCCAAATCCCCGTCACCGGGACACGTTTCCGGCGACGCCCGCCCAAAATGAGGAGAAAGCCATGCGCGGCAGCAACGACTGGAGCTGAGGGACAGGGTGCGCGAAAAGGCGTGCAGAAATAGCCTGGGAGCCTGGAGCGACGAGAAACTCACGCTCGGCTACGAGGCGACATGACTGAGACCAGCACCAACGACGACGTGACCGATCGGCAGCTCCGGCTGCTCATCGGTCTCGTCGTCGTTGTGGCGTCGATCGCGACGGCCGGCTGGGCGCTCTACCTTCTGCACCACCCCCAGCCGGTCCCGCCGCTCTGGGCGCCGGCCCTGCTCAGCATCGCGGTGGTGGCGGCCAACCGGCTCAAGGTCTCGGTCCGCATCCGGTCCAGCCTGGACGGCACGACGTGGGGTGAGGTGCCGGTCCTGGTCGGCCTGATCCTGTTCCCGGCGCCGTGGGTGGTCTTCTGCTCGATCGCCGGGGTCGCCGTCCTGAAGATGGCCGCCCGCCAGGGCCGCCGGAAAACGATCTTCGCGGCCGCCAAGGAGGCGCTCACCGCCACCGCGGCCGGCCTGGTCTTCCTCGCCTGTGGAGTGACGCCGAGCCTGCTCCACCCGTCCTTCGCGCCGCTCGCCATCGTGCTCGCGCTCGCCGCGTTCACCCTGGTCGACAACGTGGTCTTCGTGCCGGTGATGGCGGTTAACACCCGGACCAGCCTCAAACGGGCAGCGCTCACCAACAGCAAACGCAAGATCCTCGGTTTCCTCGGTCAGCTCGCCGCCACCCTTCTCGTGGCCGGGCTGCTCGCCGCCGAGGCGAACATGCTGCTCCTGCTGGTCGTCCCGCTCGTTGTGGCTTGCATGCACCTCTGGCAGTCCCGCAGCGTCCGCACCCGCGAGGAACGGGAGTCGTGGCAGCGCCTGGCGAAAGCCACCGACGAGCTGAACGCGGTCGACCTCACCCAGGTCCTGCATGCGGCGACGATCCGCGCGGCACAGATCTTCTCGGCGGCCGAGGCCACCATCGACGTGACCGCCGGAGGCGCCGGCCGGACCGTCCGCGCCACCGATTCCGGCGTGCTCACCGACGGCCCACTGGTTCCCGCCCCGCCGCACCGGGACGAGGAACGGGTCGACCTGGTCGCCCACGACGGCGGCGTCCGGGTCGGCATCCTGCGCCTCGGCTTCGGCGGCGCGGTGCGGCTCACCGAGGTCGAGCAGTACAAACTGCGCACCTTCGCCTCGGCCGTCTGCACCGCGATCCGCAACGCCCAGGCGTACGCGGAACTCGCCCGCATCGCCGCCGAGAACGAGCACGCCGCCACCCACGACCCGCTCACCGGGCTGGCCAACCGCCGCCGGCTGTACGAGCACGCCGGCGGCCTCTATCAGAGCACCGCCCAGGCCGGGCTCTTCGCGCTGCTGCTGATCGACCTGAACCACTTCAAGGAGGTCAACGACACGCTCGGGCACGCCGCCGGCGACGACGTCCTGCGCGAGGTGGCCGGCCGGCTCAGCTCGGCGGCCGTGCCGGGTGACCTGGTGGCCCGGCTCGGCGGCGACGAGTTCGCGGTGCTGATGAGCGGGCTGCCGACGCCGGCGCTTGCCACCCACCGCGCCACCACGATGCTCAGCGCACTCGACGCGAGCATCGAGGTGGAAGGCATGCAGATCACCGTGGATGCGGCCGGCGGCATCGCCCTCGCGGCCGGCACCGGCGGCGTGGAAGAGTTGATGCGCCGCGCCGACATCGCGATGTACCAGGCGAAACGCACCGGCGAGCCGACCGCGATCTACGTGCACGCCCGGGACACCGCCGACCTGGAACGGCTCATGCTCACCGGCGACCTGCGCCGGGCGGTGGCCGAGCACGAGTTCACCGTCGAGTTCCAGCCGATCGTCGACCTGGGCACCGGCGAGGTCATCTCCGCGGAGGCCCTGGCCCGCTGGCGGCACCCGGCACAGGGCAGTCTCACCCCGGTCCAGTTCTTGGAGACGGTGGAACGCTCCGGCCAGCTGCCCGCGTTCGCCGACGCCGTGCTGGAACAGTCGCTGATCGCCCTGCAGAGCTGGCGGGAAGCCGGGTTCGACCTGCCGGTGGCGGTCAACGTGTCGCCGCGCAGCCTTCTCGACCCGAAATTCCCGAGCACCGTGCTGGCCCGGCTGACCCGGCACGAGACACCGCCGGACCAGCTCACCCTGGAACTCACCGAGACCCTCACGATCAGCCAGCTCGACGTGGTCGAACGCGCCCTGGCCGAACTGCGCGACGCCGGCGTCCGGCTCGCGATCGACGACTTCGGCACCGGGATCTCCTCGCTCTCCGTGCTGTCCCGCATCCCGGTGCACCAGTTGAAGATCGACAGCGCGTTCGTGGCGTCGGTGGAGACCTCCGCCGAGGCCGCCGCGGTCATCCGGACCACCGTCGACCTGGCACGGAACCTGCGCCTCACGGTCGTGGCCGAAGGGGTGGAGAGCGAGCCGCAGCGCCGGGCGCTATGGGAGCTGGGCTGCCTCGCCGGACAGGGTCATCTCTTCGCCCGGCCGTACTCGGCGGCGCGGTTCCTCGCCGCGCTGCAACGAGGGTCCGGTGGGCGGCCCGGTGTGCTGGCGGCGGCGCTGCATGACGCCGGCGCCGTGGTGCGGATGCCGGTGCGCCGCGGTGCGAGATCGTCTCTGCCACACTTGCCCGCGTGACTGAGCTGCTCAGACGTGTCGATCGGGCTGCCGGGGGGCTTGCTGCCGACCTTGGGCTTTATGTGTTGGCGGCGGTATTCGCGGGGGTTACCGCTTTTACGTCGACGTTGGTGCCGCATCGTGCTTGGGGTGCGGTTGCGGCTTGGGGGTATGGGGCTGCGGCGCTGGCGGTGCTGGTCCTGTGGGTGGTGCGTCGTCGCTGGGGCGATCTTGGCGCATCGCGCGGGGATCTTGGAGCATCGCGCGGGGATCTTGGAGCATCGCGCGGGGATCTTGGAGCATCGGGTAGCGATCTTGGAAAGCCGCGTGGCGATCTTGGAGCGGTTGTCGGGGATCTTGGAACCTCGGCTCGGGCTCTGATCGCCTGGATCACCTGGGTGGCCGTCGCCCTCCTGCCGCTGATCATCCAGGCCGCGCAGCGGGCCGCCGGGCGCACCGACCGCGCCCAGGAAGAGGTCGTCGTCGTCGAGCACATGGGTGATTCCCTGCTGCACACCGGCACGCCCTACCTGAGCCGCTCCGAGATCGCCGCCGTCCCGCTGGACGAGCGGCTGCTCGGCTACCGCCCATACCAGCCGGGCATGTCCATTTTCGGTCTCCCGCGAGCGATGGCCGACGACCACTGGTGGACCGACGCCCGGATCTGGTTCGCGATCACGACGGTGCTCGCTCTCGCTGCGGCCGTCACCCTTCTGCGTTCTTCCCCCGCCCGGGTACGGGCCGTCCAGGCCGCCACGCTCCTCCCGGTGACGGCGCTGACCCTGGCGACCGGAGGCGACGACATTCCGGTCCTCGCCCTCTGCCTGCTCGCCCTGACGCTCGCCGCCACCGGCCGATACGGCTGGTCCGGCGCCGCCGTGGGAGCAGCCGCCGCCTGCAAGCTGTTCGCCCTGCCGGTCGTCGCCGTGCTCGCCGTCCTCGCCATCCGGAACGGCCAGTGGCGCCGCTTCCTGCCACCGGCGATCGGCCTGCCGCTGCTCGCCCTGCTCCCGCCGCTGCTGGTGAACCCGGACGCTCTGATCGAGAACGTGCTGCGCTTCCCGCTCGGCCACGGCCTGGTCACCAGCCCGGCGCAGTCGCCGTTCCCCGGCTACCTGATCTCGCAGTCGCTGCCGGGTGGACGGTACGTCGCGGCCGGCCTCCTGGTCGCCGCCGCCGCGGTGATCGGTCTGCTTCTTCTCCGCCGGTCGCCGCGCTCGGCCGGCACGGCAGCCCTCTTCTGCGGGTGGGGTCTGCTCGCCGCGATCCTGCTGATGCCGACGACCCGTTTCGGGTACCTGCTCTATCCCGCTGCTCTGCTGCTCTGGGCCCCGGCGCTCGGGTTCGCCACGGCAGGCATCGCGTCCGCTGTCTCGCCGGCCGATGCGTCCCGGACTCAGGAAGGACACAGCTACAACGGCCCCACGGCATGACACGGCCTTGTACCGTCAATGAAATGATGACCTGTCCCAAGTGTCATGGCGAGATGCGGGTCTACGAGCGCAGCGGCGTGACGATCGACCAGTGCACCGAGTGCCGCGGGATCTTCCTGGACCGCGGCGAGTTGGAGAAGCTCTTCGCCGCCGAGCAGTCGTACAACGCCCGGCCGGGCGTTCCGGGGCAAGTTCCGCCCCCTCCGGCTCACGCGCCCGCTCCGCACCAGACCCACCAGCCCGGTTACCCGCCGCCTCCGCCGCCCCCGCCGGGCTACGGCGCCCCGGCCGGCTACCCGCCGCCTGCTCCCGCCTACGGCCGGCCGGCTGCCTACGGTCATCACGGCCACTACCGGCAGCAGCAGCACCACGGGCACTACCGGCGCCGGAGTTTCCTCCACAACCTGTTCGACTGAGGTTCGCCGTTCCGGGGCCGATCCAGCCGCGACTCGATCCGAGTGTCGCGGCGGGGTCGGCCCTGTGCCGTTCCACGCGTCCAACCCACTGCGGCCACCATCCCATCGCGGCCGCCGTTCGCCGTTCGCCTCGTCCGCCGCTTGGGATGAATGCGTTTTGTTCTGCGCCCGATGAGCCGACCGCCCACCCCCCCGGAGCGATCACGCCCTGTCATCCCGGCGAACCCCTATCGCCACCGATCGCCGATATCGGAATTTGATGACGTGCCTTTGATCACTCACGGTGACCACCAAACGGAGTTGATTCGTCACTTAAGAGCGAACTATTTCGATAAGCCTCTCTTTTCGTGTGCGTTACGAAGTCGCTAGGAATACGCACCGTCGCTGATCTTGGGTATTGTCACGTCGCCCCCCTGTCGCGGCGAGCGGAGGAACAACCGTGACTGAAACCCTGCGATCCGACCTCGAAGACGTCTACGGCCGATACGAAGAACTACGCTCCGGAGTGGACGAGTTACAGCGCAGCATCGCCACGATGCAGGTGAGCGCCGAGTCCGCGGACGGCGCCGTGCGAGCCACTGTGGATGCCGACGGCCGCCTCGTCGACCTGATGCTCCACCCGACGGCCTGCCGGGAGTGGGACGTCAACACCCTCGCCCGGGTGATCGTGGAAACCGTGCAGAACGCGTCCGCCGGCAAGTACGAGCAGATCCAGCACCTGGTGACTCATCACCAGTCGGCGGAAAGCGGCGCCTGACACCCGTGCCGTGCACGCCGGACGGGGGCCGCGGCCGGATGCCGCGACCCGGTGTGCACGCCGCGAACACCCAGCCGCCCGAGGTCGCCCACCCGTGCGATCAGTGCCGTGAGACCTACAGCCGTGCCGACCTCAGATGGCCATGTCGACGAAGCGCGACAGGTGCAGCTGCGCCGCCACGGTGACCGTGTCGGTCGGGCCGTTACGGTGCTTGGCCACGATGAAGTCCGCCTCACCGGCGCGCGGCGACTCCTTGTCGTAGTAGTCGTCGCGGTGCAGCAGGATCACCACGTCGGCGTCCTGCTCGATCGAGCCCGATTCGCGCAGGTCAGAGAGCTGCGGCCGCTTGTCGGTGCGCTGCTCGGGACCACGGTTCAGCTGGCTGACCGCGATCACCGGGCACTCGATCTCCTTGGCCAGCAGTTTCAGGCCACGGGACAGCTCCGAGACCTCCTGCTGCCGGCTCTCGGTCTTTTTCGGCGAGCTCATCAGCTGGAGATAGTCGATCACCAGCAGGCGCAGGTTGTGGCGCTGCTTGAGTCGCCGCGCCTTCGCCCGGATCTCCATGAGGTTCATGTTGGGCGTGTCGTCCACGAAGATCGGGGCCTGGCTGATCTCGCCCATCCGGCGGGCCAGTTTCGTCCAGTCGTCGTCGGAGAGCTGCCCCGACCGCAGGGTGTGCAGCGGCACCCGCGCCTCCGCGGAGAGCAGCCGCATCACCATCTCGATCTTGCTCATTTCCAGCGAGAAGATGGCACTGGCGTGGCCGGACTGAATCGCCGCGTTCCGGGCGAAGTCCATGCTGACCGTCGACTTACCGAGACCGGGGCGGCCGGCCACGATGATCAGCTGGCCGGCGTGCAGACCGTTCAGCAGGCGGTCGAGGTCCTGGAAACCGGTGGGGACACCGGTCATCACACCGCCGGACGCGCCGACCGCCTCGATCTCGTCGAGCGTGGGCTGCAGCATGTCGCCGAGGGCCGCGAAGTCCTCGCTGACCCGTTTCTCGGTCACGTCGTAGATCGCCTGCTGAGCCAGGTCCACGATGTCGTCGACGTCCCGGCCGCCGTTGCCGCCGGTGCCGTAGCCCAGCTGCACGATCTTCGTCCCGGCCTCGACCAGGCGGCGCAGGATCGCCCGCTCCGAGACGATGCGCGCGTAGTAAGAGGCGTTGGCTGCGGTCGGCACGCTCTCGATCAGCGTGTGCAGGTAGGGCACGCCGCCGATCCGCTGCAGGTCGCCGGAGTCGGCCAGGGCTGCCGCCACGGTCAGCGCGTCGGCCGGCTCGCCTCGCCCGTACAGATCGAGGATGACGTCGTAGATCGTCGCGTGCACCGGGCGGTAGAAGTCACTGACCTTGAGGATCTCGACCACATCGGCGATCGCGTCCTTGGAGAGCAGCATGCCGCCGAGCACACCCTGCTCGGCCGCGACGTCCTGCGGCGGCGCCTTGTCGAAGCCACCGCCTGATCCACCCCCGGACCCACTCTTGAAATTCGAGCCGCCGTTGCCGCCGGGCTGCGACGGCGGTCGAGACTCCGGCCTTGCGTCATCGGTGATCGACACCCGGAGACTCCTTCCGCTGGCCATGCCCGCTGCCACGATCGAACAGCCTGGGTACGACACTTTCGGTTGAACCTCGGGACGAGTTCAGAAGAACTCTCCGATCAATTTCGGCGGCCGAGGCTGGACCACTGTACGAATCCAGGCACCACCTGCCCAACTACGCCCGGTGGACGAGCCTCGGGACAACCTGTGGACATCTGCCTTCTGCCTGTGCACAGCATGTGGACAACTCCTGGGGACACAGCGCTTACCCCGTACCCGAGCTGGGGTTTTGTCGTCCCCACCTGTGGAAGGCAGAAAAGCTCAGGATCAGGGGAAACAGTGTGCCGGTGAGCAAGCCGTCGCGCTGAGGCGTTGCGGTTCCGTCCTGAGCACGTCACCCTTTGCACGTGGACCAACGGGAGTGGGACTACGGCGCCCGCATGCCGCGCGAGAGGCGCGCTGCGGAGGCTTGGCCCACCCGGGAACCGGATGAAGATCCAGAACCCCGTTGGGCCTCGCTCACCGACACCGGCAGCATGGCACCGAGCGCGGAGGCTCTGACCTGGCAGCGCCGCGCTGACGCGTGGGCTCAGCAGGCAGACGGGCAGGGTCAGACCCAGGGCGAGGTCGAGGTGTACGGCGGCGGTGGTCACGCCGTGGAGCCGGCCGCCAACCGCTGGTCAGACGTCGCGTCCACCGGCCGCACCGCGTTCCCCGCCGACGGCACCGGCTGGCGCACCGAGACCGCCGAGTGGCGGGCCACCGGCGCGCGCTGGCGGCAGACCACCGAGTGGCGCTCGTCCACCGGATCGCACGTGTGGCGGTCCACCACCGAGGCGTGGCAGGCCGACCAGGAACTCGCCGCGGCCGCCGAGAAAACCGCCATCCCCGGCACCGCCTGGTCGACCACCGATGCCGAGGAGACGAGCGACGGCCCGGCGTCCTGGCAGCGCCGTGCCACCACCCCGGTCGAGCAGACGCCGTCCTGGCAGCGCCCGTCCGCACAGACCCCGTCCTGGCAGCAGCCGTCCGCATCCACTCCCTCGTGGCGGCAGCCGGCCGAGACCCCGTCCTGGCAGCAATCGGCCGAGACCCCCTCATGGCAGCAACCGGCCGAGACCCCGTCGTGGCAGCAACCAGCTGAGACGCCGCCGTCCTGGCAGCAGCCGGCCGAGACCCCGTCGTGGCGGCGTTCCAGCGGCGCGTGGAGCAGCCGGGGAGCCGAGCAGGGGCCCGGGGAGAACACCACCGGCCTGGAGCGCTGGGGACGCACCGATGCGCCCGGCTGGCAGACGTCGCCCGCCGAGGACGCTCAGCACCTGGTTCGCGAGGACGACCGGGCTGCCTGGCGACGCGATGCCGCGTACCGGGACCAGCCTCCCCGCCGCGGCCGCCGCCGCGCACCCGAACCGGACCCGGCTCCATCCGGCGGCACCGGCTGGTCAACAGGATCAGATTCGGACAGCTGGGAGCGCCACACCGACACCGGAAACATTTCTCCGTGGGGGGCGCGCGCCGAACCGCCGCCCTACGAAGAGCCCCCGCGGCGCACGCGCAGACGATCATCAGAGCCAATTGGGTACGGGGAAACGCCCGCCGACCCGGGTTTCCGCGAGACGACGGGTCACGAGGCGGCGCAGGCTTCACCGGGTTATCCGTCGTCGGGTTATCCGGCTGCACCGGTCGCCCCGAGTTACCGGGATGATTCGGGTTACCGGGACGAGTCAAGCTACCGGGACCAGCCGGGCTACCGGGGCGAGTCGGGCTACCGGGGCGAACCGGCTTTTCGGGCGACGCCCGTTGACACGGGTCACGACGCGGCACCCGCCGCCGAGCCGGGCGCTGATGCGTCCCGGGCCGGTCGCCCGCGCCGGTACAACCAGGGCACCACCGACTGGCGTGAGGACACCGCGTCCTGGACCGCCGAGCCGGACACCAGCAACTGGACCCGGGACCCGGACACCGGCCAGTGGAGCCGCGCCGAGGACGATCCCCGGGTGCTCGCGTGGCGCGCCGAAGCCGCCCGCCGCGAGGCGGAGAAGGGCGGAGCGGCCCCGGCAGCGGACGACGCCCAGGACACCCGTTCCGGCCGGCGCGCCCGTCGCGGCCCGCGTCTGGACGGCCCGTCCGGTGGCGTGCCGGGTGGCCCACTGCCGAGCAGCGGCGCGCCCGGTCCCGATGCGGCCTGGCCGACCAGTTCCGTACCCGACGATCCGGAACCTCCCACCCCCCGCGGCACCGCCATGCTCCCGGCCCCACGCAGCGGCATGCCCAGCCGGCGCGCCCTGCCGGGCCCGACCAGCGCCGCTCCCAGCAGCGCCGGCCCTACCGGAGCCGCGCCTCGCGGTGGCATTTCCGGCAGCGCCGCGCCTCGCAGCGGCATACCCGGCAGCGCCGGGGCTCGCGGTGCCGTGCCGGGCGGCCCCTTTGCCGACAGCTCAGAGCCCCGTGGCACCGGTTTCGGCAGCACTCCGTGGAGCGGTGCCGCAGCTCCCGGCCCGGACCCGAACGCCGGCTACAGCACCGGCCAGTTCCGTGCCGCCGGCCCAGGCGAGCCGCGTCCAGCCGCAGGTGAGCCCCGCCCACCCGGCTCCGGCCGCGTCCGCCCCGGCGACACCGGCGCCATCCGCCGCGACGAGTCCGGCCGTCTCCGCCCCGGCGACACGGGCGCGATCCGCCGTGGCGACACCGGCGGGATCCGCCGCGGCGACACCGGCCCGATCAGTCGTGGCGACACGGGCGCGATCCGTCCTGGCGAGGGCGGCCAGTTCGGCCGTGGCGGCGAGTTCGGCCGTGGCGGCGAGTTCGGCCGTGGCGGCGAGTTCAGCCCCGGCGAATCCGGCTCGTTCCGTTCCGGCGGCTTCCCGCCGGCCGAGCAGACCGGTCGCCGCTACCGCGAGGACAGCCCCGCAGACGGCTACGCCGCGACTCCACCCCCCGGCGGCCGCCGTCGTGCCGCCGAGCCCGAGCCCGCCGCCGAGCCCTGGCAGCCGCGTGCCCTGCCGGGCGGATCCGACTGGTCCCCCGAGCCCGCCCGCCCGGACCGCCACTGGGACACCCCCGGCGACACCCCGTCTCCGAATCGTCCCTGGCCCGGCACGACCCGTCCGGAGCAGCGCAGGCCCGACTCCTGGCGCGATTCCCAGGGCTACAGCGGCGGCTCCCAGGGGTACAGCGGCGGCTCCCAGAGGTACAGCGGCGATTCCCCGGGGTACAGCGGCGGCGCGCCCCGCGAGCTGCCCGCAGGCGACTCCTCCTGGACCGGCGGAGCCACCCCGCGGCGGGACCCCGCAAGCAGTACCGAGCCGTGGCAGGACACCGCCCGCAACACCCCGTCCTGGCAGGACCCCTCACGCGGCACCCCGTCCTGGCAGACCGGCTCCCGCGGCCCGGCTCCGCGCGACGAATCCGGCCGCCCGCCCGCCAGCGCCTGGCAAGATCCCCGACCCGACGACCGCAGCCCCGGCGGCACCCCGAGCTGGCAAGACCAGCCCCGCGACGCCCGCAACCCCAGCGGCACTCCCAGCTGGCAGGACCAACCCCGCAACCCCGCCTGGCCGGACCCACCGCGTGAGCAAACCGGCCGCCCCACCTACGGCACCGCGCGCGCCCTGCCGCCCGGCCGCGAGCTCCCCTCCGGCAACGACCGCAACCTCCCGGCCGGCAACGACCGCGACCTCCCGGCCCGCAACGGCTGGGACGACGACCCCCGCCGGCCCACCGGTTCGGGCCTGGCGCTGCCGGCCGGCGGTACCTCCTGGCCGGATCCGCTGAGCGATCCACCGCGCCGGGCAAGCGTCCCGCCCTACGGCTCCACCGACCCGTGGAACCCGCGCGGCCCGCAGAACGACCCGCCGCCCGGCAACGGGTACGGCGAACCCCGTGAACCCACCGACTGGCTCGCTGCCGAGCGTGCCACGGGTGTCCGGGGTGCTGACTACCGCGACGGCGCCGGGCAGGGTGGTGAGACCGACTGGCGCCAGTCGCTAGCGCAGCAGAGCGACCTCGCCGAGGGAGAATCCCGCCGGTACGACACGTCGGACTTTCCCCCCTTTCGGCCAAGTGGCTCCGCGTCGGTCACCGGAACGGCGAACCTGGCACTGAGCACCACGTCCGTCATCTCGACGGATCCGGACAGCACCACCGGCGCGGCCCGTCCGACCGCGCGGGTCACGGCCCCGGGCCGGCCACGAACGGCTCCCGGCCAGCCCCGAACGGCTCCCGGTCAGCCCAGAACGGCTCCCGGCCAGCCCGGAGCAGGCGCGGCCGCCCCGGCGACCACAGGGCTGCCCGGTGCGGCTCCGGCCGGCGCAAACGGACTGACCGGGGACGACGCCGACCTGGACACCTCCTGGCCGCCGCGCCGCAGCACCGGCGCGTTCCAGGGAACCGGCTCCTACGAGCGGCGCCCGGTGACGAGCGGTCTCGTGGCGGGCCGTCCCGCCGACCTGCTGGACCCGGACGACGAAGAAGACGAGGAGACCTCCGGCGGCCCACTCGCGGCGGTCGGTTACACGGTCGTCTGGTACGGCGTACCCGTGATCCTCTTCGTCGGCGGCATGTTCCTGCTCAACAGTGGACAGCGCACTCACGCCCTGCAGACGCTGGCCGACGCGGCGCCCGAGTTCGCCATCAGCCTCGCGCTGAGCATGCTGGTGGCGCTGGCCCTGCGCCGCGCCACCACAGCCTGGAAAGCCGCGAGCGTAGGCCTCGCCGCAGCAGTGGTGGGCGGCGGACTGGCAACGGTCCTGAGCTCCGCGATCACCGGCAACAGCCTGAGCTAGACAAAGCCCCGATCACTGAGCTGGACAAAGCCCCGATCACTGAGCTGGACAAAGCCCCGATACGCGGCGGCGCGGGGCTCCAGGAAAGCAAAAGGCGCGCCGGGCAATCTGCCCAGCGCGCCTTTCGTGCAGCTGAATTACTTGGCGGCGACGACGTTCACCGGGAACGTCGCGGTCACCTCGGGGTGCAGCTTGACCGACACGTTGTACGAGCCCGTGGTCTTGATGTGACCGGGGAGCTCGAGACGACGACGGTCGAGAGCCGGGCCGCCGGCGGCCTTGACCGCGTCGACGATCTCGGCCGGGGTGATCGAGCCGAACAGGCGGCCGCCGTTGCCGGAGCGCGCGCTCAGCGTGACCTTGAGGCCGGCCAGCTGGCCCTTGACCTCGTTGGCCTGACCGAGGTCACGGATCTCGCGGGCCTCACGGGCCCGCTTGATGACCACGACCTGCTTCTCGGCGCCCTTGGTCCACTGGATCGCGAAACCCTGGGGCAGCAGGTAGTTACGGCCGTAGCCGTTCTTGACCTCGACGATGTCGCCGGGGGTGCCGAGGCCGGAAACCTCCTGCGTGAGGATGATCTTCATCGCGGTGCCCCCTCTCAGCGAGCCGTGGCCGTGTACGGCAGGAGCGCCATCTCACGGGCGTTCTTGACCGCGCGGGCGATCTGCCGCTGCTGCTGGGAGGTCACACCGGTGACGCGGCGGGCACGGATCTTGCCGCGGTCGGAGATGAACTTCCGCAGGAGAGCGGTGTCCTTGTAATCGATGTAGGTGATCCCGTCCTTGTCGAGCGGGTTCACCTTCTTCTTCGGCTTGCGAAGCGCAGCAGCCTTAGCCATTGCTCTTAACTCCTGACCTGAACTCAAGAAAGCCCGAAGGCTTAGAAGGGAGGCTCGTCGTCGAACGAGGAGTTGCCGCCGCCGCCGGAGCGGGGGGCGCCACCACTGGAGGCGGGCGCAGCGGTGGCCCAGGGGTCGTCGAAGTCGCGGTTTCCGCCGCCGCCTCCGCCGTTGCCACCGGGCTGCCGGTTGCCACCACCGGAGGCGCCGAAGCCACCTCCGCCGCCACCGGACCGGTTCATCTTCTGCACCTTCGCCGTGGCGTAGCGCAGGGACGGGCCGATCTCGTCGACCTCGAGCTCGTAAACGGTGCGCTTCTCGCCCTCGCGCGTCTCGTAAGACCTCTGACGCAGACGGCCCTGCACGATCACCCGAGCGCCGCGCTGCAGCGACTCGGCGACGTGCTCGGCGGCGTCACGCCAGATGTTGCACGCGAGGAATAGTGGCTCGCCGTCTTTCCACTCGCCCGACTGCCGGTCCAAGGTCCGCGGCGTGGAAGCGATGCGGAACTTGGCGACCGCCGCACCCGAAGGGGTGAAGCGCAGCTCAGGGTCATCGGTGAGGTTACCGACGACCGTGATGGTGGTTTCTCCTGCCATGACTTCTCCTCGCCGCTTCAATCGTTGTGGCAAAGGGTCTCAGGACCCTCTGACAAAAACGTCTCAGCGGGTCTCGGGACGGATGACCTTGGTACGCAGGATGGACTCGTTGAGGCGGAGCTGACGGTCCAGCTCGGCCACGGCCTCAGGCGTCGCCTGCAGGTCGACGACCGCGTAGATGCCCTCGGCCTTCTTGTTGATCTCGAACGAGAGCCGGCGACGGCCCCAGACGTCGAGCTTCTCCACCGAGCCACCCGCGGTCCTGATGACGTTCAGGTACTGGTCGAGCGACGGAGCAACGGTGCGCTCCTCGAGCGAAGGATCGAGGATCACCATGAGTTCGTAATGACGCAAGACATTCACCTCCTGTGGGCTAAGCGGCCACGGTCTCTCCGTGGCAGGAGGTCTTGTGTCGCACGCAGAAGAAAGCCGTGGGGTCAGATGCCCACGGCGAACACACTGCGAACCGAGCCAGCATACCCAGGGAAGGCGCTGGACCCAAAAGCGACGACCCCGTCCGGGGACGGGGTCGTCGCTGAGGGAGAGCCGCGGGGCGTCCGGTCCGATTCGTTGGGTGGGACCTGGGGAGGAACGACCACACCGATGAGGTTGGACGCGTCCGCCCCGCGGAGCTTTCAGGGAAGAGCTTACGCCATATTCGTACGAGATGCACGTTGTGACACGATTGCCCGAATAGTGGCGATTGAAACGCCCAGGACGCAGACCATGGCGATCAGCCCGAGAAGCCCGATCGGCCTGCCCTCACGAATCGTGCCGACCGCGACCGGCTCGGTCCCGGCCACGCCCGACGGCTCCGCGGTCTCCGGCGCCGGCACCGCCGCGCTCTCCGAGGCGGGCGGAACGGAATTGCTCAGCGGCGCTTCGGCGGCCGCCGTCGTGGACTTCGACAGAGGCTTGCCGGGCGGCATTCCGACGAACGCCGGCGCGCCGACTGCCCCCGTACCCGCAAGCGGTTTTGGCCGGAGACGCTGGCCGGCGGCGCCCTGCGGCATGGCGCCCGGCGCTTCGGCCGCGTTGCTCGCCGCAGCCTGCGGCCGAGCGGCGGACAACTTGCGCACCCCGGGACGCGAGGGTTGCGGTCCGCCGCGGACCGGACGCTTCGCGGACGAGACCTGACCGGTTTTGGCAGAGCCGGCCCTGGTACGCGTCGGCGAGCCCGCCCCCGGCGGCTGGGAAAGCGTGGCAGCCCCGCCACCGGGCGCCGCCGCCCCCGGATCAGGCTTGGTGTAGCCCGGCGAGGGCGTGGCCGTGATGGTCATCGGCACCACGTCGTTCCCGTGGTCGCATTCCGGCGTGAGCATCACCGACGTGGTGCCGCGCCGGAACAGGACCTCGGCCGAGCCGTTCTCCGGGATCATCCCCTTCGGCGCGCCACCGAGCCTGAGCTGCGCGTCGTGGCCGGTCCGGTTCCGCACCTGGACGACGCTGTCCGCGGGAACCGTCATCGACTCGACGCTCGGCTTGGACTCACAGGTCAGCCCGAGGACTCCGGAGTTGGTGAAACTCACCCGGCGGTCGTTCGGGTCGAGCTGCTCGGCGCTCGCCGTGCCGTTGGCCAGCAGTGGCGCGCCGAAGATCAGCCCGCTCAGAACCACTGCCGCCACCCGGTATCGGACCTGCCGCGACATGCACCATCTCCCAAATTCGCCACCGGACACGCCAGTATCAGTCAAACCGTGACCAATCCAGACAACGAGGGCAACCCGACGCTAGTGACGCGTGCGGACAGCGTCGTACCCGCGTCGTAGGCTCGTCCCATGCGCATCGGAGCCCACGTCGATTCCGCCGAACCGCTGGTCGAGGCCGCCGCCCGCGGCGCCGACGCGGTGCAGTTCTTCCTCACCGACCCACAGGGTTACAAATCGCCCGTTCCGCGCGACGACGCGGAGCAGCTGCGGGCGTCCGAGGTGGACATCTACATCCACGCGCCCTACATCGTGAACGTCGCCTCGCCGAACAACCGGATCCGGATCCCCAGCCGCAAGCTGCTGATGGCGCACGCCAAGGCCGCCGCCGAGCTGGGCGCGAAAGGGTTGATCGTGCACGGCGGGCACGTCGGCTCCGGCGCCGATCTCGCTGACGGTTTCCTCAATTGGCGAAAGGCCTTTGAGTACGCGGAGAAGGACGGCGGCCTGCCGCTGCCGGTTCTGATCGAGAACACGGCCGGCGGCGACAACGCCTGTGCCCGGCGTTTCGACGACCTCGCCCGGCTCTGGGAGGTCGTCGGCGAGTTCGGGGCGGGCTTCTGCCTGGACACCTGTCACGCCTTCGCCGGCGGGGAGGACCTGACCGGCATCGTGGACCGAGTCAAGTCCATCACTGGCCGCATCGACCTGATCCACGCCAACGATTCGAAGGGCGGGTTCGACTCGGGCCAGGACCGGCACGACAACCTGGGTAATGGGAAGATCGACCCCGAATTGGTGGTGGCCGCGATCCGGGCCGCCGGGGCCCCCGCCATCGTGGAGACCCCCGGCGGGGCCGACGGGCAGTCCGCCGACATCGCCCTTCTGCGCGAGCGCGCGGGCGGCTGACGGTAACGGCACGGGAGGGTCATGTCCGAGCAGCAGCAGCCGACCTCGCCGGCCGGCGAGGTCGCGCCCGCCGGCAAGACCACGGCCACCACGAAGCCGGCCGGTGAGACGCCGAGCGCCGAGAACCCGGCCGGGAAGGCCACGCTCGTCGAGAAGCCGGACGGAAAAGCGACGGAAAAGCCCGCCGCGAAGCCGGCCGAGAAGGCCGTGGTCAAGCCACGACGCCGATTCGCACTCTTCGGCGGCAAAGGCAGCAAACCCGTCGCCGTGCCGGCCATCCCCGCCCCCCGCAAAGGCCAGCCCGACAAGCCGGCCACGAAAGCCGACAAGCCAGCCACGAAAGCCGAGAAGCCGGCCACGAAAGCGGACGAGCCGGCCACGAAAGTCGACACACCAGCCACCAAGACGAACAAACCGGCCACAAAGGACGAGAAGTCACCAGCGCCGAAACCCGGTCAGCGCCCGCCCGGCGCCCCGCCCGACCCGTGGACGGTCTTCGCCGCGATCCCCGAGCAGCCTCCCGGCCGGATCCGCCGTGGCCTGCGTGCGACCGGCCGCGCCCTCATCCACGAGTACGCGCTGGCCACGTACGCAAGCGTCGTGCTCGCCGTCGTGATGACCTGGCCGACCCTGCGCTACCCGCTGAACACCCTGCCGCAGGACCTCGCCGATCCGGCCCGGCAAGCCTGGCAGATCGCCTGGGGTGGACAGGGCCTGCTCGACCCGATCCGGCTGTGGCAGTCCAATGCGTACTTCCCGCTGGTCAACACGTACGCCTGGGGCGACAGCCTGCTGGGGTACGCGCCGTTCGCGCTGCTCGGAACCGGCCCGGTCACCGCCGTGCTGCGCTACAACCTGCTCTTCGTCGCCGCTCACGCGCTGCTCGCCCTCGGCGCCTACGCGCTGGTCCGCCAGCTCGGCGCCCGGCCGACCGGCGCGGCGGTCGCGGCCGTCGCGTTCGCCTACGCCCCGTGGCGGCTCGCGCAGGAGGGCCATCTCGACATCGTCTCGGCCGGTGCCATTCCGCTCGCGCTCGCGATGCTGGCCCGCGGACACGGCTGGTCGCTGCGGTACGGGATGCGCCCGAAACGCCGCAGTCCCGGCTGGGCGGCCGCCGGTTGGATGGTGGCGACGTGGCAGATCACCCTCGGTTTCGCACTGGGCATCCCGTTCGCGTACGTCCTGGGCCTGATTCTGGTGACCCTGGAGATCGCCGGGTTCGTCCATCGCATCCGGCGGCCCGAGCACAACCTGCTGGACAGGTTCCTGCGCGCGCCGGTCAAGCCACTGCTCGGCTGGCAGCTGATGGCCACCAACACGATCGGCGCCTCGCTCTTCCTCGCCGTCGGCATGGTCATCGCGGTGCCGTACGTGCGGGCGCCGGACAGCCCGACCCGGCTGCAGCAGATCGAGTTCTTCTCGCCGCCGCTGCACAGCCTGCTGATCGGGCCGGCCGAGTCCGGCATCTGGGGCGCCGCGCACGAGACGCCGCGCGCCGCACTGGGCTGGCCCGCCGAGATGTCCCTGCTCCCCGGCTTCGCGCTCTACGCGCTGGCCCTGGCCGGGCTCGTGTTCTCGATCTGGAACCTGCGGCACCGGATGATGCTGATGGTCGCCGTCACGTTCGCCGTGGTGCTCACTCTCGGGACCAACTACCTCGGCGGGCACTACACCTACCTGCCGCTCTTCGGCCATTTCCCGGCCGCGTTCGACCAGCGCATCCCCGGCCGGCTGATGCTCTGGGTGACGCTGCTGCTGGCGATCCTCGCGGCCGGCGCGGTCGACGAATTCGTCCGGCGCGCCCGTCACTTCGCCGCGCAGCGGGTTCCGCCGTGGCCCGGTCCGTGGCTGCGGCTCGCCATGCTCACTCCACTGCTCCTGGTCGCCGTGGAGGGCTGGAACAACACCGCCCACCCGACCGTCCCGCAGCAGCCGGCCGCGATGCGTACCGTGGCCGGCCCGATGCTCGTGCTGCCGACGGCCGAGCTCAGCGACCAGACCGTGCAGCTCTGGTCGACCTCGAAGTTCCAGCAGCTCGCCAACGGGGGCGGCACGTTCGCCGCGGCCCGGCAGACCGAGCTGCGCAGCAAGGTGGCCTCGTTCCCGGACGCCGGAAGCATCGAGTACCTGCGGTCGATCGGGGTGGGCACGGTGCTGCTGCTGCGGGACCAGGTCGCGGGCACGTCGTGGGAGCGGGCCGGTGACATCCCGGTCGACGCCCTCAACATCCAGCGCGAGGACCTACCCGACGCGGTCGTGTTCCGGCTCGGATAGGACCGGCGCGGAGGGCACCGGCTGGGACGGAGCCTCCTCCGACGGCCCGAAACCGAAGAACCGCCGGAAACGGGTGACCCAGGGGGCCTCGGGGCCGTCCAGCGGCCCCGCCTCCGGGTCGGTCCCGTCGTAGGACTGCCGGACCACATCCAGCTCCGGGCGCCAGATCTCGCGCGCCACCAGGGCGAACATCAGGCCGACGGTGACGATCCGGGCGGTGGAGGCGAGCACGAACGTACCCTCCGGGATGACCGTCTTGCCGCCGGCGCCGATCAGCTCGGCGTAGAAGGCGGCGAGGTAACCCACCTCGGCGATGGTCCACGCGATGACCACGCCCCACTTCGGGCGGGCCAGCACGATCAGCGGCAGCAGCCAGAGCACGTACTGCTGCGACCACACCTTGCTGGTGATCAGGAACGCGGCGACGACCAGGAACACCAGCTGGGACAGCCGCGGCCGCCGGGGTGCGAGCATGCCGAGGATCAGGATGCCGAGGCAGGCGAGGCCGAAGAGCGCGTAGGAGACGTAGTTCAGCGTCGGGATGTGGTTGCTCAGCCACTGGAACGGACCCTGGTCGCCGGCGCTGCCGCTGGCCCATTTGCCGTCCAGGTACCGCCCGATGTACCAGAACGTGCCCCAGTCGATCGGCCGTTCCGAGTTGAGCCGGAAGAACCGCAGCCAGCTCTCGTGATGCCAGTAGAAGACCGGGAAGTTGACCACGGCCCAGGTGACGCCGGTGGCGAGGAACGAGCTGACGAACGGGCGCAGCCGGCCGGTGCGCAGCGCGAGGATCAGGATCGGGCCGAGGATGAAGAGCGGCCATAGTTTCGCCGCGGTGCCGAGGCCGAGGAAGATGCCCGCCCAGACCGGCTTGTGCTTCACCCAGAGCCAGAGACCGAAGGCGGCCATGCCGATCGCCAGGAAGTCCCAGTTGATCGACGCGGTGAGCAGCAGGATCGGTGAGAGCGCGAAGATGGCCGCGTCCCATGGCCGGCGTCGCCGCAGCGCCAGGAGGATCGCCGCGGTGGCGACCGCGAAGAGCGAGAGCACCAGCGCGTTGGCGTTGTAGAACCAGCTGCCCTGGTTGATGTCGGGGTGGTCCTTGCCGTACCAGTGCACCGGCAGTCCGAGCGCGCCCATGAAGTAACCGGTGACGACCGGGTACTCCACCGGGTGGTCGACGTACGGGACCTTGCCCTCGTTCAGCCCCTCGGCGTAGTAGAGCGCCAGCACGTCGGTGTAGCAGTACCGGGTGTACTGGACGTTCTTCTGCCAGTTCCCGTCCATGCACGGCGATTTCTGCACCCAGGAGAGCGCCAGCACCAGACAGGTGAGGGCCAGCACCAGCCGTGGCGCGGTCCAGAACCGGCCGGGCCGCGAGTCCGGCCGGACCGCGTGCGATCCGAGCGGACCACCGATGAACTGGGACAGTCCCCGTACGAACCCGTCCGAGGTCGGTGCGGAGACGTCCGGCTGGTCGGTGGGCGGTTGCGCGCTCATGGTTTGGCATCATGCCGCATCCGGCGCTCGTCGCGGGGACGGGCCGCTGGACACACACCGATCTTCACGGCCGACGCCGCTAAAAAAGCGGCGCCCACCCCGGTCCAGGGGTGGGCGCCGCTCACAGATTGGGAACGTCAATCGTCGCCGTTGCCGTTTCCGTTGTTGTTCCCATTGCCGTTGCCGGCGGTCCCACCCGTGTTCTGGCCCGGGTTGGCGTTCTGGCCCGGGTTGGTGTTCTGGCCCGGGTTGGTGTTCTGGCCACCGGGGCACAGGGTCGGGAACAGCTGACAGGTCTGGCTCTGGTTCGGGTCCTCGACCGGCGCCTGGACGACCGGCGGCGGCTCCTGGCCGTTCGCGTACTCGCTGTCGGCGTTACCCGTCTCGATCCGGTTCGGGAACTCTTCCTTCTTCCAGTCGAGTTCCTTGGTCACCGTCTCGATGAACTCTTCCCAGATCGCGGCCGGGGTGCCGGAACCGAACATCTTGCCGCCGTCGGATTCCTTGAGCTGGACCTTGTCCTTCGCGCCACCGACCCAGACGGTCACTGCCATCTGCGGGATGCCGCCGACGAACCAGGTGTCGCCGTTGCCCTTCTTGTACTCCCAGGTACCGGACTTGGCGACCGACTGACGACCGTCCGAGATCCGGTTCTTCGCGGCCTTCGGGATCTCCGACATGACACCGAGCAGGTTGGACATCTGCGCGGCGTCGAAGACCTGCTTGCCCTTGAGGTTCTCGCTCTTGATCGTCGTCTGCTTGCCGGTGTTCGAGTCGCGCTTCTTCACCGTCTTGATGAAGTGCGCGTCGTGCCGGACACCGCCGTTGACGATGGTGGCGACGCCCTGGGCGTGGTCCAGCGGGACGACGCGGTACTGGCCGAAGGCGACCTCGTTGTCGAAGTATCCGCTGCTCTTCCAGGTGGCGGCCTTGGTCTTGGTCAGGTCGACCATCTTGCCCTGGTCGGTCCACATGTAGCGGATGCCGGCGTCGCGGGCGGCCGCGATGACCTTCTCGCGGCCGATGCTGTCGGCGATCCAGTAGAACGGGAAGTTGTACGACTTGATCGTCGCCGTCTCCAGATCGCAGTACTTGATCTTTCCGCCACAGAGCGAGGACTCTTCGGCGCCGGCGTTACTGATCTTGGAGCCGTTCGAGCGCTTGAGCGTGCCGTCCCAGGTCGTCTTGAACGAGATGTCTTCCTTGAGACCCGCGGCCAAGGTGTAGATCTTGAACGTCGAGCCCGGCGACTGGCCGCCGTACTCAAGAACGCCGCTGCCGTCGCCGGCCATGTAGCCGCCGTAGTCGGTGCCGTTCGGGTCGTCACCCGCGTAGTAGCCGAGCACCTGGCCGCTGTCCGGGTCGATGCCGATCACCGCGGACTGGTAGCTCTTCGGGCGCTTGTACAGCGGCGACGTCTTGCTCAGACGCGAGCCGGCCGCCTCGGCCGCGGCCTGGATCTTCGGGTTGATCGTCGTGGTGACCTGGTAGCCACCCTTTTTGTACTCGTCCTCGCTGATGCCCATCTCGGTCAGCTCGTACTTCACGTGCCGCATGATCATGCCGACCGGCTTGCCGTCGGCACAGGTCTTGCACGTGCTGCCCTTGCTGATCGGGTTGACCTTGGGGTACTGCCGCTTGTCGTACTGCTCCTGGGTCATCCAACCCATCTCGAGCATGTTCTTGAGCGTGTACTCCCAGCGGTCCTTGGCGTCCTCGGGGTTGTAGTTCGGGTCGTAACCCTTGTGCGTGTCGGTCGGGTAGGGCTGCTTGATGATCGAAGCGATGACCGCCGCCTGGTAGACGTTGATCTCGTTCTTCGCGCCCTTCTGGACCGAGGCGTTGAAGTAACCCTGGGCCGCGGCCTCCGCGCCGTACCGTCCCTCACCGAGGTCGATGTAGTTCAGGTACATGCCCATGATCTGGTGCTTGTCGTACTTCGACTCGAGCTTGCGGGCGATCACGGCCTCGCGCAGTTTCCGGCTGTAGCTGATCTCCTTGAGCTCAGCGACGTGCCGGGCGTACTGCTGGGTGATCGTCGAGGCGCCCTGCTTGTCGCCGCCGGTGAAGTTGTTCCACGCGGCGCGGGCGATGCCCTTCATGTCGATGCCGTTGTGCTTGTAGTAGTTCTTGTCCTCAGCGGCGGCGACGGCATTCTGCATCACTTCGCTGATGTTCTGGTAGGGGACGTTGATGCGTGGCGAACCGTCTTTCGCCAGCACGTTCCCCTTCACGTCGTAGATGACGTTCATCTGCGCCTCAGCCTCGGGCGTGGGCAGCTCGACGTCGTCGAAGAAGTAGGTGCCACCGACGATGCCGACACCGAGCATGATCACCAGCACGGCTGCCGCGGCGGTCAGGATGTTGGCGCGGCGGTGCTTCTTGTCCGCCTTGCTCCGGCCACCGCGCCCGGGACCACCCGGGCCGCCGGGACCACCGGGGCCACCCGGTCCGCCAGGCCCACCCGGACCGCCGGGGCCGCCGGTCGCGGGGACCGGCCGGACCGCGGCCCGGGCCACCGAGGCGCGGCCACCGGCCGGCGGCACGGCAGCCGCGGCACGGGCCGGGCCCACCGAAGCGGCGCCGACGGAGGCACGCCCCGCTGGACCGCCGACCGAAGCCGAGCCGACCGAGGCCGACCCCACTGAGGCCGACCCCACTGAAGCCGAACCGACCGAGGCCGATCCCACCGACGCCCGGCCTGCTGAAGCGCCGCCCACTGACGCACGCCCGGCCGGACCACCCACCGCGGCGGATCCCGAAGGACGCCCTGCTGGCTCGTCGTCAGGCGTGGAAGCAGCGGACGGCCCGGGCACTCGGGCCCGGGCTCGTGCGGACTGCGGATCGCCGTACGCGTTCATTTCTTCACACCTACCGGTCGCGGGGGCGCGGCCGACCGGCCCGGCGGGGCCGTTCTTCCGTTGCGCCTCGAGCGGACGTTCTCGGAGTTAAAAGCTGTAATCAGAACTTCGGTCCCAAACCTGTACACGGTAACGAGATCGAACCGGTTCACCGACGCCCCTCCCCGCTCTGCGAGGCGCGTGGCGCGTCCTCGTCGAGTTCGGAGAGGCCGTCCCGGCCGAGCACGTAGCGTTCGATCAGGTGGTTCCACGAGCAGGAGCGGCACACCTCGACCACGAAGACCTGGAACTCACGGAGCGTCATTGCCAGAACCGGCAACTCGGCGAGTTTCCGTGCCTGCCCCGCGGACTGCTTGAGCTCTTCGCCATAGACGTAGCGCACAAGTGTCAGGTTGTCGCGACGGCAGATCGGGCATCGCTCGTCGGTCGGCTCGCCATGGTATGTAGCCGCGTTTCTCAAGTAAGGAGACGCGTCACACACCTCAAGAGCCGCGACTCGGCCGCTCCGCACGTCACGCAGGACTGCTCGCCTCTGTAGCGAGTAGTCGATGACCTGCCGCTGCGTGCGCATGGCGAAGAGAGTACGCGGTCGTCGCATCCCCGGCGACCGCCATGACACAGCGTGGCGGCACAACTCCGGAGCATGTCCGAGTTGCGCACCTGACGGCGCCGATCTACGGTTGCGATGTATCGGGCCGATACATCGGGGCGGACTTCAGGGAGGGTCGAGTTGCTGGAACTGGCGATCCTCGGTCTCCTGCAGGAGGCGCCGATGCACGGTTACGAGCTCCGCAAGGAGCTCGCCACCAAACTCGGCACGCTTCGCGCCGCGATCAGTTACGGCACGCTGTACCCGACACTGAAGCGGCTCAAGCTGGCCGGCTGGATCAGTGAAGCCGAGACGAACAGCGACATCATTCCCCCGATGACCAGCAAAAGGGGGCGCGTTGTCTACAAGATCACGGCCGAGGGCAAGGAACGTTTCGCGGATCTGCTGACCCAGACCGGCCCGGAGACGTACGACGACACGGGCTTCGGTGTTCACTTCACGTTCTTCTCGCGTACCGACCGGGCCACCCGGCTGCGGATCCTGGAAGGCCGCCGGCGCCGTGTCGAGGAGCGGCGCGAGGGTTTACGTGAAGTCCTCGCCCGGGCTGCCGATCGTCTGGACGCATACACCCTCGAACTTCAACGCCACGGGCTCGACGCGTGCGAACGCGAGGTCCGCTGGCTGGAAGAGCTGATCACCAACGAACGCTCGGGCAGAGCACCCAGCCACAGCCGTCTCGGCTCGGCCGGAGCGTCAAGCAGTGAGCCGACCGCCAAACCGGCGGCCGGCATGGATACACCCCCGGAACCACCGCGTCCGCACCTGGACCGGCCGTGATGAACAACAAGGAGGCAAACGCGATGGGCTCCGTCCGCGTCGCCATCGTCGGTGTGGGTAACTGCGCCTCGTCCCTCGTGCAGGGCGTGGAGTACTACAAGAACGCCGACCCCAACGACCGCGTCCCGGGTCTCATGCACGTGACCTTCGGCGACTACCACGTCTCCGACGTGAAGTTCGTCGCGGCGTTCGATGTGGACGCCAAGAAGGTCGGCATGGACCTGAGCGAAGCGATCGTCGCCAGCGAGAACAACACGATCAAGCTGACCGACGTCCCGCCGGCCGGCGTGACCGTGCAGCGTGGTCCGACCTTCGACGGTCTGGGCACGTACTACCGCGAGATCATCGAGGAGTCCTCGGCCGAGGTCGTCGACGTGGCGCAGGCTCTGCGTGACGCCGAGGTCGACGTGGTCGTCTCCTACCTCCCGGTGGGTTCCGAGGAGGCCGACAAGTTCTACGCGCAGGCCGCGATCGACGCCGGCTGCGCGTTCGTGAACGCCCTGCCGGTCTTCATCGCCTCCGACCCGGTCTGGGCGCAGAAGTTCACCGACGCCGGTCTGCCGATCGTCGGTGACGACATCAAGAGCCAGGTCGGCGCGACGATCGTGCACCGCGCGCTGGCGAAGCTCTTCGAAGACCGCGGCGTCGAGCTGCTGCGCACGTACCAGCTCAACTTCGGCGGCAACATGGACTTCATGAACATGCTGGAGCGCAACCGCCTGGTCTCCAAGAAGATCTCGAAGACCCAGTCGGTGACCTCGCAGATCCCGCACGAGATGATCAAGAGCGACGTCCACATCGGCCCGTCGGACCACGTGCCGTGGCTGGACGACCGCAAGTGGGCGTACATCCGCCTCGAGGGCCGCTCCTTCGGCGACACCCCGCTCAACGCCGAGCTCAAGCTCGAGGTGTGGGACTCCCCGAACTCGGCCGGCGTGATCATCGACGCGGTCCGCGCCGCGAAGATCGCCAAGGACCGCGGCATCGGTGGCCCGATCCTCTCCGCGTCGTCCTACTTCATGAAGTCCCCGCCGGTGCAGTACAGCGACCACGACGCCCACGCGGCCGTCGAGGCCTTCATCAAGGGTGACATCGAGCGCTGACCAGCCCGATGTGAGCGAGGCGCAAGCTGAGCGATGAGGCCGGCCCACGACGTGGGCCGGCCTTTTTCACAACCCCGATCGGGTACGAACCGAGCACGCACCCGGTTCACCCGGATCGACTGCGTCCGTTCCCCCGGCGCGCTCCGCCGCCGGCCCCGGCGTCCCCTCGCGCTCCACCCCCGGCCCCGGCGTCCCTCGCCCTGATCCCAGGCCCCCGGCGTCCCCTCGCGCTAACCCCAGGCCCTGGTCAACGCTATTCGCGCCTCCAGCTCCAGCAGCTTCCGTTTCCGGTCGAGGCCGCCGCCGAAGCCGACCATCTTGCCGCCGGCGCCGACCACCCGATGGCACGGCACGATCACCGGGATCGGGTTGTGGTTGCAGGCCGTGCCGACCGCCCGGGCCGCCCCCGGATCACCGAGCGCCGTGGCGATCGCCCCATAGGTGATCATCTCGCCGTAGGGGATCTTGGCGATCTCGCCCCAGACCGCCCGCTCGAACTCCGAGCCGCCGCGCATCTCGACCGGCACCGTGAAGTCGGTCAGCTCGCCGGCGAAATAGGCCCGGAGCTCCCGCGCCGCCCTGTGCTCGGCATCGGGGCCGGGCCGCGCGCCGAACCGCACCCCCACCACGAGATCGCCCTCGGCGACGACGCCGAGCGGCCCGATCGGTGAATCGACGACGAACATGCCCCGATTCTCCCTCGGCGGTCCGACAGTTTCACCGGCCCGGGCATGCAAAGCCACGCGGCCGATCGGCGTACTCCTCACCGGGAGGTGACCGTGACTCAGTCGATCGAGGCGGAATTCACCGCGTTCGTCGTCGCGCGGGGGCCGGCACTGGTTCGGATCGCGTACGCGCTGACCGGCGACCAGCAGAACGCTGAGGATCTGGTGCAGGTGGCGCTGGCGAAGGCGTTCGCCCGGTGGACCCGGATCAGCGGTGATCCCGAGCCGTACGTGCGCCGGATCATCTACAACGACCGCGTCTCGTTCTGGCGCCGTCAGAGCCGCCGGCCGGAACTGCTGATGGCCGACCTCCCCGAGTCCGGTCTCCCCGGCGCGCACGACCACGACACGACCCTGCGCCTGGCACTGCGGCAGGCCCTGCTCTCCCTGCCGCCCCGGCAGCGCGCCGTGCTGGTGCTGCGCTATCTGGAGGACCGCTCGGTCGAGGAGACCGCCGAGGTTCTCGGCTGCCGTCCGGGCACGGTGGCGAGCCAGGCCGCCCGCGCGCTGGCCAAGTTGCGCGCGATCGTGCCCGAGTTGAACGACATGACCGCCGCGGAGGTGCTGCGATGATCGACGACCTGTTGCGTTCCGCCGTCCGCGACCTGGCCGACGAGTCGTACACCCCATCGGGCATAGCGTCCCGGGCGATGGCGCAGGGCCACCGGATTCGCCGCAACCGGCGCACCGCCGCGGTGGCCGGTGCGCTCGCCGCGGTGCTGGCCGTGACCGTCCCGTTCGTGGTGCTCCGCGATCCCGCGGTCCGCCCGGAACCCCTGCCGGCCGCCACTCCGATGATCGTCCGTCCCACCTTCGACCGGGGGGAGGTGTTCCGCGGACCCGGTGGCGCCCGGCTGCTCGGCTTCAGCGAGGGCGTCGAGAACTTCGTGCTGGACCCGGAGAACGGTTACCGGCGGCTGCCCACGGCGGACACTCCCTTCGACCCGTCGCCGGACGGGCGGCACGTCGCGGTCGGGCGGGCGGGCCAGGAGTCGCTCCAGATCCTCGACCTGCGGACCGGTGACTACTGGAAGACGCCGGTCGCCGCGACGTCCGATGTGACCTGGTCTTCCGACGGTAGCCGGCTCCTGGTCACCCATGACGACGGTTACTCGATCATCGAGCCGGCGACCCGCTGGTCCGTCACCCACCGGGTCGCCTCCGCCCAACTGCCGTGCCCCATCCTCTGCTCGTTCACCTGGTCCGCCGGGACGACCGAGGTCGCATCGCCGCGGTCCGTGTCCCGCGGCGACGAGAAGACCGAGGTCAGCGGGCTGACGATCTTCGACGCGGACAGCGGCGAGCCGCTCCGCGATCTGCCGATCAAGGGTGCGCCGACCGGCCCGAACCCCTGGTCGGCGGATGGCCGGTGGGTGCTCGTCAACGAGAATCCCCGGTCCTCGGGACAGCTGAGGATCGTCGAGATCGCGTCGCGCCGGGAGACCGCCCGGTTCACCGCGGTCTGGGCCGGTTTCCTCCCCGACGGCACCGTGCTGGCCCAGCACGGCGGCGACCTGACCCGGTACGGCATCGACGGCACCGTGCTGGAGAAAATGGAGCTGCCGGCCGGACTTCGCGGCCGGGGTCTCACGTTCGGTTTCTGAGGCCCATGCAAGCTTTCCGATCCGCGACGCGTCTGATCCGGTGGAGGTGACCGGTGAAGCAGTCGCTCGAAGACGAGTTCACCGCGTTCGTCGCGGAACGAGGGCAGGCTTTGCTCCGGATCGCGCACGCTATGACGGGGGATCGGGAAGCCGCGCAGGACCTGGTGCAGGGCGCGCTGGCGAAGGCGTACTCGCGCTGGCCGCGAATACACGGCGACGCGGAGGCGTACGTCCGAAAGATCTTGTACAACGACCGGGTCTCGGCCTGGCGCAAAGCCGGCAACCGCAACGAGGTGTCCGTCGCCGACGTGCCGGAACGCATGTCCGTCGCCCGTCATGACGACGACGTGGCGGAGCGTCTCGCACTGCGCGAGGCGCTGCTCTCGCTGCCCGCCCGCCAGCGTGCCGTGCTGGTGATGCGCTACCTCGAGGACCGGTCCGTCGAGGAGACCGCCGAGGCGCTTGGCTGCCGGCCCGGAACCGTGGTCAGCCAGGCCTCCCGCGCCCTCGCCAAGCTCCGTGATCTGGTCGGACGCGTGACCCCGCTGGAGGCATCCCGATGAGGAACCTGGAGGACAACCTGCGCGACGCGGTTCTCGACCTGGCCGGCGACGCGCCGCCGCCGCATGATCTGGCCGCTGTCGCCCGTACCCGTGGCCGCCGCCTCCGTCGCCGCCGCCACGCCACCTACGGCGCTCTCGCCATGGCCCTGATCGCGGTCACCGTGACGCCCTACACCGTGCTGCGCAAGGACGCGACAGCGCCACCGCCGGCCACCACCGTGAGCCAGTCACCGCCGCCGGCGCCGACGCCGTTGACCCGGACGCTGGTCTCCACTCTGGACGCCGGGAAGCCGTACCAGTTGCTCGGCGGCGCGGTGCTCACCGCACTGAGCCGCACCGAGAACGCAGAGGTGGCGCCGGGGGAGTTCACCGAAGGCGACACCCACCACGTGCTGCTCGACCGGGAGACCGGGCACTACGAGCAGCTGGTCGGAGACTATCGCGACGTGGTTCCCGGCCCGGGCAAGCTGTTCGCGGTCTCCGGCGGCACGGACGCGGAGAAGCAGGTCCGCATCGTCACCGCTCGGGGCGAGCTCCGACGCCGGATCTCCTACCAACCGGTCGGTGACGAGCCACAGTGGTCGCCGGACGGATCGCGGCTGCTCATCCCGACCATGGGCGGCTTCGAGATCGTCAACGCGACCGGCGCGATCAATCTGACGGGTCAGGACGTCTCCGACTGCCCGGACTACTGCTCCTACTCATGGCTGCCGAACGGTAAGGAGATCGCCGTTCCCCGGCGGAAGGACCTGCCGCGCTCGGAGGCCAAGCCGGACGAGATGCTCGGGCTGCGGGTCTATTCGGCTCAGACCGGCAAGCTGTCGCGGACCCTTCCGCTGACGGAGCGGCCGATCGGCACCCGCGGCTGGTCGCCGGACGAGCGGCTCGTCCTCACCCGGCCCACCGGCGGATCGATCACGCTGACCAGCACCGCGGACGGCTCGCCGATCGCCCAACTCGCCGGCTCGGACGGCATGTTCTTGCCGGACGGACGGATCCTGATGATCGACGACGAGTTCGTCATGCTCTACGACGGGCAGGGCCGGGTCCTGGAGCAGGCGGGCCTGCCTGCGGACTTCACCGGCCTGGCACTGAAGGCGAGCCTGCCCTAGGAGATGTGCCCCTGCTCGCGGGCCCACTTGAAGAGCTCTGCCTCGGCCTCGTCACGATCCAGCGGCCCCCGGTCGAGGCGGAGCTCCTTCAGGAAGCGCCACGCCTGGCCGACGATCGGACCCGGCGGGACACCGAGCAACTCCATGATCGCGTTGCCGTCCAGGTCGGGGCGGACCTTGGCCAGGTCCTCCTCGGCCGCGATCCGGGCGATCCGGTCCTCCAGCGCGTCGTAGTCGGCGGCCAGCTGAGCGGCCTTACGGCGGTTGCGAGTGGTGACGTCCGACCGGGTGAGCTTGTGCAGCCGGGAGAGCAGCGGTCCGGCGTCGGTGACGTAACGGCGCACCGCCGAATCCGTCCACTCGCCCCGCCCGTACCCATAGAAACGCAGGTGAAGGGCGACCAGCCCGACCACCTCGGACGTCACGTCCTTGGGGTACTTCATCGCCTTCATGCGCTGCTTGGTGAGCCGGGCGCCGACCACCTCGTGGTGGTGGAAGCTGACCCGGCCGTCCCGGCCGACGGCCTTGGTGGCCGGCTTGCCGACGTCGTGCATCAGCGCGGCCATCCGGAGCGCGAAGTCGGGGCCGCCGTCACCCTCCAGCCGTATCGCGTTCATCACCACGATCAGCGTGTGCTCGTAGACGTCCTTGTGCTGGGCGTGCTCGTCGATCTCCAGCTTGAGACCGGAGATCTCCGGCAGGAAGCGGTCGGCCAGGCCGGTGTCGACGAGCAGGCGCAGGCCGGTGATCGGGTCGGCGGCGACCATCAGCTTGGTGAACTCGTCCCGGATCCGTTCCGCGGTGATCCGGTCCAGGTCGGCCGCCATGTCCCGCATGGCCGCGACGACCGGCTCGTCCACAGTGAACCCAAGCTTCGCCGCGAACCGGGCGGCACGCAGCATCCGAAGTGGATCATCACCGAACGAGAGCTGCGGCGCGGCCGGCGTCCGGATCAGCCGCGCGGAGAGATCGCGCAGGCCACCGAACGGGTCGGTGAACTCGTGTCCCGGCACCGACACGGCCATCGCGTTGATCGTGAAGTCGCGCCGGGAGAGGTCGTCCAGCAGCGACGTGCCGTAGGAGACCACCGGATTGCGAGTCACCCCGTCGTAGGCCTCGGCCCGGAACGTGGTGATCTCGATCCGCAGACCGTTCTTCTGGATGCCGATCGTGCCGAACTCCCGGCCGGTCTCCCAGATCGCGTCCGCCCAGCCCTGCACGACGGCGAGCGTCTGCTCCGGCCGCGCGTCGGTGCAGAAGTCGAGGTCGTCGCCGAGGGTGCCGAGCAACGCGTCGCGCACCGAGCCCCCGACGAGGTGCAGCTCATGGCCCGCGGCGGCGAAGCGGCGACCGAGCTCGTCGGCGAGGGGGGACACGCGGAGCAGCTCGGCTACCGCTTTCTGCTGGGCGGAATTCAAGACAGACATGGGATGACCAGCCTATCTGCTGTGGCACTCCTGACCTTCGCCGGGCAGGATGGCTGCGTGCCCGTTTCTGAGGCGCTGCTTCCCCTGACCCAGGACCCCGGGTTCTGGACGGGACAGATCAGCGACACCGATGACCTCCCACCACTGCTGCGCGTGTCGTTTCCCGTGGTGGACGGCTATGCGCTGGTGCTGGAGATCGAGCTGCCGTCCGGCGAGCGGACCCTCGGCCTGCGCCGGCCGGCGTCGAGTGAGCCGGTCCAGCTGGGCTGGGCGCCGGCCACCGGGCCGTTCCCGGCGTCGCTGCACTGGTGGGAGCTGGAGTCCTTCGCCCGGGTGATCGCGCTGGACGATCCACTGCTGCCCCATCCGGGTCTGGTGGTGGCCCTGCTGTCGCCGTTCGCCCCGGCGACCGCCGACGACGACCTGGCGACGATCGCCGCGGTGCGCGAGGCGGCGTACCGGTCGCTGCGGCGCGAGGTGCCGGCCGCCGTCGCGTGCGGGCCGGAGCAGGCCCCGCTCCCGCTCTTCGCCGACGAGCGCTGGTGGCCGGCGCCGCCGGCTCTCTCACCCCAGGTGCTCGACGAGGCCGCCGTCGCGGCGCTGAGTGCCCCGGCCTGGGCGACACTCCAGGTCCGTGCCGGGAGTCGCTTCCCGCACGAGGACCTTTTCGACCTGGTACGCCGATCGAGCGCGCGCCTGCGCCGGCTGCCCGAGCAGGAGTGGTACGCGCAGACCCGTCCCCTGGCCCGCCGGATCGTCGACGCCGCCGACCTGTCCGGAGTCCCGGCTCTGCTCGGCGCGCTGACCGAGGCGGGCTGCGACCACCCCGCCGTTCTGGATGCGCTGAGTGAGCCCCTGGTGCCGCTCGAGGCGTGCTGGATGGTGGAGACGCTGGCCGGGGCCGAGCCCGGCACCCTCCTGCGTCACCACGTGTGACCGCTGCCTCTATCGTGACTTCAATATCGGCGCGCGTGAAAGATATCGGCGCGCTTGAAAGATCTCGGCGCGTATGACAGATATCGGCACGTGTTGGAGGAGGAGACTCGGGTGAACGGCGGTCTCTACCGGAGCACGCACGCGACGCCGGATCGGGAGCCGCCGGCGGAGGAGGGCGTCACCGTGATCTCGGTGGACGCCCAGGTCCCCGGCGGAGATCAGGCGCTTCCGCCGGAGAAGGTGCCGCCCACCCAGAACAAGGGTGACGGCGGCACGGCCGGGCAGAGCGCGATCATGGCGATCGGCAGCCTGGTCAGCCGGATCATCGGCTTCGTCCGCAACGCGCTGATCGGCATGGCGCTCGGTGCGGGAGTCGGCGACGCGTACACCAGCGCGCAGTTCCTCCCCGGCCAGATCTACGAGCTGCTGCTCGGCGGCATCCTCTCCAGCGTGCTGATCCCGCTGCTGGTCCGCCGGCGCAAGGCGGACCCGGACGGCGGACAGGAGTTCACCCAGAAGCTGCTCACCTTCGCGATGACCTCGCTCGGCATCGCGACGGTTCTCGTGGTGATCGCCGCACCGGTGATCACGGCGATCCAGGCCAGCGACGGGAACAGCGACGCCTACAAGGAGCTGGTCACCAACTTCGCGTACCTGATCCTGCCGATCATCTTCTTCACCGGTCTCTCCGCGCTGATCGGCGCGGTGCTGAACGTGCGCGGCCACTTCGCCGCCCCGATGTGGGCGCCGATCCTCAACAACATCGTGGTGATCGCGACCTGCGGCGTGTTCCTCGCCGCGTTCAGCAGCGACGGCGAGCTCACCGCGGAGACGGTCACCCCGGCCCAGATCCTGCTGATCGGCGGCGGCACCCTGCTCGGCATGATCGTGCAGGCCGCCGGCCTGTTGCCGGCCCTGCGCAAGGTCGGATTCCGCTGGAAGTTCCGGTGGGACCCGCGCGCGCTCGGCCTGCGCGAGATCGGCAGCCTGGCCGGCTGGATGCTCTGCTACGTCGCGGCGAACCAGGTCGCCGTCTTCGTCGTGGTGCGCATCCTGAACGAGGTGGCCGGCAAGGGCAGCGCCAGCGTGCTGGCCTTCAACAACGTCTACCTGCTGACCATGATGGCGCACGGCATCATCGGCGTGTCGGTGATGACCGCGCTGCTGCCGAAGATGAGCGCCGCCGCGGCCGACGGCCGGTACGCCGAGGTCAGCGCCGACCTGACCCGCGGCATCAAGCTGGTCAGCGCGGCGCTCGCCCCGATCGCGGTGGTCTACGGCGTGCTCGGCGCACCGCTGTCGGTCTTCCTCTTCCAGGGCGGCAACTACAGCAACGACGCGGCGCTGGACACCGGCACCGTGCTGACCGTGGCGGGGTTCGCGGTGCTGCCGCTGTCGATCAGCTACCTCTGCACCTATGCCTTCTACTCCCTGCAGGGCAACAAGACCGTCGCGCTGATCAACCTGCCGGTGGTGGCGGTCCGGATCGGCGCGTACTTCGTGCTCGCCGCCGTGCTCAGCGAGTCGTTCTCGGCAGCCGGCATGACCGCAGCGAACGCCGTCTCCTACGTGATCTCCGCGGTGATCTCGCTGGCCGTGCTGCGGCGCCGGATCGGCCGGCTGAACCTCGGCTCGGTCGCGGTGTCACTGATCAAGGTGGCGGTCGCCGCCGCGGTCGCCGCCGGGCTGGGTGTGCTGGTGGTGAGCCTGCTGCCGGGATCCGGCGAGCCGGACGGCCGGGTCGAGGCCCTGGTGCAGCTGATCGCCGGCGGCGCGGTGATCCTCGTCGCCTACCTGGGCGCGGCACTGGCCCTGCGAGTTTCCGAGGTCAGCCAGGTCGTCGGGATGGTCCGCCGGAAACTCGGTCGTTGATCTCGAGGGCGGGTGTCCTGAACAGGAGTTTCTGGGACGCCCCCGCCCTGAATATCCCGGTTCGGGGGCGTAATTGGCGATGCCGCGCCGGGGGGACGACCTGCCCGCCCCTGGCCCTGTACGGGTATGGTCGGTGTCGGCATGTGCGCGGGAGCACGTCGGCCTGAGCACTCAGTCATGGAACACCGAGGCATGCACCACCGAGGGAGGACTGGTGACCCAGGTCGGCGAAGGCCACGAGACCGCGGCCGACGAGGCCGGACCGGTCTTGACCTTCGGTGCGCCCACCGCCGGTGAGATTCTGGCCGAGCGTTACCAGCTGGAGCAGCACGTCAACAACGACAGTGCGGGCCGGCAGGTCTGGCGCGGCATCGACGTGATCCTCCGGCGTCCGGTCGCCGTCGTCCTGCGACACCCCGGTGGCGCCTCCGCCACCGAGATGCTGCAGGCCGCGGTTGCCGCGAGCCGGGTGATCCACCCCAACCTGGTCGGCGTCTACGACGCGATCGACGAGCAGAGCCGGGCCTACGTGGTTCGCGAGTGGGTCGACGGCGAGTCGCTGCGTGACCTGGTCGCCGCCGAGGGCCCGCTGGACCCGGCTCGCGCCATCGCCATCGCCCACTCGGTGGCCGACGCGCTGACCGCTGTCCACGCCACCGGCATGGTGCACGGCAACGTGCACCCCGGCACCACTCTGATCGCCGACGACGGCCGGGTCGTGCTCGCCGACGCCCGGGCCGACTCGGCCGACAGCGTCGAGTCGGACATCCGCGCGGTGGGTGGCCTTCTCTACTTCGCGCTCACCGGCCACTGGCCGCACACCGAGGTCGGCCGCTCCGCCCTGCCCGATGCGAACCGCGACAGCTCCGGCAATCCGGCGGCGCCGCGGCAGGTCCGCGCGGGCGTCCCGGCGTACCTCGACGACCTGACCATGGACCTGCTGGACCGGCGGGTGACCGCGCCGGCCGCCGACGCGCTCACCGCCGAGCTGGGCCGCCTGGACGCCGCGTCCGAGGACGAGGAGTACGAGGACGTCGGCCCGCTGCGCTTCGTGCAGAGCTCGTCGTCGTCCGCCGAGCCGATCAAGAGCACGCCGAAGATCCTGCTCGGCGTCGGCGTCCTGGTCCTCATCGCGATCGTCGGCCTGGTCTTCGGCATTCGCGAGATCACCGGTTCGAGCGATGCGGACACCGGGGCCAACCCACAGGTCACCGCCGGCAACGGGCAGGGTGAGGCGCCGGCCGGCGACACGCCCACCGCGCCGGCCAATCCGGAGAAGATCGCCCTCACTCCCGACATGGTCCGGATCGTCGACGCCCCCGGTGGCGACCGCGACGACACCGGCGAGGCTCAGTACGTGGTGGACGGCGACCCGAACACCGCGTGGCAGCTCTCCCGCTACAACTCCGCTGACTTCGGCAAGCTGAAGGCCGGTATGGGCGTCCTGATCAATCTGGGCACGCCCCGGGCGCTCGCCGAGGTGCAGGTGTCCACGTCCGCGCCCGGCGTCACCATGGACATCCGGACCGGCACCAGCGACCCGGGCGACTCGTCGGACGGCGACAAGAAACTCCTCAAGGAGTTCAAGCCGCTGGGTGACGGCGAGGCCGAGAAGAGCACCGGTACCAACTCGCGCTACTCCGGCTTCGAGCCCGACCAGAAATACCAGTACGTGCTGGTCTTCCTCTCCAAGCTCCCGCAGAACGAGGACGGCCCCGGCTACAAGGTCAGCGTCAACGAGATCGAGTTGTACGGGTACTGACAGCCCCTCCCGGGTGCCGCGGTGGACTACATTGCTGGCGTGACTTCCCGGGACGTTTCAGCCGATGTGCCCGGTGCGGGGGAAACCGCGCCGGGCGACGCCGAGCTGATCCGTGCGCACGTCGCGGGTGATCCGGACGCTTTCGCCGAGCTGGTCCGCCGGCACCGGGACCGGCTCTGGGCGGTGGCGGTGCGGACCGTCGGCGACCGTGAGGAGGCCGCCGACGCGCTGCAGGACGCTCTGCTGAACGCGCATCGCAACGCGGCCCGGTTCCGCGGCGACTCGGCCGTGACGACGTGGCTGCACCGGATCGTGGTGAACGCGTGCCTGGACCGTCTGCGGCGGCGTCAGGCCCACCCGACGGTTCCGCTGCCCGACGGCAGCCGGGGCGACGACCGTCCGTCCGCACCCGAACCCGCCGCGCCCGCCGCCGACCACGACACCGCGCTCGTGGTCCGAGAGGCTCTGGCCGCCCTGCCGGCCGAGCAGCGGGCCGCGATCGTGCTGGTCGACGTGCAGGGCTACCCGGTGTCCGAGGCGGCCGTGATCCTCGGTGTGGCGGAGGGCACGATCAAGAGCCGGTGCGCTCGGGGCCGCGCCAGAATGGCTGTCGCCCTGGGGTTCCTGCGGGGCGAGGGGAACCGGGCGGCCGGCGGGCACGTCCCATCCGGGTCCGGGTCGGTCACTCCCCTGCCGGCCGGACACGATCGGAGGGATCAGCGGTGACGGGCGCCGGGTTCGACGGGGTCGACCTCGATCTGCTGGCCGACTACATCGGTGGCGCTCTGATCGGCACGCCCGACGACGAGCGGATCGGCGCCCTGGTCGCCGAGGACCCGGTGTGGCGGGAGGCGTACCAGCGTCTCGCCCCGGGGATGGCGACGGTCGGCGCGACGCTGCGGGACCTGCCCGTGGAACCGATGCCGGGTGATCTCGCCGCTCGGCTGGACTCGTTGTTCGTCCCGGCGCCGGTGGCTGTCCCGGATTCCTCGGTGACGGATTCCGATGCGGTCGGGGAGAGCTCGAATTCCGTACCCGCAAAGGTTGTGGATCTTGCTGAGGCGCAGCGGGAGCGCGCCGCCGGAGCCCGGCCACGACGGCGGGTGCGGTGGGTCGCGCCCATCTCGGTGGCCGCCGGCGTGGTGATCGTCGCCGGATTCGGGCTGAGTCAGCTGGCCGGCGACGACGCGACGGACTCCGGGGCGTCGGAGAGCACGGCCGGCGGCGCGGTGCCGATGATCGCGATGGCACCTGAAATCATGCAGAGCGGCTTCGACTACGACGCGACGACGCTGAGCAGCCCGCCGGCGACGATCGGCGGGAGCCGGACGGCGCAGTCCGCCGAGGCCAGTGCACACAATGACGGGCTGAGCGCTCCGGACAGCGGACTGAGCCGGCTGCTCGATCCCGGTCTGCTCGCCGATTGCCTGGAGGCGATCACCCGGGAGAACGCGGGTGGCGAACTCAGCGTGAGCTCGGTCGACTACGCCAGCTACACCGGTGTGCCGGCCCTCATCGTGCGGTTCACGGCGGTCAACGGCGGGTGGGCCTGGGCGGTCGGCGCGGACTGCGGAACACCCGGTGGTGACGCGGACGCGCTGCAGAAAGTGCCGGTACGCTGATCCGAATCCCCGGTGAGGTCCGACACGGGCCGGGCCCGGGGAATGGCGGATGCCTAGCATGACGTTCTAGCGTGCAGTGTCGCCGCCCGTTCTGTGCGGCGAAAAACAGACTGAGGAGTCGGCAGTGGACGAGGTCCGCAATCTGATCATCATCGGTTCGGGGCCGTCCGGCTACACCGCGGCGCTCTATGCGGCCCGCGCGAACCTCAAACCGCTGGTGATCGAGGGCGTCCAGTCCGGCGGCGCTCTGATGACCACCACCGAGGTGGAGAACTTCCCGGGTCACCGCGACGGCATCATGGGCCCCGAGCTCATGGACAACATGCGCGCGCAGGCCGAGAAGTTCGGCGCCGAGTTCATCACCGACGACGTCACCCGCGTCGAGCTGGGCGACCGTCCGACCGAGCCCGGCACCGAGGGCCTCAAGACCGTCTGGGTCGGCGAGAAGGAGTTCTTCGCTCGCGCCGTGATCCTGGCGACCGGTTCCGCGTGGCGTCCGATCGGTGTCCCCGGTGAGCAGGAGCTGCTCGGCCGCGGCGTCTCGTCGTGTGCCACCTGTGACGGGTTCTTCTTCCGCAACCAGCACATCGTGGTGGTCGGCGGCGGCGACTCCGCGATGGAGGAGGCAACCTTCCTCACCCGCTTCGCCGAGACCGTGACCATCGTGCACCGGCGTGACACGTTCCGGGCCAGCAAGGTCATGCAGAAGCGTGCCTTCGACAACGAGAAGATCAAGGTCGAGTGGAACTCGGTGGTCGAGGAGATCCTCGGCGCCGACGGCAAGGTCAGCGGCGCGCGGATCCGCAACGTGCAGACCGGTGAGACGAAGGTTCTCGACGTCACCGGCGTCTTCGTGGCGATCGGCCACGACCCGCGCAGCGAGCTCTTCAAGGGTCAGATCGAGCTGGACGACGAGGGCTACGTGAAGGTCCAGTCGCCCAGCACCCGGACCAACGTCGCCGGCGTGTTCGCCGCCGGCGATCTGGTCGACCACACGTACCGGCAGGCCATCACCGCTTCCGGCACCGGCTGTGCCGCGGCGCTGGACGCCGAGCGCTTCATCGCTTCATTCGTAGAGCTGTAAGACCGGGAGGGTCCCTGTGAAGGTCGTCACCGAACAGACATTCGCCGCCGACGTGCTGCAGTCCGACAAGCCGGTGCTTGTCGATTTCTGGGCCGAGTGGTGCGTGCCGTGCAAGAAGGTCGACCCGCTGCTCGCCGAGATCGCCGATTCGGAGCTGGGCTCGCAGGTGGAGATCGTCAAGGTCAACATCGACGAGAACCCGCAGATCGCCATGCAGTACCAGGTCATGTCGGTGCCGACGCTGACCATCTTCAAGGGTGGCGAGCGAGTCAACTCGGTGGCCGGCGCGAAGCCGAAGAGCTTCCTGGTCAACTTCATCGAGTCGGCTCTCTGACGTTTCGCCTCTGCGCCCCGCGTCCGTTCTCGGACGCGGGGCGTACGCTTCTTCCGGTCGTTCTTCCCCCCGCCCCCTAGGGAGTTCTGAGTGCGGTCCATCCGACGCGGTGACACCGGCCCGGCCGTTTCCGAGATCAGGTCGATCCTGGTCGGTCTGGAGTTGCTCGAGGACGCCGAACCGGACGTCTTCGACGAGGCGCTGGAGGACGCGGTCCGCGCGTTCCAGCAGGGCCGTGGGCTCGGCGTCGACGGCATGGTCGGCGACGAGACGTGGGGCGCCCTCGACGCGGCCCGCTGGCGGCTCGGCTCCCGGACGCTCTTCCACTCCGTGCCCGACGCGCTCGTCGGCGAGGACGTGCGGGCGCTCCAGGAGCGTCTGCTGGAGATGGGTTACGACACCGGGCGCGCCGACGCGATCTACGGCGCCCGGACCGCCCGCGCGGTGGCGCAGTTCCAGCGCGAGGTCGGCCTCTCCCCGGACGGCTCCTGCGGCCCGCAGACCATGAAGGCGTTGCAGCGGCTCGGCCGCAAGGTCGTCGGCGGCCGCCCGCAGTGGCTGCGCGAGGCCGAGGCGTTCCGCCAGTCCGGTCCGAACCTGGTCGGCAAGACCATCGTGATCGACCCGGGCCACGGCGGTGGCGACGACACCGGCGTGCTGGTGCCCGACGGCCCGCTGCGCTGGAACGAGGCGGACCTCGTCTTCGACCTGGCGTCCCGTCTGGAGGGCCGGCTCGCCGCGGCCGGCATGCGCGTGCACCTGACCCGCGGCCCGTCGCCGGCCGCGCCGATGAGCGGCTCCGAGCGGGCCGCGCTCGCCAACAGCCTCGGCGCCGACCTGCTGATCTCGCTGCACCTCGACGGGCACTCGTCGGCGTCCGCCGAGGGCGTGGCGACCTACCACTACGGCACCGGCAACGGGCTGAGCTCCACGGTCGGCGAGCGGCTGGCCAACCTGGTGCAGCGCGAGATCGTGGTGCGCACCGGGATGCACGACTGCCGCACCCACGCGAAGACCTGGGACCTGCTGCGCCTCACCCGGATGCCCACGGTGCGGGTGGACCTCGGTTACCTGACCTCCCCGCGCGACCGGGAGCGCCTGATCGACCCGATGTTCCGGGAGCAGATCGTCGAGGCGCTGCTCGCCGCCGTGCAGCGGATGTACTTCCCGGTCGAGCGGGACGTGCCGACCGGCTCGATCGACGTCCGCCAGCTGCGGCTCGCGCTCGCCGACCGGGGGTAGGCCGTGGGCGGGTCCCGGACTATTCTTGAACGACCGTTCCAGATAGCGTAGGCTGCTCGTCATGGCCAGGGTCCGCGAGTTCGACACCGACGCGGCCGTGGCGCGGGCCATGGAGCTTTTCTGGACGCGCGGCTACGAGGCCACCTCCGTGCGGGACCTGACCGAGCATCTGGGTGTCGGCCAGGGCTCCCTGTATGCGGCCTTCGGCAGCAAAGAGGGTCTCTATCAGGCCTCGCTCGCGCACTACCGCGACACCCTTGCCGCCGCCGCGCTCGCGGACCTGCGGGCGGGCGGCGATGTGCGGGCCGCGATCCGGACGATGCTCGTGGAGCGGATCCGGATCGCGGTCATGCACGGCGGGCGGGGATGCCTGTTCGTCAACGCCGCCGCTGAACGCCTGCCGCAGGACGGCCCGACCCAGCGCGCGATCCGTGACGCGCTCGACGTCAGTCAGGATGCCCTGGCCGACGTGCTGCGGGCCGCAGCGGCCAAGGGCGAGATCGCCGACCGGCACGATCCCCGGACCCTCGCGGCGTTCCTGGTCACGTTCCTCAACGGACTGCTGCTGTCGGCGAAGGTCACACCCGACGCCAAGGCCCTGACTCCCCTCGTGGAGGTCGCCCTGGGCGCCCTCGATTGACTTCTTGCTGCCCTAATTCTGTAACGCTCGATCAAGATAGGTGGACGTCATGCTCGGAGAAGACCGCTGGAACCTGATCAGCGAGCCCACGGCCCTCACCGCCCGCGAGTTCACCGACGTCACAGCGCCGCTGTTGCAGGGCACCATTGACGCTCTGAGCGACGTTGACCGGGACGTGCTGGCCGACCAGATGCGCGCCACGCTCGCGGTGGGCACGCGGGAGAGCACGATGCCGTTGCGGGCCGGCGTCTCCCGGGCCAACGAGGAGCTGCTCACCCAGGCCGAGATCATCGGGCAGAAGATCGCCGGCTGGGCGGTTCAGACCCTCGACCTGCTGCTCGCCGGCCGGACCCGCTTCCCCGCCGGAGCTTTGACGGTCCGCAGCCACTGCTACGGCGAGCTGCTCACCCGGCCGGCCGCCGACCTGCTGCTCGGCCGACGCGGCGGGCCGGTCGCCATCCAGAACTTCAACGAGTGGATCCACCAGACCGTGCTTCTGCGCGATGCCCTGCTCCCCTTCGCCAACTGGCAGCAGGTGCCTCTCCACGTGACGCCGCTGGGTCTGCGGCACATCGAGCCCGCACGGGAGCGGTTCTTCGCCGAGGCCATGTTCCGCAAGATCCGGCACTCGACCGTCGTCGGCTACGCCCGGCAGGTCGTCACCGGCGAGAGCGGCGCCGAAGGCTACGGTTTCGATCACCGCCGGGCGACAGTTCTGCCGGTGGTCGCCACCGGGCCGGTGCACACCGCACCGCGCTACCTGCTCACCTGGCAGCAGGCCCCGGACGCCCTGGAGACTGCCACCTACGTCAGCGAGTTCGAGGACTATTACGCGGCGCCGCGTACGGCCCTGACCGACCTCATCCCCACGTCCCCGTCGACGGATCCGGCTCGCATCGTGAGCGGCCCGGTCCGCGACGGCGTCAAGCCGGCACGGATCAAGACATCCGAGTGGTCGGTCGATCTCGGTCAGGCTCTGCGTGGTCACCGGTACGCCCGGACGAGCGCGACCGTGGCCGGTCAACCATCGGTGAGCGCCGCAGCCGTGTTGGCCGGCCAGGGCCTGATTCACGGACGTGGCGCTGTCGGCACCACTCAGCTGGACGACCTTTCGACCCTGGCGGTGCTGGGCCGCGTGTATCCGGAGAACGTGACACTGCACCCGAACGCCGTGTCGATCGACAACGGCGGCCGCTAGGTCTCAGTTCTCCAGGCTGCTGGTGGCCGGCATCGGCCGCAGCAGCTTCTCCGGGCTCATCGAGCCGAGGAGTTTCTCCAGCGCGTACTCCACGTCGGACTTCCAGGACAGGGCCGTCCGCAGTTCCAGCCGCAGACGCGGGTACCGGAAATGCGGGCGGACCGTCTTGAAGCCCACCGACAGGAAGTAGTCGACGGGCGCGACGCAGGTGCCCTCGCGGTCCTCGTCGGCCTCACCGGCTTTCGCGTCGCCGAACGCTTCGATCGCCTTGATCCCACGTTTCGTCAGGTCGCGGGCGACACCCTGCACCAGCATCCGGCCCAGCCCGCCGCCGGCGAACGCGGGCACCACCTTGGCGGTGGTGAGCAGAGCGGCATCGGCACTCACCGGGGACGTGGGGAACGCCATCGAGCGGGGCACGTAGGCGGGCGGCGCGTACATCACGAAGCCGGCCGGCATGCCGTCCACGTATGCCAGCTTGCCGCAGGAGCCCCACTCGAGCAGGGTCTGCGAGACCCAGGCTTCCTTTTCCAGACCGGGGTCGCCGGTGGCACGGGCTCGCTCGGCGGAGACCGGATCGAGCTCCCAGTAAACGCATTGCCGACAGGGCCGGGGCAGGTCCTCGAGGGTGTCGAGAGTGAGGTTGACCAGGCGCCGCGACATTCGCGAACCCCCCTGTGCAGAGGCGGGACAAATCGGAAACGCCAGCCCGCGCCCCCGGCGAATCCTACGCCGGAATCACCATGAACGGGACCAGGTCGGGCAACGGCGGAATGGGACGGCAGAGTCGCCGGTGCTTTCCCCGTTTAGTATCGATGACGTCTCGACCACCGATTCAACGAGGTGAGAGCAGCATGACCGGCACAACTCAGGACGATTACACCGATCGGTACGCGCGACGGGTCCGCGGGATGACCACATCCGAGATCCGCGCACTGTTCGCCGTCACCAGCCGCCCGGAGGTGGTGTCGCTGGCCGGTGGATCGCCGTACATCGCGGCCCTCCCGCTGGACGCCGTCGGCGAGATGCTCAACCGTCTCGGCGCCGAGCAGGGCGCCACCAGCCTTCAGTACGGCATCGGTCAGGGCACCATCGAGCTGCGGGAGCGCATCTGCGAGGTGATGAGCCTGTCCGGCATCACCGGCGCGTCCCCCGACGACGTGGTGGTCACCGTCGGCGGCCAGCAGGCCCTCGACCTCCTGGCCCGTCTCTTCCTCGACCCGGGCGACGTGGTGCTCGCCGAGGGGCCGACCTACGTCGGCGCACTCGGCGTCTTCCAGGCCGCCCAGGCACAGGTGCAGCACGTGGCAATGGATGCCGAGGGCCTGATTCCGGCAGCTCTCGAGGAAGCCATCGAGGCGACAGCCAGAGCAGGGCGCCGGGCCAAGTTCCTCTACACCATCCCGACCTTCCAGAACCCGGCCGGCGTGACCCTCTCCGAGGAGCGGCGCGAGCAGGTGCTCGACATCTGCGAGCGGGCCGGTCTGCTGGTGATCGAGGACGATCCGTACGGGCTGCTCTCGTTCGAGACCGAGGCGCCGCGTCCGTTGCGCGCCCGCCGCCGCGACGGCGTCTTCTACGTCAGCACGTTCTCCAAGACGTTCGCGCCCGGCCTGCGGGTCGGCTGGATCCTCGCGCCGCACGCCGTCCGGGAGAAACTCGTCATGATGAGCGAGGCCAACGTGCTGTGCCCCAGCGCGTTCGCGCAGGGCGCCGTCACGCAGTACCTGACGGCCATGCCGTGGCAAGAGCAGATCAAGGTGTACCGCGAGATCTACCGCGAACGCCGGGACACCCTCCTCGACGCCCTCGACGACCTGATGCCGGAAGGCACCACGTGGACCCGCCCGACTGGCGGCCTCTTCGTCTGGGCCACCCTCCCCGACGGCCTCGACTCGAAAGCGATGATGCCGCGGGCCATCGCCGCCCGCGTCGCCTACGTGCCGGGAACGGGGTTCTACGCCGACGGGACGGGCCGGGGCAACATGCGGCTCAACTTCTCGTTCTCGTCGCCGGAGCGGCTTCGCGAGGGCGTGCGGCGCCTGTCCGGGGTGATGGAGAAGGAGCTGGAGATGCGTGCCGTCTTCGGCGGTTCCGCGGCGCTGGGGTCCCAGCGCCGTCGTGGTCCGGCCACTGCCGACACCCCCGGCCGCGAGTTGGCATGATCACTGCCATGGGTACGCGTGACGAGTTACGGATTCTGGTGCTGGCCGGTGGGCTCTCCTACGAACGGGACGTGTCCCTGCGATCCGGTCGCCGGGTCCTGGACGCGCTCCGCTCCGTCGGCCTGACCGCCGACCTGCACGACGCCGACGTCTCCCTGCTGCCGGCGTTGCAGGCCGACCCGCCGGACGCCGCGTTCATCGCGCTGCACGGCGCCACCGGTGAGGACGGTTCGCTGCGGGGCGTCCTCGACCTCTGTGGGATTCCCTACGTCGGCGCCGATGCCCGGACCGCCCGGCTCGCCTGGGACAAGCCGTCCGCCAAGTCGATGCTGCGGGAAGCCGGCATCCCCACCCCCGACTGGGTGGCTCTGCCCCACGACCGGTTCTCCGAGCTCGGTGCCGTCGCGGTCCTCGACCGCATCGTCGACCAGCTCGGCCTGCCGCTCATGGTGAAACCGGCGCAGGGCGGCTCCGGTCTGGGCGCCGCGGTGGTGCGCGACGCCGCCGACCTGCCGGCGGCGATGGTGGGCTGCTTCGCGTACGACTCGACGGCGCTCGTCGAGCAGTACGTGACGGGCACCAACGTGGCGGTGTCCATCGTCGACCGAGGCGCCGGCCCGGAATCGCTGCCGATCGTCGAGATCGTCCCGCGCGACGGGGTGTACGACTACGCCGCCCGGTACACGGCCGGCTTGACGACGTGGCACGTGCCGGCTCGGCTGTCGCCCGCGGTGGCCGATCGGATCTCCGAGGTGGCGCTGGCGGCGTACAAGGCCCTGGGCCTGCGTGACCTGTCCCGCATCGACGTGATCGTCGGCGCGGACGGGGAGCCGATGGTTCTGGGGTGCAACGTGTCGCCGGGGATGACGGAGACGTCGTTGCTGCCGCTGGCGGTGCAGGCCGCTGGGGTGGATCTCGGGGAGCTGTTGAGTTCGTTGGTGGAGCAGGCGGTTTCGCGCTCTTCCTGAAGTGGGGTTGTGTGGGGCCCAGCGTCGCGGTCGGCGCTGGGCCTCCGCCGTTTCCGGGCCATGGTGCTTGTTCCCCGGCTTCCGCCGTTCCCAGCCCGCTGCCGCGTTCATCGTCCTTTGCCGTCCTCAGGCTGGCCCTGGCCCCAGCCTTCCCCGTTCAGGACGATCGACTGTTGGTGGAGGCCTCGGCATCGGAGGGGTCGGCCGACGGAGTGTCCGAAGGCTGCCTCGGAGCGGGAGCCGACCGTGGTGTGTTCCGAGCGGCCTCGGTCGCCCGTACATCTGCCGTCGCCCGTACATCTGCCTCAGCCGCCGCCGAAGCGGCCTGGACGTCCCCCAGGGTTTGAGGCCTCGGGCTGTCGTCGGCTAGGCGGTCGGGTGCCCCATCCCTTTCCCCGTCCTTCATCGCGCTGGTCCCCGCGCCCGTTGCCGCGTCCGTTGCCGCTCCGGCCGCCACACCCGTCGCGCCGGTTGCCGTTGCCGCACTTGTCGCTGTGTCGGCCGCCGCGCCCGTCGTTGTTTCTGCCGCCGCGCCCGCTGCCGCTCCTGCGGCCGCGCCCGCCGTCGCGTCCTCCGTCGCGTCCGTGGCGGTGTCCGGGACCGCAGCTTCGTGTGTGGACGTGAAGGTGGGGACCGTCAAAATGGAGGGCGACTCCCACTCGATGTGGGCCGGCTCGGCGTTCGCCTTGCCGCCGAAGTCGGCGAGCCAGGCCGCGACGAGAGCAAGATTCTCCCGCCACTGCGCCTCGGGGATGACCGGCAGGATGTCGTCCCAGAGCGACAGGAACGTGCCGCGAAGTTGCAGCCGCCCATAGGGCCTTGCGAGGAACCATATGTGCAGATGCGCGGAACCGTCACCCCATCGGTTGACGTGCACCCGCGCGACGCCGTCGAGCGAGCGGATCGCACGCTCCAGCCGAACCGTCATGACGCCGAGCTCGGCTGCGAGCAGGTTCGGCAGATCACCGAGATCAAGGTGCGACCGGCACTCCAGGATCAGGACCATCGGCAGGCCCGTCGGACGGTCCATCGCCCGGACCCGCCAACGTTCACTGACCCAGATGTACGCGTCATCGTGCGTGCTGCACGACACACACTCGGATGCGTCCTCGCCGCTGCGCGGGGGTTCAACATCCACAGGCGGCGCAAGCTTCTTGACCCGCATGTCCCCCTCGAAGGGGAACGACGGCCAACGTGTGAAGTCTGGCAGGGGGGCGGTGTTCTCGGACACGACGTGACCTTAGCCCAGCTCAGGAGGGGCTGTCCTGGGTCAATTTCGCACTACGGAGGGACCCCTTTACACCCACCCGAGCAGGGTTGGCACTTTGACGGCCATGACGCCAGCGCTCTACACACATCCATCCCAAAGTTATCCACAGAAGTTATCCACAGGCAGCCGCGTTTCACGTGAAACGCGACGTAGAACGCCTGTGGCCCCTGTGGATAGAGCGGTGGATGAAGGCCGGGACATCGGCAGCGTTTCACGTGAAACGGAGCACGCGGCTTCCTCAACATGCGCCACACACAGGTTGTGGATAGTGGTGTTGGCGTATGTAGGCAGAGGGAAAACCGTCTCTGCGAGGGTTCGCTACGGAGGGTGGTAGCCGAGCGGGTCTCAGATCGCCGGGGAAGCCTCCGGGGGTGGCGATGATCCACCGTTTGGCGGACGCCCTCAGGTGGGAGACGTGTTTCACGTGAAACCGGCGCGGGTAGATCCTTGGCCACTCGTAGCCGTTGCAGGTCAACGAAGGCGGCTCTTGGTACCGGCCGGTGGGCACCTCGGGTATCCCTCCTAGCGGCAACCGCAGGCCTCCTCTCCTTGCGGCAACCGCAGGCCGCCTCTCCTAGCGGCACCTGGGTGGTAGGGAAGGAAGCTCGCCACGGCATGGTGTGAGCGCAGATGAAAATTGCCTCCGAGTCGCCGCCTGATCGGTGGCTACGTGTTTCACGTGAAACCGATCCGCCAGTGCCGTCGGCATCCGTTCGGCAGACCGATTGCACCCAAGCGCGCGGCCATATCCGCTCGTATTGGCGAGTCGCAGCCAGCTCGCGGTGGCAAGAGGTTGCGCACCGCTGCATAGGCTCTCCAACCGAGTTCGGACCGACAGTGGGCACTGCCGTAGAACCGGTGAGCCCCAGTCGCCGATCACACGGCCAACACCGCCATGCGAGTAGGCCACGGCATCAGCCTTGCGTCGCCGTTTCACGTGAAACCGGTGGCGCATTCCTAATAGCCGCCGCCCGGACACAGCGCTCTTGGTTGGGCCTCGGATATCGCCACCGTTACCTTGCCAGCCCCCTCCCCAGCGGACTACGCACACGGCCCGGCTCCTACACGACAATCCTGACCGACAATCCTCGCGCTTTCTGACCTCTGCGCCATCATGCCCGCCTCAGCCCAAACGTAGATTCGAACCCACCGCCCGAGGCTCCCCCTGTGCGGCACTTCGCCATCGACGCATGCCCGGAAGGTCAACCAGCGCCCGAGGCCTATGCCTCACCTCCGACCGCCCGAGTATCCGGAAGTGCCAGCGTCAGCAGCAGCAACAGCGGCACGGCGGCGGCGGCAGCAGCAGCAGCAGCAGCGCAACAGCACCCGTCAAACTCCTCAGAGGAATCCCGGTCGGTTTCACGTGAAACCGCGCGAATGGCCGGCGGCTCCCAAAGGCCACCGAACCTTCGAACCCCGCTCACTACGAGGGCACAGCTACCCGCCCGCCGCGCCGCCGCCACTGCTAACCGCCCACCGCGCCGCCCGCCACTACCGACTGCCCACCGCGCCGCACCCCCGTCGCCGCCATTACCTACCGCCCACCGCACAGCACCCCGCCGCCGAACGCCGAAACTTGCAACGTCGGCCACCGGTCACTCGCCCAAACCACGATTCCCCGCCAGCCACAGCCGACCGCCGATCACTACGCTTGAACCAGGATCTCGCCGCCAGCCACAGCCCTGCCGTCACCGGCCGCCGCCAGCCGCCGCAGCCGCAGCCGCAGCCGCCGGCAGCCTGCCGCTGACCGCGGACCGAATCGCTGACCGCCTACCTAACCGCCGGTCGCCCGCCGAACAGCTGACCGCTTACCGTGCCGCTGACCGCTGACCGCTGACCGTGCCGCTGACCGCCTGCCGAGCCGCTAGCCTCCTGCCGGCTAGTCACCGGCCGCTCGCCGGCTGCCGAGCCGCTGACCGCCGCCTCCCACTGACTGCCGCTGGCGGCTGGCCCCACGCAGACTGCCAGCCAGCCGCCCGCCACTTGCCAGCTGCCACCCGCCACTCGCCAGCTGCCGCCCCCGGCTTGCCAACTGCCGCCCGCCGCCCGCCGCCTCCCGACAAGGCGTAGGCCCATGACCCCCGACCCATCTCCACCGAAGATCAATCCCGACCAAGCAGGACAATAGGCGATCAAAAACGCTATTCGAAACGGCCAACCCCGACACCCTCTCCACCACGAAAACCTCAGGAGAATCGTTCTGAGAGAAGCGCCCCGAACCCCATTCACGTCCCGAAAAAGCACATCGGCGCGTCCCAGAACCGGAACGCGCCGAACACAACAACCCCGAAAGAGCCAAACCCCGGATTACTCCGAGCCCGCGCCATCCCGCCGCGCGCCCTCTTCCTCAACACCGATCATGCCCACTATCCGCTCAAGGTCATCCACGGTAGCGAACTCGATCGTGATCTTCCCTTTGTTGCGACCGATATCGACCTTCACCCGCGTGTCGAACCGGTCCGACAACCGCTCCGCCAGATCGTTCAGTGCCGGGGCGTGCACCTTCGCCCGCCGGGCCGGTGCCGTCTTCTTCACCGGCCCCTCAGCCACGGCGAGCTGAACAAGCTCCTCGGTGGCCCGCACAGAGAGCCCTTCGGCAACGATCCGTAGCGCGAGCTTCTCCTGGGCCTCACTGTCGTCCAGTCCGAGCAGCGCCCGAGCATGCCCCGCCGACAACACTCCCGCAGCAACCCGCCGCTGCACCGGCGCCGGCAGATTCATCAGCCTTATGGTGTTGGAGATCTGCGGCCGGCTACGCCCGATCCGGCGGGCCAGCTCCTCGTGCGTGGCACCGAACTCCTCGAGCAACTGCTGATACGCGGCAGCCTCTTCAAGAGGGTTCAGGTTCGCCCGGTGGATGTTCTCCAGCAGGGCGTCTCGGAGCATCGCGTCATCGGGCGTGTCCCGGACGATCGCGGGGATCGTGTCCTTGCCGACCGCCTGAGCAGCTCGCCACCGCCGCTCACCCATGACCAACTCGTATCGGCCATCGCCGATATCGCGCACCACGATCGGCTGAAGGAAGCCGACCTCCTGAATGGAGGTCTTGAGTTCCTCCAGCGCTTCCTCGTCGAACACGTGGCGCGGCTGTTTCGCGTTCGGCTCGATGGCACCGACCGGCAACTCGGCGAACCGGGCCCCCGGCACCGGCGCCAGTTCGGTCTCCGCGACGGCCGGCGGCGCCGAGACCGGCGCGGGCGGGGTCGCAGTGATCACAGCAGTCGCCGCCGGCGCTGAAGCCGCCGCCGGCTCGGGAACCGCCGCCTCGGTGGAGGCGGGCGCTGCTGCAGGTTCAGCAGCAGGCGCCGTGGGGATCAACGCACCTAGGCCGCGGCCCAGGCCACCCCGCGGACGGTTCTTCATGCCGTGCCTCCCGTGTTGACCCCACGCATAGCGATCTCCAGGGCGGCCTCGAAATAGCTGGTCGCACCCCGTGATCCCGGATCGTAGGTCATCACAGACTGGCCGTAGCTGGGAGCCTCCGAGACTCGCACGTTCCGGGGAATGACAGCGTTCAGAACCTTCGTCCCAAAGTGGTTGCGGACGTCCTGCTCGACGGCGTCGGCCAGCCGGGTCCGGCGGTCGTACATCGTCAGGAGGATCGTCGACACGTCCAGCGTCGGGTTCAGGTGCTGCCGTACCAGGTTGATGTTGTTGATCAGCTGGTTGAGGCCCTCCAGCGCGTAGTACTCACACTGAATCGGGATCAGCACCTCCTGCGCGGCGCACAGGGCGTTGACCGTGAGGAGACCCAGCGACGGCGGGCAGTCGATGAAGACGTAGTCGAACTTCTCCGGGTGCCCGGCGATCGCCCGGGCGAGCCGGGATTCACGAGCCACCACGGAGACGAGCTCGATCTCCGCACCGGCCAGATCGATGGTGGCCGGGACACAGAACAGGTTCGGAATGCCCTCGACCCCCTGTGCCACCTCAGCCAGCGGCACGTTGTCGATCAGGCAGTCGTAGACGTCCGGCACGCCGGCGTGGTGCGGCACGTTCAGACCGGTGGAGGCGTTGCCCTGCGGGTCGAGGTCCACCACCAGGACGCGGTTGCCGTGGAGGGCGAGAGCCACCGCCAGGTTCACCGTCGTGGTCGTCTTCCCGACGCCGCCCTTCTGGTTGGCGACGCAAATCACCCTCGGGTGGTCCGGGCGCGGCATGACGATCTCGCCGCTCGGGTTGAGGATCTGCACAGCTCGCAACGCTTCCATGGCAAGGGGCGGATCGTCCTCAACCCCGCCCGGCGTTTCACGTGAAACATGCTCGTCCGACTGAACGGGGACGCCAGGAATTGGCGCGCCGGGCGGCGGCGCGGCCGCAGTCGGCGGCACCACTGCCCCGGAAGCGGGCGAAATGCCATAGCCGTACTGACCCGGTGGGCCATATCCGCCTGCTCGAGGCAGCGGAACGTTTTGGTCGCCAGCGTGCGGTCCGCCCACGCTCACTCCCGACGGCCTGTCGAGAGGCGACTCGGTTTCACGTGAAACACCGTACTCATGCACCGCTTCATCCCTGTTGGCTAGGAACGGGTTGGCCGGCAGAACGTGGGCCCCGGCAACAGAAATCCGGTCCACACTATCGACGCCCAGCCAGCCTACGGGGGCCGGGCAGGTGTTGCCATGGTCCGAAGTCTGATGAATCGAGCACAAAGTCGTCGCTGCGCTGACCAAAGAACCTTGCGAGGAGCCTTCCCGGAAGACCATCGCCCCCGGCACGAGTCGCAACAACCCCCCGGCATCGCCGCCGGCTCGCTGCAACGCAGGCTTCAATTCCGATTTCGTACGGGGGACCGCCTCCCACAACCGCACCGACCCAGTCCCGCCACCCCCAGAATCATCGTGAGCCCGGAAAACATCAACACCCGCCGTCCGGGCCGACGCCACGACTTCGGGCGCCACAGTGCCGCTCAGACCCCTCAGATCACCGTTCCCGCGACCCGCCCAGCCGGACACGGCACCCTGAACCAAATCAACAACCGCGCCAGAGGACGGTCCCGCCGATTCCCGGAGCACCCCGTCCACCGCAGGCCAAACCAGAAAGCCGGACACAACCCGAGGCCCAGCACTCCATTCAGTTCCGGTCAGAGGCTCACTGTGCGAACCGGGTGACTGCGACCCACGGGTTTCCTCCGCCCCCAGCGGATTGCGCTCGACAGAACGGGACTGTGCGGGGTGCGACTTCCGAACGGCTCGTTTCCGTGCACCCCGCTTGCCCATCTATCGCCTCCGAGCCTTCCTTCGCCCATCACCGCGCGGATCCCCACCGCGCCCGCCACGCTCATCACGGTCCCCAGAAACGCGACCACCACGGTCCCCAGAAACGCGACCATCCCGGCTCCGCGAACCACGACCATCCCCGACCCGAGAACCCCGAACCGGCGCGACCTGACGTTCCTTGACCACGTCCACCACCGTCGCCGGCGGGTCGATCAATCCCTCACCGCAGAGCCGGACCGTCACCTCGCCGCCGCCCAGCGCGGACAGCGCCGCCCCGTGCTCGGCAACCTCCTCAGCCGCCGAGGCACCCTTGAGTGCCAGCAACCGCCCACCGACCTTGGCGAGCGGCAGACACCACCCGGCCAGCTTGTCCAAGGCCGCCACGGCACGGGCCGTGACGATGTCGGCCTCGATCCGGCCGGCCACCTCTTCCGCACGGCCGCGGATCACCGTGACGTTGTCCAGATCGAGAAGCTCGACCACCTCGTCAAGGAACGCGGTGCGCCGGGCCAGCGGCTCGACAAGCGTGATGACGAGATCCGGCCGTGCCACTGCCAGCACGATACCGGGCAAACCGGCACCAGAGCCGACGTCCACGACCGAAGCGCCGGACGGGATTATCTGCGACATAACACCGCAGTTGATGAGATGACGCTCCCAGAGCCGGGGCGTCTCCCGAGGCCCGATCAGGCCCCGGATCACTCCCTCGGTGGCGAGCAGCTCGGCATAGCGCCCCGCCAGCGCCAGACGATCGCCGAAGACCGCGGCGGCCGCCTCAGCGAACTGAGCCGGTGGCGAGGTGACAACTGAGGGCGGGAACGACGACGGCCCGGGCGATTCGAGGCCCGGGCCGAGGTCACCCGCGCCGTGGCGTGGGTCGGTCACGATCAGTCCGCCGCGCGCACCACGATGCGGCGGTTGGGCTCGACGCCCTCGGACTCGCTCTGCACGCCCGGGATCGCGTTGACCACGTCGTGCACGCACTTGCGCTCGAAGGCCGACATCGCTTCGAGTCGCACCGGGTCGCCGTGCTCCTTCACCTTCTCGACGGCGTTGCGGGCGACGGCGGCGAGCTCCTTGCGGCGAGCCGCGCGGTAGCCGCCGATGTCGAGCAGCAGCCGGCTCGGCGAACCGGTCGCCCGGAAGATCGCCAGACGGGTGAGCTCCTGGAGGGCCTCGAGCGTGGCGCCGCGCTGGCCGACGAGCGGCTGCAGCCGGCCACCGACCACCTCGACCATCGGCCGGCCGGCCGAGACCAGCTCGTCGATGTCACCGTCGTAGTCGAGGATGTCCAGCAGACCCTCGACGTAATCCGCAGCGATCTCGCTCTGACGGAACAGGTCGCTGTCCGAGGCGACGCTCTCCGACTTCTTCGTCTCGTCAGCCGCGGTCGGCGAGGCCTCCGCTTCGGTCGACTCGGCGGAAGGGGGAGTGCTGGTGTCGGTCACGGTCTCATCTCCGTTGTGTCCGATATTTCCCGCTGAGCGGGGAGGTCTGTGGCGAGATCAAGGGGAGCGCTCGGGCCCGGAAGCCCGGGCCCGAGCTGCGATCATCCCTTGGGTTTGGTCGCCGGGCGGGTGCCCTTCTTCGGATTCACCGGTTTGGCGCCGGGCTTCGGGGCGAGAGCCTTGGTGTCGACGACCGGGCTGACCGGCTCCGGAGCGGCCTTGCGGCCGAACAGGCCACCGGTACGGGCCGGCTGGACCGGGCTGTTGCTGGTGGAGCGGGAGCCGGAGGCCGCCGGGCGGGCCGTCGACGCGTTCTTGTTCAGCTGGACCGGCGGGAACTTCCGGAGCACCCACTGCTGCTGCGCGAGGGTGAACAGGTTGTTCGTCACCCAGTAGATGACCACACCGATCGGGAACAGCGCACCGGAGATGAGCAGCGAGAACGGGATGCCGTAGAGCATCAGGCGCTGGATCATCTTCTGCTGCGGGTCCTCGGCCCAGCCGGTCTTGAGGATCATCTGACGGCTGGTGAGGAACGTGGTCCCCATCATGATCAGGACCAGGATGCCGGCCAGCACCTTCACGGTGGTGCCGTCGGCGCCCACGGCCGCCAGCTCAGCGGCGCTCGAGCCGAACTTCGCGCTGATCGGGGCGTTGAACAGGTGCGCGTTCGCGGCGCTGTCGAACTGCTCCAGCGACCACCCGTACAGAAGCTTGTATTTCTCGGAGATCGACGGGTCCAGGTGCTGAAGGACGTGGAAGAGCCCGAAGAAGACGGGGATCTGCAGGAACATCGGAAGGCAACCCATCAGCGGGTTGGCCTTCTCCGTCCGGTACAGCTCCATCATTTCTTTCTGGAGCGTTTCCTTGTCGCCCTTGTGCTTGTCCTGCAGAGCCTTGACCTTCGGCTGCAGCGCCTGCATCGCCCGCTGGCTCTTGATCTGCTTGACGAAGACGGGGAACAGGATGATCCGCAGGGTCACGACCAGGAAGATGATCGCCAGGATCCAGGCCCAGTTGGTGCCGAGCACTCGGTCGTCGGGGATGCCGATGGCGTCCCACAGGGCATGCCAGCGCAGAAGGATCCACGAAATGGCGGTGTAGATCCAGTCGAGACTCAATCTAAGCTCCAGTCACATCGGCAGGACGGTGACGGATCCGCTCAGGCACCGGGTCGTACCCGCCAGGGTGGAAAGGGTGGCAGCGCAGGAGCCGCCAGATCGCCAGGCCCGTCCCTCGCACCGCGCCGTGCCGCGCCAGGGCCTCCTGGGCGTAAGCGCTGCACGAGGGGTAGAACCGACAGCGTGCCGGCAGCACCGGACTCAAGTATCGACGGTACGCGACGACCGCTGCGGTCAGGAGCCGGGCAGCGACGCTCATCGCGGCCGCCGGGGTTTGCGGGCTGCCGCGAGCGCCCCCTCCAGGTCCGCGGCGAGAGTGGCGAACGACGCCTCGGCGGCCGGCGGCAACGCCCGGACCACCAGGACCGTGCACTCCGGCAGATCGGCGAGAAGGGGCCGGACGAGGTGACGCAACCGGCGGCGGACCTTGTTACGGGTCACCGCGTTGCCCACTGCTTTGGATACGACGAAGCCGGCGCGCGCCGTAGAGGCGAACGCCGGCTCCTCGATAAGCAGATGAACGACCAGGGTCCCGCGGCCGGCACGACGGCCACCGCGAATCGCTGCGGCGAAGTCCGTGCTACGTCGCAGTCGCTGTGCCGCGGCCAGCACGGGTTACCTGAGCATTCGGGACTGCGTCAAACGGTCGGATCAGGCCGACAGCTTGTCGCGGCCCTTGGTCCGGCGGGACGACAGGATGGCGCGACCGGCACGGGTGCGCATGCGCAGCCGGAAGCCGTGGGTCTTGGCACGCCGGCGGTTGTTCGGCTGGTAGGTGCGCTTGCTCACGTCAGAACTCCGTCTTCGTACTACGTCCAGGGGGCATCGGGCTGCAAGACGCCACTTTAGCAGAACGCGGCGGAGCAACCGCCCAACCCTACGGAGAGGCCATCTCGGGGTCAACCATATCCTTGGTCGGCACGCCGACAGGCTGGGCCTGACAGCAGCCACCAGGTCTTTCCGCGCACAAAGTGAATCTTTTCCTGCAAACGTGCAGGGGCGGGCCCGGTCTGCGGTTGTAGTCCACCTGTCACCGCTGTTAGCGTGCGCGGTTGCTGGTCTCACCGGCCGTTCGCACACCGCGAAGCGGCGGCCAAAACCGGACAAGCAGGTGGATCGTTCGCCACGGTGAGCCTGTTTTCAGCCCGCGCCACTACAGGCTCCGGAAAATCTGCCGACCACTGAAGGCCGGGAGCGGCCACTGGCAACACCACAGGTTGTGGATAACCTGTGGATAGCCGGTGGCGCCGTGCGTGTTCAGCACCTTGACTGGACATGGTTGAGGGCCGAGCGGTGCCTGTACGGGGCGTCGTCAGCGTCCAGGCGGAAAGGCCGGATACAAGGTCCACCGGGGGTCGGTGGCGATGGGGGTGGCGCGGCGGTGGCCGATCAGGTCGACCTTGGTGAGGTGTGGAAGGCAACTCTGGGTGAGTTGTCCGACGAGATCGCCTCACCGCAGCAGCGCGCCTACCTTCAGCTGGTCCGTCTCCGGGCGATCGTCGAGGACACCGCTCTGTTGTCGGTTCCGGACGCGTTCACCCGGGACGTCATCGAGTCCCGGATGCGGGGAGCGATCACCGAGGTGCTGACCCGCCGGCTGAGCCGGCCGATACAGGTCGCGGTCACGGTGCGCCCGCCGGAGGACGGCTCGGGCATCCCCGGCACGGTTTACGGCACCCCGATCGACGCCGCTCCGACACAGCTGGAGCCGCAGCCACGTCATTACGCCGACCCGCCCCGATACGACGAGCCGGCCCGATACGACGATGCCGGCCCGTACCAGCCCGAGCTCCCCGGATATCCGGGGCAGCAACGTGCGCCGGAGCCGTACCCGACCGGGTCCGCGCAGCACTCGCGCAGCGTGCCCAGCGCGCGCGACGGCCAGGAGACGCTTTTCGCCGACCCGATGCCGCCGCAGTTGCCGCAGCCGCCGATGAACCGCCCGCAGGCTCGCCCGGTGGAGAAGGCCGCGGAGTCCCCGTCGCCGGCCGACTCGGGCATGCCGCGCGCCACATCCGACGCGGCGCAACGCCGGTCGGAGATGATGCCGCCGACCCGTGGTGACAACGGCCCCGGCCGGCCGCCGGTCGACCTGCGCGGTCCCGGCGCCTCACCGCGCCCCGGTGGCAACGACGGCAACCGTCTCAATCCGAAGTACATGTTCGAGACGTTCGTCATCGGTTCGTCCAACCGGTTCGCGCACGCCGCGGCGGTCGCCGTCGCGGAGTCGCCCGCGAAGGCGTACAACCCGCTGTTCATCTACGGCAGCTCCGGGCTGGGCAAGACGCATCTCCTGCACGCGATCGGCCACTACGCCACCACACTGGGCCACGCCCGCTCGGTGCGCTACGTGTCGACCGAGGAGTTCACCAACGATTTCATCAACAGCCTGCGGGACGACAAGACCCAGGCGTTCCAGCGGCGCTATCGCGACGTCGACATCCTGCTGATCGACGACATCCAGTTCCTGGAGAACCGCGAGCGGACCCAGGAGGAGTTCTTCCACACCTTCAACACGCTGCACAACGCGAACAAGCAGATCGTGATCAGCTCCGACCGCTCGCCGCGCCAGCTGGCCACGCTGGAGGACCGGATGCGGACCCGCTTCGAATGGGGCCTGCTCGCCGACATCCAGCCGCCGGATCTGGAGACGCGTATCGCGATTCTGCAGAAGAAGGCCGCGCAGGAGCGGATGTACGCCCCGGACGACGTCCTGGAGTTCATCGCCTCGCGCGTCTCTAACTCGATCCGGGAACTCGAGGGCGCCCTCATCCGGGTGACAGCGTTCGCCAGCCTCACCCGCTCGCCGGTTCAGCTTTCCCTGGCCGAGGAAGTCCTCCGCGACTTCATGCCGGACGGCGCCGGCCCGGAGATCACCGCTGACCAGATCATGGTCTCCACCGCGGACTACTTCGGCGTCTCCCTCGAAGACCTCCGCGGACACTCCCGCAGCCGGGTGCTCGTCAACGCCCGCCAGGTGGCCATGTACCTCTGCCGCGAGCTGACCGACCTCTCGCTGCCCCGCATCGGCCAGGCGTTCGGCGGCCGCGACCACACCACCGTCATGCACGCCGACCGCAAGATCCGCCAGCACATGGCCGAGCGCCGCTCGCTCTACAACCAGATCGCCGAGCTGACGAACCGCATCAAACAAAACACCTGACCCATCAGGTACGTGCCGATCCGGCCGGCCAACCGCACCACGGGGGCTGGACGGCCCGTCCGGCAGGGACCTCCGCGTCGGTCCGGCTCTCACCCGCCTTCCGGCGGGCCTGCCCACTCGCCATCCCCGCGGCGCCCGTTTCCCAACGGACCCACCGTCCAGGGCGCTTCCGCGATGCGCGCGAGGGTCGCGATGCGCGCCGGCCCGCTGACGCTGTTCTTCCGCGGCGTGGCTCTGTGCACAACCCACAATTCCCAGCTCAGCGCCCATCCCGCGCGAGTTGTCCACAGGCTGTGGTGCCGATCGTCCCTGTTGATCACCGCGTCTGGGGACAGTCACCGCGGTCGGCAGCGTCCGTACCGGTTACCCACAGGCCCCACGAACCACATTGGCCACATATACACAGGCCCTTGACCAGCGCCTATGGCAAAAGCGGTCGAGTTATCCACCGGTTATGCACCGGGTTCTCCACAAGTTATACCCAGATCATCGCAGCTCAGCGCACATATCGACGCTCATCGCAGTTAGTTTTCAGGGCTACCGAAACACGACTTGTCAACGTCGGAACGGGTCAGTTTCGTGCCAACGTTGTCCACACTAATCCACAGGCGTCCACAGGCTTTGTCCCCAACCGGTGGACGACGGCCGACACCGAAACCCACAGATGTGGACCGACCCTGTGGAAATCGATGTGGACAGACACTGTGCGTCACCAAACTAGTCAACCGTCTGTGGACGCCTGTGGATTTCCTGTTGAAGGTTCTGGGGACAACGTGACGGTTGCGTCCCCGCGTTATCCCCAGGGCAGGGGATAAACCCGGTGGACAACCTGGGGACAACCTGGGGACAGCGGTGGACAACCGCCCCTCAGGTCCACGACTGTGGACACAGACCGGGGTTTGTACCCTGGTTATCCACCTGTGAATCACCGGTGGATAACTCCCTGACCAGGGCGAACTCCGGTTCTCCACAGAATCCACAGCACCGATGAAGACGACTAGTTATCTCTTTAATAGAGAACAAAAAACAATCATCAGCGTTGTGGAAGGTGTGGATGAGCCGGATCCGGCTCTGAAGCCTCATCAGCTCGACTGCTCGGCACCGAGGGTCGGGCGCGCACGAAGACGACCCGAGCCATAGAGTTCAGTGGGGTCTACGCCCCCGTAAGAGGAAGCATCGCGGAGGACAGCATGAAGTTCCGGGTGGAGCGAGACGCGCTTGCCGACGCCGTGGCCTGGACAGCCAAGAGCCTGCCGAGCCGGCCGTCGGTTCCGGTGCTCGCCGGTGTCCTGCTGCGGGTCACGGACGGGCGGCTACAGGTCTCAGGATTCGACTACGAGGTCTCGAGCCAGGTGAGTGTCGAGGTTCAGGCGGACGCCGACGGCGCCGCGCTGGTCTCCGGCCGCCTGCTCGCTGAGATCACCAAGGCGCTGCCCGGCAAGCCGGTGGACATCGCCGCTGTCGGTGCGCATCTCGAGCTGGTCTGCGGCAGCGCCCGATTCACGCTTCCCACCATGCCGGTGGAGGACTACCCGACGCTTCCGGAGATGCCGTCCAGCACCGGCACCGTCGACGCCGCCACGTTCGCCTCAGCGGTCGCCCAGGTGGCCGTCGCGGCCGGCCGGGACGAGACGCTGCCGATGATGACCGGTGTGCGGATCGAGCTGAACGGCACGTCGATGGCGATGCTGGCGACCGACCGCTACCGGCTCGCGATGCGCGAGATCGAGTGGAACCCGGACGACCCGGAGATCAGCCTCAACGCTCTGGTCCCGGCGAAGACCCTCAACGACACCGCCAAGACGCTCGGCCCGCTCGGTGGCGCCGTCACCCTGGCTCTCGCGCAGGGCAGCGCCGGTGAGGGCATGATCGGTTTTGCCGGTGGCACCCGCCGCACCACGAGCCGCCTCCTGGACGGTGCGAACTACCCGCCGGTGCGGTCGCTCTTCCCCGCCTCGCACAACGCCGAGGCCCGGGTGGCCGTCTCCGCGCTGGTCGAGGTCGTCCGCCGCGTCGCGCTGGTCGCCGAGCGCACCACCCCGGTGCTGCTGAGCTTCAGCGAGGACGGTCTGGTGGTCGAGGCCGGTGGCACCGAGGAGGCCCGCGCGAGCGAGGCCATGGAGGCCGCCTTCACCGGTGAACCGCTGACGATCGGGTTCAACCCGCAGTACCTGATCGACGGTCTGCAGAACCTCGGCGCACCGACCGCCGTGCTCTCCTTCGTCGACGCCTTCAAGCCCGCTGTGATCTCCCCCGCTGCCGAAAGCGGCGAAATCATCTCGGGTTACCGCTATCTGATCATGCCGATCCGGGTGACTCGCTGATACTGGGCTTGAAGCAATCGCACATCTAGGGAGAACACCATGCAACTCGGCCTGATCGGTCTCGGCCGAATGGGTGGCAACATGCGGGAACGACTGCGTGCGGCAGGGCACGAAGTCGTCGGATTCGACCACCATCCGGACAAGCGCGACGTCGCCAGCCTGGCCGAGATGGTCGAGAAGCTCGCTGCGCCGCGTGTGATCTGGACCATGGTGCCCGCCGGCCAGATCACCGAAGACACCATCAACGAGCTCTCGGGGCTGCTCTCCGAGGGCGACATCATCATCGACGGTGGAAACTCGAAGTTCACCGACGACGGGCCGCGCGCGGAGCGGCTGAAGGCCAAGGGCATCCACTACCTCGACGTCGGCGTCTCCGGCGGCGTCTGGGGGATCACCAACGGGTACGCGCTGATGGTCGGCGGTGAGGCCGCCCAGGTCGAGCACTGCAAGCCGATCTTCGAGGCGCTCAAGCCGGCCGGTGAGTTCGGCTTCGCGCACGCCGGCACGCACGGTGCCGGCCACTACGCCAAGATGATCCACAACGGCATCGAGTACGGGATGATGCAGGCGTACGGCGAGGGTTACGAGATCCTCCTGGCGTCCGAGCTGGTCGACAACGTGCCGGCGGTCATCAAGAGCTGGCGCGAGGGCAGTGTCGTCAAGTCCTGGCTGCTCGACCTGCTGGACCGTGCGCTCGACGAGGACCCGACGCTGGCCAACCTCAAGGGCTACGTCGAGGACACCGGCGAGGGCCGCTGGACCGTCGACGAGGCCGTCCGCCTCGCCGTTCCCGCCCATGTCCTGGCCGCCTCGATCTTCACGCGTTTTGAGTCGCGCCAGGACGACTCGCCCGCGATGAAGGCCGTCGCCGCGCTGCGTCAGCAGTTCGGCGGCCACGCCGTCAAGCGCTGATCGATGCACGTACGCCGGGTCGAGCTCACCGACTTCCGTTCCTACGAGCGGGTGGCCGTGGATCTCGAACCCGGCGTGTCCGTGCTGGTCGGGCAGAACGGCATGGGCAAGACGAACCTCATCGAGGCTCTCGGCTACGTGGCCACCCTGGACAGCCATCGGGTGGCCACCGACGCGCCGCTCGTCCGGGCCGGCGCGACCTCGGCCGTGATCCGGTGCGCGATCGTCCACGATGGACGTGAGCTCCTCGTCGAGCTGGAGATCGTCCCCGGCAAGGCGAACCGCGCCCGCCTCAACCGCTCACCGGTCCGCCGTCCCCGCGAGGTGCTCGGCGCGCTGCGCATGGTGCTGTTCGCCCCCGAGGACCTGGAGCTGGTCCGCGGTGACCCGTCCGAGCGCCGCCGCTACCTCGACGACCTGCTCGTCGCCCGCCAGCCCCGCTACGCCGGGGTGCGCGCCGACTACGACCGGGTGGTGAAACAGCGCAACGCCCTGCTGCGGACCGCGTACCTGACCCGCAAGGTCGGCGGCTCGCGGGGCCAGGACCTGTCCACGCTCGCCGTCTGGGATCAGCACCTGGCTCATCACGGCGCCGAGCTGCTGGCCGGCCGGCTGGAGCTCGCCGCGGCGCTCGGGCCGCACCTGACCAAGGCCTACGACGCGGTGGCGGCCGGGCGGGCGTCGGCGTCGATCGCGTACGCGTCACGGCTCGGCGAATCACTCACGGCCGACCGGCCCACGCTGCAGCAGGCGCTGCTCGCCTCGCTGGAGGAGCGCCGTACCGCGGAGATCGAGCGGGGCACCACCCTGGTCGGACCGCACCGCGACGACCTCTCGCTGAACCTCGGCGACCTGCCGGCGAAGGGATACGCGAGCCACGGCGAGTCGTGGTCGTTCGCGCTGGCGCTCCGGCTGGCCGCCTACGACCTGCTGCGATCGGACGGGATCGAGCCGGTGCTGGTCCTCGACGACGTCTTCGCCGAGCTCGACTCCGGTCGCCGTGAACGTCTCGCCGCGCTCGTCTCCGACGCCGCGCAGCTGTTGGTGACCTGCGCCGTTCCGGAGGACGTGCCGGCGTCGCTGCGGGGCGCCCGCTACGACGTGACGATCGGGGGGGTGAACCGTGCCGACTGACCAGGAACGGTCATCCTGGCCCGACGAAGAGTGGCCGGAAGAGGAGTGGCCCGAAGAGCCGGACGTGCCCTACGAGCCCCCTCAGCTCTTCGGTGGGGCTCTGGGTGATCTCCGGGGTGGGTCGGGTGCGGGTCCGCGTGCCGCGGGGCGCTCCAGGGCGGCTCAGGGCGATCCGCGGAGCGGCGCGGCTTCCGAGCCACGGATGACTCCGGCCCGGCGGCCCGCTGCGGACCGGCCGGCCTCCGCTCCGCCCGGGAATGCACAGCCTGTGGACAACGCCGGGAGCGACGCCGGAGCCGGGCCGCACGGCACAGGGCCGGGGGCCGGCAGGCCGGACGGGGAGCCGCAGGGCAAGGGGCCGGAGAGCGAAGAGCTGGCCGGACCGGAACTGGCGCGCGCTGTCCTGGACGCGGCGCTGGCCCGGCGGCGGGAGGCGGCGAGCAAACCCCGCAAGCGCCGGACCGGCAGTGGCGAGCGGCGGCTGCGCGGATACTCCGGGCCGGGACCCGATCCGCGCGACCCGCAGCTCTTCGGCGACATGCTGGAACGGCTGATGAAGGCCCGGGGCTGGGAGAAACCGAAGGCCGAGGCCACCGTCTTCGGCTCGTGGGAGAAGGTCGTCGGCCCGGACATCGCCTCGCACAGCCGTCCGGTGAAGCTGGAGAACGGCGTGCTCACCGTCGAGGCGGAGTCCACGGCCTGGGCCACCCAGCTGCGCATGCTCGCCGCGAGGCTGCTGCGCCAGATCGCCGGCGAAGTGGGCAACAACGTCGTCACGAAGCTGAACATCCACGGTCCCGCGGCGCCCTCCTGGAGCCGTGGCCCCCGCCGGGTGCAGGGCCGCGGACCGCGCGACACCTACGGCTGACGCCCGACACGGAACCCGGGACGGGCCGCGTGCGTCGGAGTTGCATGATCTTGCGTCGGATTCTGGTTCTGTTGCTCTTGGTGATCGGGCCCGTGCCGTTCGCGGCGGAGGCGGCTTGGGCGTGTTCGTGTGCCGACGGCGGGCTCGCGGATGCCGAGCTGGCATTCGACGGGGTGGTCCGTTCCGTGCAAAGCCGGGGCGGTGAGGAGCGGGTGAAGTTCGCCGTCGGCACGGTTCTGAAGGGCGCGGCGGGCGCCGAGGTGACACTGACCACTTGGGACAACGAGGCGTCCTGTGGATATCAATTCGACGAGGGCCGGCGGTACCGGGTCTACTCCGTGGCCGGGACCACGTCGCTGTGCAGCGGAAACGAGTTGCTGGCCGGCGCACCCGCCACAGAAGCCGGCGCACCCGCCACAGGAGCCGGCCCAGGCGCGACAGGAGCCGAGCCGGCCGCAACCGGAGCCGGCCTGGCCGCGCCGGAAGCCGGCGAGGACCAGACCGGCACCGATCGGGCCGGGGTGTTCTGGATCGCTCTCGGGATGGTCGCGCTCTTCGTCGGTTTCGGGGTGACGATGCTGGTGCGGTACCCGAGGCGGCTCACCGGGACCGGGGACTGAGCGAAAAGGGAGCCCGGCCGCGATCTCAGTAGTCCGCGAAGACGGCGAAGCCCCGCTCGGCGCACCGGCGGTAGAAACCGGCCAGGATGGCGAGCTCGGTGCGGGCGAAACTCCAGTGCGGGGCGTTCCCGGCGTCGTCGCGCAGGGCGGCGAGACGGTGCTCGAGCCAGCGCAGCTGCTGGTCGGCGAGGCGGCCACCGGCGATCGCGGTGCGCATCACGGCCGCGACGGTGTCGAAGGTGACGAGGTCGCCGAACTGGTCGTGGCCCTCGACGAAGCGCTCCAGACCGCCGGCGATCCAGGCGCACCCGTCCGGGTCGATCACCGGGTCCTCGTCCTCGGCGGCCGCGTCGGTTGCGTAGAGCACGCCTTCGAGGCCCAGGAGCAGGTCGACCAGTTCCGTGTACGCGGTCGCGCGTACCGTGCCGGTCTTGGCGATGTGCAGCGCCAGGGCGCCGGTCGGCGCGGCGATCTCGGGCCGGTCGGCGATGCTGGCGAAGTCGACGAACTCAGCGGGCGCGACCGGGTCGTAGTACTGATTGGTTCGCGGCCAGTGCACGGCGACGTTGTCCAGGCCCTTGTCGTGAGCCATCGGGGCCACCCCTCCTCGGACTGTCATGCGGCTTTCCGGCGTAACCGGCCCGCGCGGGCGAGGTTACGACACCAGCCCCTGCCGCTGTCGAGCAGTGTCGCAGTGAGTGCCGGTCCGGCCCGGCAGCCACGCCCGGCACAGGAGGCAGCCGCAGCACTTGCCATTGCGGTGAGCGGTAGTTCCGTGTAGGGGAACACGTGGGATCGGGCTCAAGTCGCGCTACGGGACTCTCAGGCACCCGGAAGGGGTGCCGCACCCTCGCCAACTCGTGTCGGCGGAGTAGAATCGACGGCGACCGGGAAAACTGTGCTCGACGAAGGTTCGTCACTCTGCGCGGTTTTCTCAGCCGATCACGATCCGCGGGCCGCCCGCGGCGACCGGCGCGCACGGCTCCACCGGTGGTCCGCTTCTTCCCCGCGGGTGTTTTCCCTGGTGTCACGCGTGCGCGCGGCTGCTGCCGGCGCGCCTGCCAACCCCGCTGCGGGGCCGATGGGTCCGCAGCGAGAAAGTGGCCGAGGGTGTCAGAGAACAAGCAGGAGTACGGTGCCGAGTCGATCACCGTTCTCGAGGGCCTCGAGGCAGTCCGCAAGCGTCCCGGTATGTACATCGGTTCCACCGGTGAGCGCGGTCTGCACCACCTCGTCTGGGAGGTTGTGGACAACGCGGTCGACGAGGCACTGGCCGGCTACTGCGACACCATCGACGTGGTCATCTTCCCCGACGGCGGGGTTTCGGTCACCGACAACGGCCGTGGCTTCCCGGTCGACCTGCACCCGCAGCTGAAGAAGCCGGGTGTCGAGGTCGCGCTGACGGTGCTGCACGCGGGTGGCAAGTTCGACAACCAGGCCTACAAGGTCTCCGGCGGTCTGCACGGCGTCGGCGTCTCGGTCGTCAACGCGCTCTCCACCAAGATGGCCGTCGAGATTCACAAGTCCGGCTTCGTGTGGCGGCAGAAGTACGACTATTCCAAGCCCAGTGAGCTGGTCAAGGGCGAGACGACCGAGTCGACCGGCTCGACCGTCCAGTTCTGGCCGGACCCGGAGATCTTCGAGACGGTCGACTTCGACTTCCAGACGATCTACCGCCGGCTCCAGGAGATGGCGTTCCTCAACCGGGGACTGACCATCAGCTTCACCGACCAGCGGCCCAGCTCGGTCGACGAGAACGGTGAGGCCCGTTCGGTCACCTTCATGTACTCGGACGGCATCGCCGACTTCGTGCGGCACCTCAACGCGACGAAGAGCGCCATCCACAAGACCGTGATCCAGTTCGAGGCCGACGCCCCCGAGGAGGGGATGGCGGTCGAGATCGCGATGCAGTGGAACGAGTCGTACGGCGAGTCGGTCTACACCTTCGCGAACCGCATCAACACGCACGAGGGCGGCACCCACGAAGAGGGCTTCCGCGCCGCGCTCACCACGATCGTCAACAAGTACGGCGTGGAGAAGAAGTTCCTCAAGGCGGACCAGAAGCTGTCCGGTGAGGACATTCGCGAGGGCCTCGCCGCGATCATCTCGGTGACGCTGGCGAACCCGCAGTTCGAGGGCCAGACCAAGACGAAGCTCGGCAACACCGACATGAAGAGCTTCGTCCAGAAGGTCTGCAACGAGCAGCTCGCCGACTGGTTCGACCGCAACCCGGCGGACGCCAAGCTGATCATCACGAAGGCGGATCAGGCCGCGCGCGCCCGGATCGCCGCGCAGCAGGCCCGCAAGCTGGCCCGGCGCAAGTCGCTGCTGGAGTCCGGCTCGATGCCGGGCAAGCTGGCCGACTGTCAGTCCACCGACCCGCGCGAGACCGAGCTGTTCATCGTCGAGGGTGACTCGGCCGGCGGTTCGGCCAAGTCCGGCCGGGAGAGCCGCATCCAGGCGATCCTGCCGATCCGCGGCAAGATCCTGAACGTGGAGAAGGCCCGGATCGACCGGGTGCTGAAGAACAACGAGGTCCAGGCGCTGATCACGGCGATGGGCACCGGCATCCACGACGAGTTCGACCTCACGAAGCTGCGCTACCACAAGATCATCCTGATGGCCGACGCCGACGTCGACGGCCAGCACATCCAGACGCTGCTGCTGACGCTGCTGTTCCGCTTCGTGCGTCCGCTGGTCGAGCACGGTCACGTCTACCTGGCGTCGCCGCCGCTCTACAAGATCAAGTGGAACAAGCGCGGCGACGACGCGCAGTACGCGTACTCGGACCGCGAGCGGGACGGGCTGATCGCGCTGCGCCAGCAGAAGAAGCCGAACGCCAAGCCGGACGACATCCAGCGGTTCAAGGGTCTCGGCGAGATGAACTTCCAGGAGCTCTGGGACACCACGATGAATCCGGACACCCGGACGCTGCGTCAGGTCACCCTGGACGACGCCGCGGTGGCGGACGAGTTGTTCAGCGTGCTGATGGGTGAGGACGTCGAGGCTCGGCGGTCGTTCATCCAGCGCAACGCCAAGGATGTTCGGTTCCTGGACATCTAAGTCAGCGCCGTATCCACAGCGTGCAGGTACTTTCCACAGTGTTATCCACAGCATTTTGTCGGTTTTTGCCGTACTTGCCTGGTATCACCTTGAGTAAGGGTTAACAGTGACTGACACTCCCGAGCCCCCGGACGGCGACGAGATCCAGGACGATGCCGGCGGCGGTGTGACCCAGCGCGTCGAGCCGGTCGGCCTCGAAGTCGAGATGCAGCGCTCGTACCTCGACTACGCCATGAGCGTCATCGTCGGCCGCGCGCTGCCCGACGTCCGCGACGGTCTCAAGCCCGTCCACCGCAAGATCCTGTACGCGATGTACGACGCCGGTTTCCGGCCGGACCGTGGGTACGTCAAGTGCGCGCGCGTCGTCGGCGACGTGATGGGCAACTACCACCCGCACGGCGACTCGTCGATCTACGACGCCCTGGTCCGGATGGGCCAGCCGTGGTCGCTGCGTTACCGGCTGATCGACGGCAACGGCAACTTCGGCTCGCCGGGTAACGACCCGGCGGCCGCCATGCGGTACACCGAGGCGAAGCTGTCCCCGCTGGCGATGGAGATGCTGCGGGACATCGACGAGGACACCGTCGACATGCAGGACAACTACGACGGGCGTACCAAGGAGCCGACGATCCTGCCGGCCCGGTTCCCGAACCTGCTGGTCAACGGCTCCGAGGGCATCGCGGTCGGCATGGCCACCAAGATCCCGCCGCACAACCTGCGCGAGGTCGCCGCGGCCGTCCAGTGGTGCCTGGACAACCCGGAGGCCGACGAGGCCACCACGCTCGAGGCGCTGCTGGAGTTCGTGAAGGGCCCCGACTTCCCGACCTACGGCCTGATCGTCGGTCAGCAGGCGATCCAGGACGCGTACCGGACCGGCCGCGGCTCGATCCGGATGCGTGCGGTCGTCGAGGTGGAGGAGGACGCCCGGGGCCGGCCCTGTCTCGTGGTGACCGAGCTGCCGTACCAGGTGAACCCGGACAACCTCGCCGAGCGGATCGCCGAGCTCGTCAAGGAGGGCAAGCTCACCGGCATCGCCGACATCCGGGACGAGTCCTCCGGCCGTACCGGCATGCGCCTGATCCTGGTGCTCAAGCGCGACGCGGTCGCCAAGGTCGTGCTGAACAACCTCTACAAGCACACCCAGCTGCAGGAGACGTTCGGCGCCAACATGCTGGCGCTGGTCGACGGCGTGCCCCGCACGCTGAACCTGGCGCAGTTCATCAGGTACTACGTCGAGCACCAGATCGAGGTCATCCGCCGGCGGACCGCGTACCGCCTGCGCAAGGCCGAGGAGCGCGCGCACATCCTGCGCGGTCTGGCCAAGGCGCTGGACATGCTCGACGAGGTGATCGCGCTGATCCGGCGTTCGCCCACTGTGGAGGACTCGCGCCAGGGCCTGATGCAGCTGCTCGACGTGGACGAGGTGCAGGCCACCGCGATCCTCGACATGCAGCTGCGCCGCCTGGCCGCCCTGGAGCGGCAGCGGATCGTCGACGAGCTCATCAAGATCGAGGTTGAGATCGCCGACCTCAAGGACATCCTCGCGAAGCCGGAGCGGCAGCGGGCGATCGTCTCCGAGGAGCTCGGCGAGATCGTCCAGAAGTACGGGGACGACCGGCGCACCCAGATCATCCCGTTCGACGGCGAGGTCTCCATGGAGGACCTCATCGCGCGCGAAGACGTTGTGGTGACGATCACACGTACCGGTTATGCCAAGCGCACGAAGACCGATATGTACCGATCGCAGAAGCGTGGCGGCAAGGGAGTGAGCGGCGCGACGCTGCGGCAGGACGACATCGTCTCGCACTTTTTCGTGATCTCCACCCATGACTGGATCCTGTTCTTCACGAACAAGGGCCGGGTATATCGGGCAAAGGCGTACGAACTGCCCGAGGCGAACCGGGCGGCGAAGGGGCAGCACGTCGCGAACCTGCTGGCCTTCCAGCCGGATGAGCAGATTGCCCAGATCATCCAGATTCCGAACTACGGGGTGGCACCGTACCTTGTGCTCGCCACTAAGAATGGTCTCGTGAAGAAGACCCGCCTCGAGGAGTTTGACTCCAACCGCAGCGGTGGCATCATCGCCATCAACCTGCGGGAGGATGACGAATTGGTGGGCGCGGCGCTGGCTGCCTCCGAGGACGACCTGTTGCTGGTCTCCAAGAAGGCACAGGCCATCCGCTTCAACGCGACCGATGAGGCCCTGCGGCCGATGGGTCGCGCGACCTCCGGTGTGATCGGCATGCGGTTCGGTGACAACGACGAGCTTCTCGCCATGGAAGTGGTGCGCGAGGGCATGGATGTGTTGGTCGCCACCAATGGTGGGTATGCGAAACGCACGCCGATCGAGGAGTATCCGGTACAGGGCCGTGGCGGCAAGGGTGTCCTGACCGCCAAGATCACGGAGCGTCGTGGTGGACTTGTCGGTGCTCTGGTGATCAGCCCGGAGGATGAACTGTTTGCCATCACCAGCAATGGTGGTGTCATCCGGACTCCCGTGAAGCCTGTACGGCGCACGAGGGATCGGAACACAATGGGGGTCAAGCTGATGGACCTCCCTGAAGGTGTAACCATCGTGGCGCTTGCTCGCAATGCCGACGAGCCTGACGAACAGGACTAGTTGATGCCGGAGACACAGGCGAAGTCGGGGGGCCCGGGGAGCTCAGCGACTCCGGACGATGCGGCGAAAAAGGACGCGGCCGCACCGAACGGGCGTGAGAGCACAGGGCGCGCCGCTGTCCCCGCCGATGCCCAGTCCCCGCCGAAATTCACCCGGGCGCCCGGCATGCCGCCGCCGCCCGGTGAGCCGGCCGGAGACGGGAAAGCGGCGGGCGGCCCATCCGTGGTGAAGGGCTCCGCCGCCGTGCCGGTCGTCACCAAGGGCAAAGGCGCCGCACCGGCCGCCGGTCGGCCCGCGACCGCAGCACCCGGTCAGGGCCAGGGCCAGGGCCAGACCGGCCCGCAGCAGCGCCCGTCCGGGACTGCCGCGCCGGCCGCGGCCGGCGCCGCCAAACAGCGGTCCGGCCCGCCGGCCGCGGGGTCGGCGGCCGTCGGCGCCGCCCGTGTCTCCGAGGCGGTTCGCTCCGCGCGCTCCACGGTCTCCTCGGCCGCCGCGCGCGGGCCCCGCCGGGCCCGCCTGAACCTCAAGCGGATCGACCCGTGGTCCGTGATGAAGTTCGCATTCGCGGTCTCCATCGTGCTCTTCATCGTGGTCGTGGTCGCGACGTCCGTGCTCTACCTCGCCCTCGACACCATGGGCGTGTGGAGTTCGGTCAACAACAGCCTCAGGGACCTGGTGACCGCCAGCGGCGGCACTGAGGGCAGCTCCGGCGGCTCGTTCCGGATCACCGCCTGGGGCGTGATCGGCACGTCGATGCTGATCGGCGCGGTGAACGTCGTGCTGTTCACCGCGCTCGCCACCCTGGGCGCGTTCATCTACAACGTCTGCGCCGACCTCGTCGGCGGCGTCGAGCTGACGCTCGCCGAACGGGACTGACGCTCCTGGGTCGGGTTGCGAGCCACCCCCGCTTTGGAGGCTCGCAACCCGATGCGGTAACGTTCCTCTCGCAGTTGAGGGGGCTATAGCTCAGTCGGTTAGAGCGCAGAGCTGATAACTCTGAGGTCGATGGTTCGATTCCATCTAGCCCCACGAGCGGCGGGGTCCTGTGTTCGCGGAAAAGCGCGGACCGGGACCGCTCGTCATTCTGCCGGGGGGCCGAGCCCCCCGAACCCCCCACGGTGCGATTTGGTTGCGCTGGCCGGTTGGTTGCGCTTTCCTTTGGTACGGGGGAAGTCTGCTCGACGCCTTCTTAGGGGGATGTGCTCGTGCTTAAGAAGCTTCTGATCATCGCTGGTGTGGCCGGGGCGGCTTACCTGGTCGTCAAGAAGGTCAAGGAGTCCAGCGACGAGCGCGCTCTCTGGCACGAGGCCACCACGTCGCCTGATCTTCGCTAGTTCGTAGCGAGGGGCCCTAGCTCAACTGGCAGAGCACCGCCTTTGCAAGGCGGGGGTTAGGGGTTCAAGTCCCCTGGGCTCCACCACAGTCGCCGCTCAGCAGGCGACAGGCAAGACCAAGAGCCGGCGTGAGTGCCGCACCGACGATTCCTCGATGCCGTCCCCGGCGAGGGGTGAGGTCATCCGGTGAAACGAATTGATCTCGTCGTCCCCGCCGCCTCGATTGCCGGTCTGCGGATCCCACCGCTGGCCATCACCACCGGTACGCCCGATCCGCAGTGGGTCGAGGTGCCGCTGAGCCGGTGGCGGTTGGGCAAGCTGCGTCCGGCGGGGACCTTTCCCCTGGATGCGCGCAGCGCGAGAAGCGTCCGACGTGCGGTTCGAGTCGCGCCATGGTCGGTGCTGGCCGCCCTGGTTCTCCTGATCGTCTGGTCGGTCGTCGTCGCCCTGGAGGCGTACGTGTCGTTTCCAGGCCTTCTGACGGTGCTGGCGGCGGCGTCCCTCTCCATCAGCGTCCTGTCCCTGGTCCGGGACCGTGGGGTGCCGAAGCACCTGCCGTACCGCACCCGGTTCGGCGATCTGCGTATCCCCCACGTTCCGGTCGAGGTCGCCCAGCAGTGGGTCGCCCTGAACCCAGGGGTGCTGGCTGCCGACGAGCCGGCGCCGCGCCCGCATTCCCGGCGGTTCTACGTCGGCTGGTCCGTGGGTCTCCTGACCGCGTCGGCCGGCCTCGCCGTAGTACTGGCGAACAACGGCCGCGAGGACTCCGTTCTGTTGTGGATGCTGCTGCCCGTGCTGTTCGTCGTCGGCGTCGTCGCGGCGCTGAAGATTCCGTCACCCGGGACGGGCGTCGGCGTGCGAACCTGGCCACCGGTGAACGTCGACCGCCGGACGCCATAGCGGGCGCGCTCCGGGGTGCGATGTCGGCGGAGAGCGGGTCAGCCCCACGAGCGGAGCTTTGGTTGACTGTCGCCGTGAAACGCCGCTCCGCCCTCCTGTTGCTCACCCTTACCGGACTGGCCGGCTGCGCCGACGCGAAAGCGGTCGTGCCCGACTCCAGCGCCTCCGCGATGCCGTCCGCCGATCTGCGCTGGCCGCTGCGGGACCCGGATCTGGCCGCCGGTTTCTGCTTCACGCTGGTTCAGAACCTGACACCGAAGCAGGTGATCGACCGGCTCGGCGGCAGGGAGCTGGAACGGGTCAAGTGGGAGCAGCTCGTCGGTCCCGGTGACGGCGAGGCCGGTACCACGCAACGCTACTTCGTCGGGTTGGCGCGGATCGGCGACTGGACGCTCATCGCCGAGGACGCCGGCGACCTCGGCGTCACCCGGGACATCGTGCGCCCGCTCTCCGAGGGTCGCAGAGTGCTGGCCTACCGCGGTGACGCGACCGGGCGGGGCCGCCTGCTGGTGCTCGACGACCGGGAGGTGCTCCTCGACTTCGATTCCGGAACCCCGGAACGCTGGGGCGGCAGCCAGCCGGGCGACTTCGTGCCGGCCATGCGGGCGGCAGGCCTTGTCGGGGGTACGGACGTGACGGATCCCACCGGACCCGCGTTGGCGTTTCTGGCCGACCGAACCGGTGTCACGCTGACCCGGGATCAGCTCAACGAGCGTACGTATCTGCTGGTCACTGTGCCTAGGCGGTAGATGACTATTTGCCTGTTCTTCGATGGATGAAGTTATCCACAGGGGAATGAATGAGTTCTGCGGGGCACCGAGTTCCCGGTTAGCCTGCGATTCGTGAGCGAACGAAGACGGGCCGCCGCCGTGATCGTGCGGGAGGGTCGTGTGCTGATGGTGCACGAGCGCAGCCGGCGATCCGGTGGCGGCGAGTGGTGGACCCTGCCGGGAGGCGGTCTGCGACCCGGTGAGACGGCCGAGGAAGCGGTGCGGCGCGAGGTCTTCGAGGAGACCGGCCTGGTGGTCGGCGACGCCCGCTACGTGCTGGAGATGCCCTATCCCTCCGGCATGACGTCGGTCTTCGCGGTGACGGTGGCGGACGGCGAGCCACGTGCCGGCCACGACGACGGGATCGGGCCGGAGCCGCTCGGGGTGGACTGGCTGCCGGTCCCCGAGCTGCCGATCGAGACGCACGGCGTGCCGGTGCCACCGCTCATGGTGGTGCTGCCCACCATCGCCGATCACACGGACGGCGTGACGTCCGCGGGTGACGGCTCGGCGACGGCCACCGAGTCGGCTGCCGGAGCCGGCGCCGGGACGAATGGCGCGGCAAGCGTCCGCAAGCGCTCCACGACGAAGTAGGCGCTCGCTGCGGCGTACCCGGGAGCGAGCACGCAACCGAGGATCTGCACCGGCCGGGAACCGACGGCGATCAGGGCCGCGGCGCAGGCGGCCCAGCAGGCGAGCAGCACCGCGTTGACGGTGTCGTGCCGCGCCCAGCCGCGGGCCCGGCGTCGCGCCTGGCGCTGGATCTCGACGACGAGAGCGTGCGCCATCCCGGCTGCCAGCAGTCCCAGCAGCATGGTGGCGAAGAACGAACGATGGCCGCCCCCGACGGCGACCAGGGCAGTGGCACCGGTGAGCAGGGCGAGGCCACTCACGGTCCCGACGCGTGCACTCCGACGGTCCTCCACAAACCCATTAGCTCGGCATGATCAGCCGAAATCTGAGGAGTCCCGCCCCGGCTGTTGGAGATCCACGGTCCGGGGCGAGGATGTCGGACATGATGGGAAGTTTGCAGACCGAATCCGCACAGTCCCGCCTCGACCTGCTCGGCCCTCCGGTCGCGAAGGCCCTGGAGGTGTGGCCGGTGGAGGCGCCGATCGACGCCGATCAGGTGCTGGTCGCCCCGATCGACCCGACGCTGGCGGACACGGCCGCCTTCTGCGAAGCGTACGGGGTGGGTCTGCCCGAGTCCGCGAACTGCGTGATCGTCGCCGGCCGACGTGGCGACGTCACCCGCTACGCCGCCTGCGTCGTCCTCGCCACCACCCGGGCCGACGTGAACGGTGTCGTGCGCAAGCACCTCGACGTCCGGAAGGCGAGCTTCGCGCCGATGGACGACGCGGTGTCGCTGACCGGAATGGAGTACGGCGGCATCACGCCGATCGGTCTCCCGGCGTCCTGGCCGATCCTCGTCGACTCCCGGGTGATCGCCACCCCGCACGTGATCATCGGGTCCGGCGTGCGGCACAGCAAGATCGCGATTGCCGGCCCGGCCCTCGGCGCTCTGCCCGGCGCCGAGGTGATCGAGGGCCTGGCCCGGGAAATAGGGTGATCGCCGTCGATGTCGTTTCACGTGGAACGACATCGACGAACGTCATACGGCAGCTTCACGCTGAAGCGAGCCGCGCCGCGCAGCAACAGGCCGCCGTGCAGCAACCCGCCACGTCGCGCAGCAACCCGCCACGTCGCGCAGCAACAGGCCGCGCCGTGCAGCAACGCGCCCCGTCACGCAGAAATGGCCCGCGTCACCGCGAGGATGGCGTCGCGTCGGCCGCCTCGCGACGGGCAATCTCCTCGAACGCGGCAAGCAGCGTCGGCGTCTCCTGCGCGCCCTGCACCGCGTACTTTCCGTCAATGACGAACGACGGGACGCTCGTGATGCCGAGTTCCCGTGCCTCCGCCAGATCGGTCCGCACCGCGGCGCTGCCGGCGTCGGTCAGCAGGTAGTCCCGTGCCGCGTCCTCGTCCAGGCCGATCGCGCCGGCCACCGCGGCGAGCGCGTCCGTCGAGCCGATGTCGACACCGTGAGTGAAGTGAGCGGCCTGCAGGGCGTCGAGCATGTCGGCCTGCCGCTCCCGGGTGGCCGCCCACGCGATCAGCCGGTGCGCGGTGAACGTGTTGGCGGCGATCGCCCGACTGAAGTCCAGCGCCAGGCCCTCACCCGCGGCGATCGCTGTGACGTGCGCGAACATTTCTTCCGCGCGCTCCCGGCCGCCGAACTTGCCGGCCATCACCTGCTTGATCGGCAGTGGTTCCGGCACCGGGCTCGGGTCGAGCTGGTACGCCCGGTAGGTCACCGTGACGCTGCCGTCGAACGCGCGTACGGCCTTCTCGAGCCGTCGCTTGCCGATGTAGCACCACGGGCATATGACATCGGACCACACCTGGATGTCCACGTCACCCCTTCGACGAGGAGGCGGCCACCTGACGCTTGAGTCGCGCCAGGATCGCCGTGCCGCCCCGGATCCGCAGCGGGCTGATCGCCTGAGCCAGCCCCATCCGGGCATAAAGATCATCGGGTACGGCCAGAACCTCGTCAGCGCTCGCCCCGGCCAGGCCCTCGGCGAGGATGCCGGCGAAGGCGCGCGTGGTCGGAGCCTCCGGCGGGCAGTCGAAGTGGGTCACCACGGACCCGTCGGCCTGCACGGTCGCCTGGAGGAAGAACTGGGTCTGGCACTCCGGCACCTGTTCCATGCCTTCGTGACCGGCCAGCTCCGCGGGCAGCGGAGGCACCGCGTCCGCGAACTCCAGCAACATCTCCAGGACCACGTCCCGGGGAGCGGAGGCGAACTCGTCGACGATTTCGGCAAGCTTCGGTGGCATGTCAGTCACAGGACCGACCCTACGCTTGCGATCTTCAGGCTGCGGCCGACGTGGGCAGGAGTGCCACGTCACTCAGGCTGAGGATGCCCACCACCTTGCGGTCCGCGTCGCAGACCAGCAGCCGGCGCACGCCACGGTTGCGCATGGCTTGCACCGCCTCCTCCACAGTGGCGCTCTGCTCGATCATGATGAGCTCACGGGTGGCGATGTCGCCGAGCCTGGTGGTGGCCGGCGAGAGTCGTTCGGCTATCGCCCGGACCACGATGTCGCGGTCGGTCACGATCCCGGCCATGGTCGGCCCGTGTGTCACCACGACGTCGCCGATCCCCTGGTCGCGCATGGCCTGCGCGGCCTCGTCGAGTGGGGTGTCCTCGGGCAGGTAGACCACCTGCCGTGTCATCGCGTCCGCGACCAGCCTGACCACGTCTCGCCCCCTTCCGCCTCGTCGTTGCTCAAGCCTCTTCTTTACCCAGCTCGCAGTCACGAAACGGTTACCCGAGCCCTGTGGTGATTACACCCGCGATGTCCACAAGGGGCAATTCCCGTTGCTCCCCGGTGCGCCGGTCGCGAAGTTCGCCGTACCCCTCGGAGAGCCTGCGGCCGACCACGACGGCCTGGGGGATCCCGATCAGCTCGGCATCGGTGAACTTCACGCCCGCCGAGATGTTCGCCCGGTCGTCGACGAGCACCCGGAGGCCGGCCCGGGCCAGCGTCGCGCCGAGGGTGAGCGCGGCCTCGATCTGCCCGTCCTTGCCGGCCGCGACGATGTGCACGTCGGCGGGAGCGATCGCCCGCGGCCAGACCAGCCCTCGCTCGTCGTGGTGCTGCTCGGCGATCGCCGCCACGGCCCGGGACAGCCCGATGCCGTAACTGCCCATGGTCGGGCGGACCGGCTTGCCGTCGGCGCCCAGGACGTCGAGCCGGAAAGCGTCGGTGTACCGGCGGCCGAGCTGGAAGATGTGCCCGATCTCGATGCCGCGCCGGATGGTCAGCGTGCCGTCCGCGCAGCGGGGGCAGGGATCGCCGGCACGCACCTCGGCAGCCTCGATCGTGCCGTCCGGTGTGAAGTCGCGGCCCGCGACCACGCCGGTGGCGTGCCGGCCCGGCTCGTTGGCGCCGGTCAGCCACGCGGTGCCGTCCGCGACCCGGGGATCGGCCAGGTAGCGGACCTTCAGGCCCTGCGGGCCGATGTAGCCCTTGACCAGGTCGGGCCGTGCCGCGAAGTCGTCGAAGAGGGTGGCGGTGGCCGGGGCGAGCGCGGCGTTGAGCCGCTTCATGTCGACCTCCCGGTCGCCGGGCACGCCGATCGCCAGCAGTTCCGGCGCACGGCCGGGGTGGTGGACCGTCACCACCACGTTCTTCAGGGTGTCCGCCGCGGTCCAGTCCGCGCGACCACCGAGCCGGCGGGCGTTGGCGTGGTCCACGAGGGAGGCGATCGTGGGGGTGTCCGGAGTGTCGTGAACCTCCAGCGCCGGAGTCGTTCCCCGGTCGACCGGTGCGACGACGGTCACCACCGCTTCGGTGTTCGCGGCATAGGAACAGGCCGGGCACGCCACGAACGTGTCCTCACCCACCTCCGATGTGGCGAGGAACTCCTCCGAGGCGGAACCGCCCATCGCGCCGGAGACCGCGGAGACGATCGCGTGCTCCAGGCCCAGCCGTTCGAAGACCCGCTGGTACGCCTCCCGCATCCGCTGGTAGGCCTCGGCCAGGCCGGCGTCGGTGAGGTCGAACGAGTAGGCGTCCTTCATCAGGAACTCGCGGCCGCGCAGCAGCCCGCCACGAACCCGCGCCTCGTCCCGGAACTTCGTCTGGATCTGGAACAGAACCAGCGGGAAATCCCGGTACGAACTCGTCATGTCCTGCACGAGCAGCGTGAACATCTCCTCGTGCGTCGGGGCCAGCAGGTGGTCGGCGCCGCGCCGGTCCTGGAGCGTGAAGATGTCGTCCCCGTACTCGGTCCAGCGGCCGCTCACGTCGTAGGGCTCGCGTGGCAGCAGGGCCGGGAACGAGACCTCCTGCCCACCGGCCGCGGTCATCTCCTCGCGGACCACCGCCGTCACCCGGTCCAGGACCAGCTTGCCCAGCGGCAACCAGGTGTAGCCGCCCGGAGCGGCGCGGCGGACATAGCCGGCGCGCAGGAGGAGCCGGTGACTCGGCACCTCCGCGTCCGCCGGCTCCTCACGAAGGGTCTTGAGCAGCAAGGTGGACATCCGAAGCAGCATGCTCGGAGCCTAGGGAATCAGGTGTTCTCCAGCACTCGCTTTAGCTCGTGTCGCCATCGTCACGTAGACGGCGGTTCCCCGTTCGGTGAAAAACTTGCCTAGCAAGCAAAGCTGAACAGCCGTTAGGGGGAAGCCATGGCTTGGCGCAGCTTCGTGGCAATGGGGGACAGCTTCACCGAGGGCATGTCGGACGGGTACCCGGATGGTTCCTACCGTGGGTGGGCCGACCTGGTCGCCACCCGCCTCGCGGTCGACTCCGGACCCGGGTTCCAGTACGCGAACCTCGCGATCCGCGGACGCCTGCTCGACCAGATCCTCGCCGAGCAGCTCGAACCGACCCTGAAGATGCGACCGGACCTGGTCGGTTTCGCGGCCGGCGGCAACGACATCCTGCGGCCCAAAGCGGACGCGGCGGCGCTCGTCGCACGGATCGAGCCGGTGATCGCGCGGATCCGGGCCACCGGCGCCGACGTGATCCTCTTCCGGTTCGCCGACGTGGCGGCGCACATCCCGGGCGGTCAGCGGATGATCGGGGCCCGGGCGGCGGCGCTCAACGACGGGACCCGCGAGATCGCCGAGCGGCACGGCGCGTACCTGATCGATCTGTTCGCCGACGACGCCTACCTGCACCCGGAGATGTGGAGCGACGACCGCCTGCACCTCTCCGCGGCCGGTCATCGCCGGGTGGCCGGGCACGTCCTGAACTCGCTCGGCGTCGGCGTCGACGAGGAATGGATGCTGATCCCGCCGGCGCCGCAGCCGACGCCGTGGCGGCTGGCGCGCAGCGCCGACCTGCGCTGGGCCCGTCAGCACCTCGCCCCGTGGGTGAGCCGGCATCTGCGCGGACGCTCCTCCGGCGATCTCGTCACGGCGAAGCGCCCGGTGCTGACGCCGATCGACTAGTCCGATTAAGGGTGGTGGGCCGGGCGGCCGGACGGAAAAGGGTTAGCGTGACACTCATGTCCGTTCCGAACGATCCGGCGCAGGCGCTTCAGGCCTACGCGCACCCCGACAAATTGGTCACCACCGAGTGGCTCGCCGCCAACCTGGACACGCCCGGCCTGGTCGTCGTCGAGTCGGACGAGGACGTGCTGCTCTACGACACCGGACACATCCCGGGCGCGGTGAAGGTCGACTGGCATCTCGAGCTGAACGATCAGCTGACCCGGGACTACCTGGACCCGGCCGCGTTCGCCGCGATGTGCGAGGCCAAGGGCATCGGCCGTGACGACACGATCGTCTTCTACGGCGACAACTTCAACTGGTGGGCGGCGTACGCGCTCTGGGTCTTCAGCCTCTTCGGTCACCGTGACGTGCGCCTGCTCGACGGCGGGCGGCAGAAGTGGGCGGCCGAGGGGCGTCCGCTGACCCGGGACAAGACGGCCCGGCCCACGGCCGCGTACCCGGTCCCGGTCCGCAACGACGCGGAGATCCGGGCGTTCCGCGACCAGGTGATGGGTCACATCGCGACGGGCCGGCCGCTGGTCGACGTCCGCTCGCCGCAGGAGTACACCGGCGAGCTGACCCACATGGCGGCGTACCCGCAGGAGGGCGCGCTGCGCGGCGGGCACATCCCGGGCGCGGTCAGCAAGCCGTGGAAGTCCGCGGCGAACGACGACGGCTCGTTCAAGCCGCACGACGAGCTCGTCAAGATCTACTCCGACGAACTCGGGCTCGAGTCGGGCGACGACATCATCGCGTACTGCCGGATCGGCGAGCGGTCGTCGCACACCTGGTTCGTGCTGCACCACCTGCTGGGGTACCCGCAGGTCCGCAACTACGACGGTTCCTGGACGGAGTGGGGCAACCTGGTCCGCGCCCCGATCGCCAAGGGCGCCGAGCCGGGCGGCCTGAGCTGAATCCGAGCTGACTTCGATCTCGGCCGGCACCGATTTTGTCGGTGCCGGCCGGTAGCGTGCCGGATCGTGAGCAACACGTTCCAGGTCGATCTTCGAGGGATCGTCGATCTCCTCAGCCACCACCTCTATGCGAGCCCGCGCGTCTACATCCGCGAGCTCCTGCAGAACGCTGTCGACGCGATCACCGCGGTCGGCCCGGATCACGCCGGCCGCGTGGAGATCGTCACCGGCGACGGCTTGCGGATCAGCGACAACGGCATCGGCCTCACCGAGGCACAGGTGCACGAGTTGCTGGCCACCATCGGGCGCAGCTCCAAGCGCGACGAGCTCGGCTTCGCCCGGCACCAGTTCCTCGGCCAGTTCGGCATCGGTCTGCTCTCCTGCTTCATGGTGGCCGACGAGATCCGGGTGCACACCCGCCGGGGTGACGCCCCGCCGGTGCTCTGGACCGGTCATTCCGACGGTCGCTACGAGGTGGGTCCCGGTCCGGAGCGCGAGCCCGGGACCACCGTCACCCTGCTGCCGCGCCGCGGCTCCGAGCATTTCCTCATCGGTACGACGGTGACCACCCTCGCCGGCCTCTACGGCTCGCTGCTCCCGGTCACGGTGACCGTCGACGGCCAGACCGTGACCGGCGACGTCCTGCCGTGGGACCGGCCGCAGGCCGAGCGCCGGCTCTACGCCGAGGCCACGCTCGGGTTCCGCCCCTTCGACGTGATCGACCTGAACGTGCCGGCCGCCGGGCTGAGCGGCGCCGCGTTCGTCCTGCCCACCCCGGTCAACCCGGCGAGCCGCGGCGGCCACCGGGTCTACCTGAAACGCATGCTGCTCTCGGAGAACGTCGAGGGTCTGCTCCCGGAGTGGGCGTTCTTCGCCCGCTGCGTGGTGGACAGCAGCGAGCTGCGGCCGACCGCGAGCCGTGAGGCGCTCTACGACGACGGCCAGCTCGCCGAGACCCGCGACGCCATCGCCGACCAGCTGCGCGGCTGGCTGGCCCGGCTCGCCGCGACCGATCCGCGCCGCCTCGGCGAGTTCCTGCGCATCCACCACCTCGGGGTGAAAGCGCTGGCCCTGCACGACGACGAGATGCTGCGGCTGGTCGAGCAGTGGTACCCGATGCAGACCAACATGGGTGAGATCACCCTGGCCGAGTTCCGGGCACGGCACGGCGTGCTGCGCTACGCCGCGACCGACGACGAGTTCCGGCAGCTCGCCGCGGTCGCCGCCGCTCAGGACCTGGCGCTGATCAACGGCGGCTACGTGTACGACGCCGACCTGATCGAGCGGCTCGCCGCGCTCGACGCGGAGGTCCGTGCCGAGCGGCTGGACCCGTCCGACCTGGCCACCCGGTTCCTGCCGGTCGAGGCGGAAGCCGAGTTGCGCCTGCGCCCGTTCCTCGCGGCCGTGCAGCGCCGGCTCGACCGGCTCGGGTGCGAGGTCGTGGTGCGCGCGTTCGACCCGGTCACACTCCCCTCGCTCTACCTGGTCAGCCGGGCGGCCGCGTTCCAGGAGGACTTCACGGCCAGCCGGTCGCAGGCCGACGACCTGTGGGGCGGTGTGCTGGACGCGCTGTCGCAGACCGTCCCGACCGACCGTCCCCAGCTCGTCCTCAACCACCGCAACCCGCTGGTCCGGCGGATCGCCGCGCTCGGTGACGACGAGCTGGCCGCCCTGGCCGTCGAGTCGCTCTACGGTCAGGCGCTGATGCTCGGGCACCACCCGATCCGGCCGAACGACGCGGCCCTGCTCACCACGTCGCTTCTCGGTCTGCTGGACCGTGCCGTGCCCGGGGAGGCCTGAGAGATGAAGACCGCCGAAGAGCTGTGGGACCTGCTGCACCAGGCGCACGAGCTGCCCTACGGCGCGGCCCAGATCGCGCTGATCGAGCAGGTGCTGCGGCACGTCGACACGGCAGGCGACCCGGCGCTCGCGTTCTACGCGCGCCTGCTCGCCACGACGGCGTACATCTACGGTGGCGAGCCGGTGAAGTCCTTCCCCACCTTCTCCTGGTGCGTGACGGACTTCGACCGCAAGCCCGCGCCGTACCACGAGCGCTGGACGCACAACCTGCTCTGGCTCTTCAAGAACATGGTCAGCATGCTCACGAAATTCCCGGAGGTCCCGCTCGCCCGGACACACGCGGTCCTGGACGACATGGAGCGGCGCTACCGGGAGCACGGCCGTGGCATGCAGGCCGTCTACAAGCACCGCTACCTCGTCGCCGAGCACGTCGGGCAGACCGAGGAGGCGCAGGCCTGGTTCGACAAGTGGCAGGCCGCTCCCCGCGACGAGCTCTCCGACTGCGCCGGCTGTGACCCGACCTCGCTCGCCAACCACCTGATCGGCAAGGGCCGGTTCACCGAGGCCGTCGAGCTGTCCGAGCCGGTGCTCGCCGGCGACCTGTCCTGCAACGAGCAGCCGCAGAGCATTCTGAGCGAGCTGATGGTGGCCTATCTCCGTTCCGGCCACCCGGCCGAGGCGGCGGACGCGCACCGCCGGTCGTACCTGATCGAGCGGAACAACCTGGCCGACCTCGGCGGCATCGGCGACCACATCGCGTTCTGCGCCCGCAGCGGCAACGAGCATCGCGGCCTGGAGATCCTTCAGCGCCACATCGACTGGCTCGACCGTGCGCCCTCGCCCTCGTCGGCGATGTGGTTCGCGGCCTCCTCGTCGCTGCTGCTGCGCCGGATCACCGAGCGGGGGCACGGCGACGCGGTGATCCGGCGCACCGGGAAGCCGGACGTCACGGCGGCCGAGCTGGCCGACCAGCTGTCGGCCCTCGCGGTCGACACGGCGTCCCGTTTCGACGCCCGCAACGGCACCACCCACCAGAGCGAGCTGATCCGGCGAGAGCTGAACGCCGAGCCGTACGAGACGGCGGTCCAGCTCTCCGCGACGGCCCGGCCCACGCCGCTGGGTCCGATCGCCGCGCCGCCCCCGCCGGTCGTGCCGGTCCCGGAGCCGTCCGCCGAGATCCCGGCCGAGGCATCCCTGATCGAGCTGCTCGACCTGGCCGAGCGATACCAGGACGACGACCGCGAGACCGCGCTCGGCGAGGTGGTGGACGCGATCGGCGAGCGGTTCGGTGTGCCGGACGAGCCGCTGCTCGCGGCCCGGCTGTGGGCCCTGCGGGGATACCGCCTGCCGGAGGAGGCCCATGCCGAGACGATCGCGGTCTGGGAGAAAGCGGCCGGCCTCTTCACCGAGGCCGGCGAGACCGGGGAGGCGATCTCGATGCGCGCCCGGATCGCCGCGGAGCGGGCCAATCTCGGTGAGCAGGAGGGCGTCGTCGAGGCGGTCCAGGCCGCCGCCGACCACCAGGAGCAGCACGGTGACGCGGCGAAACGGGCGAGTGCCTGGCTGCGGCTGTCCAGTGTGCTCGTCCAGCTGGAGCGGCTCGATGAGGCCACGGCCGCGGGTGACCGGGCCGACGAGTGCGCCGCCGAGTCGGGCGAGCCGCGCCGGATGGCCTATCACGCACTGATGCGGGCCCGGATCCGCGCGATGACGCACCGGCACGAGGAGGCGGTCGCCGCCGCCCGGGCCGCGTGGGACTTCTACCGGGACCACGGGCCGGCCGGGATGAGCGCCAACGCCGCCATGGTCTTCGGCCAGCTCACCGAGGACCCGGCCGAGGCGCTCGCCGCGTTCGACGAGGTGGTGGCCGCGGGGCTGCCCGGTCTGGCGTTCGCCGTCCGGATGCAGCGGGGTCGTGCGCTGCTGCGGCTCGACCGGGCCAGCGAGGCGATCGGCGACCTGGTCGAAGCGGTGGCGCTCAGCACCGAGCAGGGGATGGGCGAGTCCGGGGCGTTCGCCCGGCACGAGCTCGCCCAGGCGTACCGGATGGCCGGCCGCACGGCCGAGGCGATCGAGGTGGCCGAGGAGGCACTGCTCCGCTACGAGCGGTTCGAGGTGGAGCAATGGGCCGACGACTGCCGGTTCCTGCTGGCCGGCCTCTACGAGGCATTCGGCGACCGGACCCGGGCGCTCGCCGGTTACCGCGACCTGATCGAGCGACTGGCCGACAACCCGGCCGGCCGGGGGCAGATCGGCGAGCGGGCCGGTCAGCTGCTCTACGACATGGATCGGGACAGCGAGGCAGCGCTGACCTTCCAGGCGTCCGCCGAGGCGCTGCGCGAGTCCGGTGACCTTCCCGGTGAGCTGCGGTTGTTGCGCCGGCGGCTGATGGCGCTGAACTACGCCGACGAGGTGCCGGCCGCCGAGGAGCTGATCGGCCTGGTCGCCCAGCGGTACGCGGAGCTCCCCGCCGAGCTGGCCGCCGAGCCCGGGATCATCTGGGACCGGGCGATCTTCGCGTTCGAGACCGGCAACCTGTTGATGCGCCGGGATCGGTTCGCGGAGGCGGTGCCGCATCTGCGCGGTGCGCCGGAACTCCTGCGCGGGATCGGGGCCACCGAGGACGCCGAACGGGTGACCTGCATGCTCGCCGAGGCACTGTTCCGATCGGGGTCACCGGAGGAGGCCGAGGAGATGCTCGACACGTTGCTGGCAGGCCTGGCACCGGATGCGCCCGCGCGGAAACTGGCGGAGGAGCTCCGGACGGAGGCCCACGAGGCGAAAAAGGGGCTGAACGACCGTTAAGTAAGGGCTTGACTCCGGGTTACAGTGGCGAGGTGACGACGGTAGAAGAACGGCACCGGACCACCCCTCCGGCGCCACGGCGGCGGTCTCGCCGCGACGAGATTCTGGAGATCGCGGTCGGCCTGTTCGCCTCCCGCGGCTATCACGGCGTGTCGATGGATGACATCGGCTCCGCCGCCGGCGTCACCGGCCCAGCCCTCTACCACCACTTCGCCGGCAAGGAGGCGATGCTGGTCGCCGCGCTGATCCCGGTCAGCGAGAGCCTGCTGGAGGGCGGCCGGGAGCGGGTCGCCCGGCGCTCGGAGGACGCGGAGGCCGCGCTCGCCGACCTGATCGACTTTCATGTGGACTTCGCGCTCGAGAACCCCGCGGTGATCGCCCTGCACCTGCACGAGCTGGACCGGCTGCCGGACGAGCCGCGCCGGCAGATCCGCCGCCTGCAGCGCCTCTACGTCGAGGAGTGGGTGGCGGTGCTCTCCCGGGTGCGGCCCGAGCTGGCCGCCCCCGAGGCGCGGGTGCTGGCGCACGCGGCCTTCGGCCTGATGAACTCCACGCCGTTCCTCGGTGGTGAGGTCGACCGCCGCCGCCGCGCCGACCTGCTGCGCGAGGCCACCATCCACGCCCTGGCCGGGCACTGACCCCCGGGGCCCTGGCCGATCTTGGCGAATTGCGCAAGGACGGTGCGGCGCCCATTGGCCGGATCGGGGCTAATGCGCGGCCGGGAGACGGCCGAACAGCAACTTGAACACTCGTCACTGCCGGCGTCGCCCCACCACGGGCGGCGCCGGGAAGCGCCCCACAAGGGCCGGACCGCAAAGGAGCGGAATGATCGAGTCGTTGCTCGTCGCGAACCGGGGCGAGATCGCCCGCCGGATCATCCGGACCGCCAACCGGCTGGGGATCCGGACGATCGCGGTCTACTCGGAGGCCGACGCTGACCTGCCGTTCGTGCGGGAGGCGAGCGAGGCGGTCGGCATCGGCCCGGCCAACCCGGCGCAGAGTTACCGCAACCCCGACGCGATCCTGGCAGCCGCGAAATCGACAGCCGCCCAGGCGATCCACCCGGGCTATGGCTTCTTGAGCGAGAACGCGGACTTCGCCCGTACCGTCTCCGCCAGTGGCCTGGTGTGGGTCGGACCCGGCGCCGAGGCGATCAGCGCGATGGGCGACAAGATCAACGCGCGGAACCTGATGGCCGCGGCCGGCGTGCCGGTCGCGCCCGGGTCGCAGGACCCGGCGGAGACCGCCGACGCCGCGCTCGCGGCTGCGGCCACGATCGGCTTCCCGGTGATGGTGAAGGCCGCGGCGGGTGGCGGCGGGATGGGCATGTCGGTCGCGAACGACGAGGCTGAGCTGCGCAAAGAGTTCGAGAAGGTGCGCGCTTTCGCCGAGCGGATGTTCGGCGACGGATCGGTGCTGATCGAGCGCTATTTCCCCCGGGTGCGGCACGTCGAGGTGCAGATTCTCGGTCTGGCCGACGGCCGGGTGGTGGCGCTCTCCGAGCGGGAGTGCTCGGTGCAGCGCCGCAACCAGAAGCTGGTCGAGGAGGCGCCGTCCCCGGCCGTCTCCCCTGAGCTGCGGAAACGGCTGCTGGCAGCGGCGGTGAAGGCCGGCGAGGCAGTCGACTACCGCAACGCGGGCACTGTGGAGTGCCTGCTCGACCCGTCGACCGGGGAGTTCTTCTTCCTGGAGATGAACACCCGGCTGCAGGTCGAGCACCCGATCACCGAGTTGATCCACGGGGTCGACCTGGTCGAGCAGCAGTTACGGATCGCCTCTGGACTTGAGCCCACGCTCCAAGAGGGACAAAAGGGCCATGCGATCGAGCTCCGGATCAACGCGGAGGACCCGAAACGGTTCCTGCCCGGTCCGGGCAAGGTCGCGACCTGGGTGGAGCCGGCGGGTGCCGGCGTGCGGGTCGACTCCGGGTACGACGAGGGCACCACTGTCACCCCGTTCTACGACTCGCTGATGGCGAAACTGATCGTTTTCGGCGCGGACCGGGACGACGCGCTGGCGAAAGCCCGTGCCGCGGTGGCCGGCTTCCAGATCGCCGGTCCGAAGAACAACCTGCCGTTCTTCGCCGAGTTGCTGGAGAACGAGGAGTTCCTCTCCGGTGACTACGACACCGGCATCGTCGCGCGGATGAGGTGAGCCATGACGTCCGTCAGCATTCGTGAAGTCGCTCCCCGGGACGGTCTGCAGAACGAGGACCCGGTCCCGGCCGATGCCAAGGTCGCGCTGATCGACGCGCTGAGCCGAACCGGTGTGCGCCGGATCGAGGCGGTCTCGTTCGTGCACCCCAAGGCCATTCCGCAGATGGCCGACGCGGACGAGGTGTGGTCCCGGATCCAGCGGAACCCGGAGGTCCGTTACTCGGCGCTGATCCCGAACACGCGGGGCGCGCAGCGGGCGATCGCCGCGGGGTTCCGGGAGATCGAGGTGGTGGTGTCGGCGAGCGACACGCACAACCGCCGCAACCTCAATCGCTCCACCGAGGAGTCGCTCCACGACATCGCCGGGCTGATTCCGCTGGTGCACGACGCGGGCGCGACCCTCGAGGTGATCGTCGCGACGAGTTTCGGCTGCCCGTTCGAGGGCGACATCGATCCGGCGCGGGTGGCGGGCATCGTGGCTCGCGTCCGCGCCGACGGCGCGGACCGCATCGCCTTCGGCGACACGACCGGGATGGCGACTCCCCGCCGGGTGCGTGATCTTCTTTCGGAGGTACGGCCGGACCTGCTGCACTTCCACAACACCAGGGGTACGGGTCTCGCGAACATCCTGACGGCCCTGGAACTGGGGGTGACGGAGTTCGACGCGAGCGCGGGCGGCCTGGGTGGCTGCCCCTACGCGCCGGGCGCCTCGGGCAACGTCGCCACCGAGGAGGTGGTGTACATGCTGCACGACATGGGGATCGATACCGGAATCGACCTGGAACAGCTGATCAAGGCGGCTGAGCTGGCCGAGGAGATTGTCGGGCGGCCTCTTCCGTCGGGCGTTCTGCGAGCCGGGCCACGTACCCGGGTGGTGTGATTCTCGGGTCCTTTCCCGCGACCATTTTTCCGATTTGTGTGCGTGACTTCTCGTTCGCTCGCGTCGTTACCAATACCGAGTGGCAATTTCGCCCTGTTCCGTGCGAATAGGGCGAATCGGCCACCGGTTGCTGTCGACGGCGAGGGGTAGATCATGGCGGACTGGAGGGCTGGGCGCGGAATGCGCACGGCATGCCGGTCCCTGCCGATCCCCGGCGGCGGCTCCCCGCTCATGCCGTCCCCGAACCAGGGGACGGAGCGGCGTGCGGAGCGCCGCGTGCGGAACACCGGCTCTCGGTGGGCCGTGCGTGCACTCGTCATCGGCGGACTGGCCGGGGCGGCCTGGCTGCTCACCGGCACCGCCGCACACGCCGCGGACCACGACGGCGAGCCCACCGGCTCACCGAAGAGGTCCGCGCCGCACCGTGTCGCGCCGGTGTCCGGCGAATCCACGGTTCGCGAACTCCTGGAGGCGGCCGTCCAGCCGCTGGAGTCCGAGTACACACCGCAATGCCACCGGCGTGTCGTGACGTCGATTCTCGCGACAGCGGAACGGGTGCTGTCCGGGCCGGTGGAACTGCCAGCCGAGGTCATCTACGACGGATTCGCGATCGACGCGTACCCGTTCGGTGCGGAACCGCACCGGAAGACCGCCCCCTCGCGGACCAGCGCGGGATCGGCGGACGACCGGAATCGGCACCGACCGGCGGTGGACGCCGCGGATCCCGTCGCCCAGCCGGACACCCGGCAGCCCGACGCGGAGCTCCCGCCGTCGGATGTCACGGCGCCGGCCGTGTCACCGGCCGCCGAGCAATCGGCTGCCGGCAGCGCTCATCCGGCGCCCACCTCGGCGAGCACCAGCACCAAGGCCGCGCGCGACACGGCCGGCAGCAAGCCGGCGCGGCACGCGAAGGCCCAGTCCCGGTCCTCCGTCCACCGCCGGGTCCCGGCCGCACGGCCGGCCTCGCCGAAGATGGTTCGCGAGGAGGCGCCCGTTCACGACGGGCCCGAGCCCGCACGGATGAACCTCGGGACTGTCAGCGGCATCCCGGCCAGCGGGTCGGGATCGTCGCCGGAAGTCGGCCCGGTGGCCGTGCTTCCGCCTCGGGTCGCAGACGGCGCGGTGGGCCACCACCGGTTCCCGTTCGCGACCGATGTCGAAGCCCGGCGAAACGACGCCGTGGCACCTGACGTCTTCCCTGACTAGTGCGCTCATCGGCCGGTCGTCTCACGGGCCGCGATTCCAGAACCGCTTGCGCACAGGCGGCGAATCGGCCCCTTTCCCGAGCGACTCACGGCACGGCACCGAAGCATCGATCTTTTCTCGCTGATTATTCGTGAAAGGCATTTCTTTCCAGATGAAGAAGACGTGGGTTCGTAAGACGCTCAGCATCGGCGTGCTCGCCGCCGGTGCACTGCTGTTCGGCCCGGCTGCGGCCGCCCAGGCGATCGGCGGCGGCTCGTTCGGGCACCAGCCTGCCGGCGGCCTCGGGCACCTGGCCCAGCAGACGAGCGGGCACCACGGGCTCAACCCGTTGCACGCTCTCCCGAGCACGCACCAGACGCTCCCGAGCCTGGGCAAGCACTTCGGCCAGAGCTCGCACCAGGGCTTCACCGGCCACAACGCGCACCAGGGCTTCACCGGTCACAACGCGCACCAGAGCTTCACCGGCCACAACGCGCACCGGGGCTTCACCGGCCTCGACGGTCTGGGGCACCACCTGGCACAGAGCAAGACGACGCACCGGACCCTGGTGGTGCACCAGCCGATCACCACGCACCACAGCTTCGTCCCGAAGCACGACTTCGGCAGCCAGCACGGCGTGGGTGACTTCGCGCACCTGATCCACGGCCGGAGCATGCAGAACCACACCGGGGACTCCTTCGTTCCCGGCGGGCACATCCCGCAGGACCTGGGCGGCCACCACGGCGATCTGCCGGCCGGCCCGGACAGCTTCGGGTTCCCGAACGGGAGCCAGGTGACCATTCCGGTCAACTTCTGCGGCGCCTCGCTCGCGTTCTTCGGCACCACCTACAGCAGCCCCAACTGCGCGCCGGTCAAGAACGTCTCCGCGGTCGGCGGGCAGCAGAACAACATCCCGGCTCAGAACGTCCCCGGTGGCAACCAGGACGAGGCCCCGGATGAGTTCCCGGACGAGGTCCCGGCCGACCAGAACGACGACTTCGGCGACGAGCTGCCGGACGACACCGGTGACGTGCGGGGCGACCAGGGCTACGACGACGCGGGCGAGCTGCCGGACAACGCCGGTTACGGCGACGAGGCCCCGGACACGGCCGACGACGCCGGTTACGGCGACGAGGCTCCGGACGCCGTGGACGAGCCGGGCAACGCGATGAACGACGACAACGGGTACGGCGGCGAGCTGCCGGACCAGTACAGCGGCGACAACGGTGGCCGTGGCTCGGAGAGCACGCTGAGCCGTCTCACCGACGTCGGTGGCATCCGCAGCGCCGGCCTCGGCGGCGGCCTCGGGCTGATCAACAGCATGCGCTGACCCGGGTCGCGCCGTCCCGGGCGCGATCCGTATCGCCGGCGCGTCCTCCACAGCGCCGGTGGCACCACAGCGCAGTAAGTGACACAGCGCAGTAAGTGACACAGCGCAGTGCAGTTAGCACCGCAGCACAGCGAACGGGAGCTCCGTACCGGGGCTCCCGTTCGTCGTTGCCGCCGCCTGCCCGATCGGCTAGCCTAACGTTCGTTAAGTTCTCTAACGATCGTTAAGGATCTGGCGGTCGGGATGCGGAGGAACGATGGACGGCGACGCGCTCGCGGCTGCTCGCAAGCGGGTGCTGGCCGGCGGCGCCGAGAAATACCACGCCGCCAACGCCGCCAAGGGCAAGCTCTTCGCCCGTGAGCGGATCAGCCTGCTGGTCGACGAGGGCAGCTTCGTCGAGGACGGTCTTTACGCCAACAGTCTCGCGGACGGCCTGCCCGCCGACGGCGTGATCACCGGATTCGCGCGGGTCGACGGCCGCGACGTCTGCCTCATGGCCAACGATTCCACGGTGAAAGCCGGTTCCTGGGGCGCCCGTACCGTCGAGAAGATCATCCGCATCATCGAGCGGGCGTACCGCGACAGCGTGCCGATGATCTACCTGGTCGACTCGGCCGGCGCCCGGATCACCGACCAGGTCGACCTCTTCCCCGGCCGCCGCGGCGCCGGCAAGATCTTCCACAGCCAGGTCCGGGCCTCCGGCGCGATTCCGCAGGTCTGCGCGCTGTTCGGGCCGTCCGCGGCCGGCGGGGCCTACATTCCGGCCTTCTGCGACGTGGTCGCCATGGTCGAGGGCAACGCGAGCATGTACCTCGGGTCCGACCGGATGGTCGAGATGGTCACCGGGGAGAAGACGACTCTCGAGGCGATGGGCGGCGCCCGGGTGCACTGCGCCGAGTCCGGCGTCGGTCACTTCCTCTGCAAGACCGAGCGTGAGGCGCTCGACGTGGTGCGGACCTACCTGTCGTACCTTCCGTCCAACTGGACGCAGCAGCCTCCGGCGGCCGAGGCCGCCGATTCCTCCGGGGTCGATCTCGCCGGTCTGGTTCCGGCCAGCGAGCGCCAGGCCTTCGACATGCGGAGGTACGTGAAAGGGCTGGTCGACAAGGACTCGTTCTTCGAGATCCAAGCCCTCTGGGCGCGTGAGCTGACCATCGGGTTCGCCCGCCTGAACGGCGAGGTGGTCGGTGTGGTCGGCAACAACTCGATGTTCAAGGGCGGCGTGCTCTTCGTCGACTCGGCGGACAAGGCCACCCGGTTCGTGCAGCTCTGCGACGCGTTCAACGTGCCGCTGCTCTTCCTCACCGACGTGCCCGGCTTCATGGTCGGCACAGCGGTCGAGAAGCAGGGCATCATCCGGCACGGCGCCAAGATGATCACGGCGATCTCCGAGGCCACGGTCCCGAAGATCTGTGTGGTGGTCCGCAAGGCGTACGGCGCCGGCCTCTACGCGATGGCCGGGCCGGGCTTCGACCCGGACGCCACCATCGCGCTGCCCACCGCGAAGATCGCGGTGATGGGCGCCGAGGCCGCCGTGAACGCGGTCTACGCCAACAAGATCGCCGCGATCGAGGACCCGGACGAGCGAGCCGCTTTCGTCGCGGAGCGCCGCGCCGAGTACGAGCGCGACATCGACATCATGCGCCTGGCCAGCGAGCTCGTCGTGGACACCGTCGTCGAGCCGGCCGATCTGCGTGCCGAGCTGGTCCGGCGCTTCGCCGCCGCGCGAGGCAGGGACCGCGCGTTCTCCCGGCGCCGCCACGGCGTCACTCCTGTGTAGATCCTTGGAAAGGGCAGTCATGGTCGACTTCCGTCTCGGCGACGAGTACGAGGAACTGCGCGCCAGCGTGCGCGAGTTCGCCCGGGAGCAGGTGGCCCCGGTGATCGCCGGGCACTACGAGAACGAGAAGTTTCCGTACGAGATCGTCCGGCAGATGGGCAAGATGGGCCTTTTCGGCCTGCCCTTCGACGAGAAGTTCGGCGGGATGGGCGGCGACTACTTCGCGCTCTGCATCGCGCTCGAGGAACTGGCCAGAGTGGACAGTTCGGTCGCTGTCACGCTCGAGGCGGGTGTCTCGCTCGGCGCCATGCCGATCTACCGGTACGGGACGGACGCGCAGAAGGAGCGCTGGCTGCCCCGGCTGACCAGCGGCGAGGCGCTCGCGGCCTTCGGGCTGACCGAGCCCGGTACGGGTTCGGACGCGGCCGGGACCACGACGCGTGCGGTGCTCGACGAGACGGCCGGCGAGTGGGTGATCAACGGGACGAAGGCGTTCATCACGAACTCCGGCACCGACATCACCTGCCTGGTCACCGTGATGGCGGTGACCGGGACGAATCCGGACGGTTCGAAGGAGCTCTCCACGATCATCGTGCCCTCCGGCACTCCGGGCTTCACCGTGGCGCCGCAGTACTCCAAGGTCGGCTGGTGCGCGTCGGACACCCATGAGCTGTCCTTCGACGACGTCCGTGTGCCGGCGGCGAACCTGCTCGGCGAGCGCGGCCGCGGCCTGGCCCAGTTCCTGCGCATCCTCGACGAGGGCCGGATCGCGATCGCCGCTCTCGCGGTGGGGCTGGCGCAGGGGTGCGTGGACGAGTCGGTGTCGTACGCGAAGCAGCGCACCGCGTTCGGCCGGCCGATCGGCGACAACCAGGCCGTGTCGTTCCTGATCGCGGACATGGACCTGCGGGCGCACATGGCCCGGCTCGGCTACTACGACGCGGCCTCCCGGATGCTGGCCGGCGAGGACTTCAAGCGGTACGCGGCGATCGCCAAACTGAACGCCAGCAACGCCGCCATGGAGAACAGCCGGTACGCCACCCAGGTCCACGGCGGGTACGGCTTCATGAACGAGTCCCCGGTCGGCCGCTTCTACCGGGACGCCAAGATCCTCGAAATCGGCGAAGGCACCTCCGAGGTGCAGCGGATGCTGATCGCCCGCGGTCTCGGACTCTGAGTCCCGTGTCGGTTTTGTAGGTCAGGCCGCCGCCTCCTCACTGCCGGCCACTGCGCACGGGTTTACCGCATCGCGGATCGTGCGCAGTGAGCCGAGCGTCTGGTCGAGCTGCTCCGGGGAGAGCAAGCCGACGTACCACTGCTGGACGAGCTCGAGATGCCCCGGCAGCACCTCGTCGAGCCGCTGCCGGCCGGCCTCGGTGATCACCGCGTACGAGCTGCGCCGGTCCGTCGCGCATGCCTCCCGCCGGACCAGGCCGCCGCGTTCCATCCGGTCGACGACACGTGTCACGCCGCTCGTGGAGAGCGTCGTCTGACCTGCGAGATCGGTCATCCGCAGCTGGTTTCCGGGCGAGCGGGCGAGGCGCATCAGCACCTCGAACTCGACCGGGGACACCCGGTGCTCGTCGAACTGACTGGCCAGGCGGTTCATCAGGCCCGTGTACGCCTCGGCGAGCAGGCCGATCGCGGTGAGACGTGGGTCGTTCAGGTCGGTGTTCACACGATCAACAGTAGCAGGCACTTGACAGGGGGAATATTGCAGCGCATATAGTTGCTCCGTCAGACAAGCACTGCCGCACCGGCATCCCGCTCAGGTTTCGAAAGAAGGAACAGTCATGACCGTCAGCACTCGTGAGTTCGAGGGTCTGCAGATCCCGGCCGCCGGCACCTACGAGCTGGACGCCGCTCACAAGCGTGTCGGATTCGTTGTCAAGCACCTCATGGTGAGCAAGGTCCGCGGCCAGTTCGCCGAGGCCAGCGCCACCATCACCATCGGCGAGAACCCGCTCGACTCCTCGGTGACCGCGTCGATCAAGACCGCCAGCGTGGAGACCGGCCAGGTCGACCGGGACAACCACCTGCGTACCGGTGACTTCTTCGAGGCCGAGAAGTACCCGACGATGGAGTTCCGCAGCACCGGGATCAAGTCCCGCGCGGGCGCCGAGTTCGTCCTCGACGGTGAGCTCACCATCAAGGACGTCACCCGCCCCGTCGAGCTGGTCGTCGAGTTCGAGGGCGCCACCACCAGCCCCTACGGGCAGCACCTCTTCGGCTTCAGCGCGCACACCGAGATCGACCGGGAGGACTGGGGCCTGACCTACAACATGGCCCTGGAGACCGGTGGCGTGATGATCGGCAAGAAGATCAAGATCGAGATCGAGGGCGAAGCGATCCTGCAGGCCTGATCCGGCCTCTCGCGCCTCTCGCGCCGCTTCGTCAACGCGCCGTCCGGCATCCGGGCGGCGCGTTGTCGTGTGTGGCGGTCGCCGGTCGAGGGTGGCAGTGTGTACCGAACGCGAGTGTTCGTTCACAGAGCGGTGATCGACGTCCGTTTCGTCCGCCGGCCAACCCCGGGAGGGCACATGGGCAAGGATGTGGTGAACGCCGTCTTCTCCGTGCAGGACCGGGTCGCGTTCCGCCGCAAGCTGCGCGGTTGTCTCGACGCGCTGGGCCGGATGCTTGATACGGCAGCGTTCGGCGACTCGGCTCCGATGACTGGCTTGGAAATCGAGATCAATCTGGTCGATGGGGATGCCGGGCCCAGTATGCGGAACTTCCAGATACTGGCGGATTTAGGCGACCCGCGGTTCCAGCCGGAGCTCGGCAAGTTCAACCTCGAGCTCAACGTGCCACCCCGGCCTATCGCGGGGGACGGCCTCGATGCGTACGAAAGCGAAATTTTGGATGGTTTGCGGGTCGCCGCCGAGTGCGCTCGCAAGAACGAGAGCCGTCTCGCACTGATCGGCATGCTCCCCACCCTCACGCAGTCCCACCTGGTGCCGGAGAACCTCTCCGTCGGCGCGCGCTTCACCGCCCTGAACAGGGAACTTGTCGCGTCCCGTGGCGACGAGTTCCGGATCGACATCGAGGGCGCCGAACGGCTGCGCACCACCAGCGAATCGATCGCTCCCGAATCCGCCTGCACCAGCGTCCAGTTCCACCTCCAGGTCACGCCGGAGACCTTCGCGCGATCGTGGAACGCCAGCCAGGCGATTGCCGCGATCCAGGTCGCATTAGGAGCAAATTCCCCCTATCTGTACGGGCGGAGACTCTGGGCGGAGACCAGGATCGCCTTCTTCGAACAGGCCACCGACTCCCGCCCCGACGAATACAAGGCGCAGGGGGTACGCCCCCGCGTGTGGTTCGGTGAACGCTGGATCGACTCGGCCCTCGACCTGTACGAGGAGAACGTCCAGTTCTTCCCGCCGCTGCTCCCGGAGCTCCACGCCGAGGACCCGGTCCGGGCCCTGGACACCGGCACCGTCCCCGGCCTGTACGAACTGCGTCTGCACAACGGAACCGTGTACCGCTGGAATCGACCGGTCTACGACGTGGCGGACGGGCGGCCGCACCTCCGCGTGGAGAACCGGGTGCTGCCGTCCGGCCCGACCGTCGTCGACCTGCTCGCCAACGCGGCGCTCTACTTCGGGCTGGTCCGGGAGATGGCCGCCGCGGAGTCGCCGGTCTGGGAGCGGCTGGCGTTCGCCGACGCCGCGGCGAACTTCCAGATCGGCGCCCGGCACGGCATCGAGGCGGTGATCCGCTGGCCCGGGCGTGGTGAGGTCCCGGTCGTCGACCTGGTGCTGGGCGAGTTGCTGGAACTCGCGCATGCCGGCCTGGACCGCTTCGGAGTGGAGCCCACGACGAGGGATCGCCTGCTCGGCGTGATCGAGGAGAGGTGCCGCACCCGCCGCAACGGGTCGAGGTGGCAGGTCGAGGCGGTGTGCGCGGCCGAGCAGCGGGGTTTGGGCCGAGAAGCCGCGGTGCGAGAGATGACCCAGCGGTACGTAGAGCTGCAGCGCCACAACGAACCGGTCCACACCTGGCGGTGACGCGGTGACGCCTTCTCGCGGTGGACGACGAACAGGGTGTCCGTGCGGCTGGTGGAGCGCGGTGCGCGTTACTTTCCGGGCGTTTTGTCCTCGGGGGAAGGATTGATTCGGGCGACCTCGGGGTTTGCCGGGGGCGGGGTGATCGTGGAGCGGGGGGCGCTTCCCTCGGGCTTTCCGTTGTCGCCCTTGCGGCCGGTGCTTCGCTTTGCCGGGTTGCGGCTCGGGCGGGCGGCCGCCGCGATCTCCGGGTCGGCGTAGGCAGCCGGGCCACCCTGCGCCGCCGGGCCACCCTGCGCCGCCGGGCCACCCTGCGCCGCCGGGCCGCCCTGCGCCGCCGGGCCGCCCTGCGTGGCCGATTTGTCGCGAGTGGGTGGGTTGTCCTTTGTGGCCGGTCCCTCTGTCGGCGTGGGAGTGGCGCGGCCGGTCGCCTTCGGCGAAGTGGTGGCGCTGGTGGGAGTTCGCGGAGCTGACGGTGTGGCGGCCACCGGACGGGTGGGTGAACCCGCAGGCGCCGACGGCGGCGGACCGATCGGGGTCGGCGTCGGCGGTGGCGCGGTCACGGGCTTGGGCCCCGCCTGCGGTGGCGCGGTCACGGGCTTGGGTCCCGCCTGCGGCGGCTGCCGGGGAGTCGGTGCGGGCCGGCGTGAGCTTCCGGTGTTCGCCTCGGGAGCCGGTTCGTCGCCGGCGGTGCTGGCGGGATGGGCCGCGTAGTGCTCCTCGGCGTCGTCCTCCCCGGTGGGCGGGACGGTGACCGGGTACAGGTCGGGGCGGGCCCGCCGGGACTGGCGGGACTGGCCGATCGCCGCGGTCAGCGCGGAACCCGCCAAGCCGGCCAGGACGGCGTAGGGCGCGATCAGATACGCCGACTGCAACGGTCCGGTGGCCGTGGTCAGCTGGGGTGCCAGGACCAGGAACGAGAAGGCGACCAGCAGCGGGCCGACCGCGCCCGAGATCGCGGTGCCCAACCCGGTCTCGCCGCGGCGGGCGGCGGGCCAGGCGGCGATCAGGCCGATGATGAACGCTGCGGTCAGGGTGAGCAGGGCGCTCGGCCAGTAGATGCCGCCGTACCGGATCGGGCTCACCGATTCGACGAACTGCCAGCTGGTCAAATAGGTGGCGATGTCGCGGCCGGTCAGCAACTCGGTGACCACGCCGGCAACCGCCAGTGTCCACAGCCACAGCGCGGTGCCGATCAGGTTGGCGGCGACCGGGACCGACGAGACGGCCCAGAACGCGACGATCAGGCCGGCGATAAGGCCGGCCAGGGCGTATCCACCCGCCATGAGCTGTGGGGACACTGCATCGGACCGTACCGCTGATCGAGCCGGAAGCGCGACGAGCGCGACCGCGACGAGGGCGCCGGCGGCGGAGGATGCGGCGAGGGCGAAACGCCAGAGGCCGCGCCAGCGGCCGGTCCGATCGGGGCGGAGCCGGCCGGCGATGACCGCGCCGAGGACTGTCGCGCTCGCGGTGATCCAGGTGGCCCAGCCGAGGCTGCCCAGCCAGACACTGTCCGATTCGGTGGCGGTGACCGGCCACACGAGCACGCCCAGGCCGTAGCCGAGGCCCAGTTGCGCGGCACCCGCGCCGGCCGCGATTCCGGCCGCCGTGGCGGCCTGTGATGTCCAGCCCTTCTCGGCCATGCCGCGCACTGTACTGGTACCCACCGATGTCTGTGAAACGCCTGGCAAGGTTGCATTCCGCCGGAAAACTGCGTGTAGACCCAAGATTCGATACCTTGACGCTGCGACGAGCACGGACGTGCGGACCGAAGGGAACCGGCGATGGCCGACGAGCGCCCCCCGGAGCGGGACGAGACCCGCCCGACGGAGTCCGCAAGCCCGCCGGACGAGACGCGGCCGATGGAGGCCGTGAACGCGCCCGACGAGACCAGGCCGATGCAGGCCGTGAACCCGCCCGCCGACGAAGCCACGGACGAGACGAGGATCGAAACGCCGGCCGACGCCACGCGAATTCAGCCGTCCGGTGACCCCCGATCGGATGACCGGGACAACGCGATCTGGACCGGCCGCGCCGAGGTGCGGCCGCCACGACCGGGCACCGAGTTCTACGAGAGCGACTGGGCGGACCCCGCTCCCCGCGAGCCGCGGGGCCGCTGGTGGGCGCCGATCGCGGTAGGCAGCGCCGCGCTGGTGCTGCTCGGGCTTCTCGGCTTCGGCATCGCGATGATCGTGCGGAGCTCGGGCGGGGAGACCGAGACGCCCGCGACGACCCCGGCCACGGTGTCGACGACGGCTGCCCGATCGGCGCCGGCCACGTCCGCCACCACCACGACCGCCGCGACGACATCACCGCCGCTGACCACCACCGAGCCGACCACCGATCCGGCGAATGCCGAGGTCACGGTGCCGGCGCTGCGGGGTATGCCGCTGGCGGACGCGCAGGCCGCACTGCAGCGCACCGGGCTGACGTTCCGGGTCATCCAGCGGGAGAGCGACGCGGAGCCGGGCACGGTGATCAACAGCGATCCGCCGGAGGGCAGCCTCGTGCCCTCCGACACGCGTATCACCCTGGTCGTCGCTGCCGCGCCCGCGACCAGCCCGGCAGCCACCGCGACCACCACGCCGGCCGGGGATGCCGGCGAGGTCGGCGGGGACTGAACCAGCGGGTCAGCGGTTGGTGCGCAGCGTCCGGGCCGGCGTCACGCCCGGGCGGGCGGCGGGCTGACGGGCGTTGCGTGCCCGTGGATCCGGCGCCTTTCCGACCGGCCGCAGACCGGCGACCTGCACGAAGATGGAGCGGCGTTCGACCGCGTCACCGGCCGAGTTGAGCTCGTAGCCATCGAGCCAAACCCAGCCCTCGTACGTCGGCCAGTCGTGCACCCGGATGACCCGGAACAGCATCGGTGATGCGAATTGGACGCTCGCCGCCTTTGTCACGTGGATGACATCACCGGACCGAGGAAGAACCACGTCATCTCCTGCCCTGAGACTCGTGTGTGGTGGACTCTTGTGACAGATGCACCAGTGTGCCCCGTTGATGCACCTTTGCAACCCTTCGACTGTGCCAACCATCGAAGAGTGTTGCGGAACGTCACCATCGCCGATCGCGCCACCCACATCAAGGTAGGGAGTCCACGTAGGACTGCCAGTGGCTCGGCGCCCCGTTTCGGACGTCATTTTGGTGTGTAATGCCAGACTTGGGCGCTTCACTCAAGAACGTTAAGTGATGCAAGCCATACGGAAAGATTGCACCACCGGTTCCGTCGATGCAAGTTGCATGTCAGCCTTCCGTGATCCTCTGTGATCATGGGGCCGGCTCACCGATCCCCGTCCGGGTGGCGAGATCGCGATGACGAGGAAAGCTGCGACAGCCAATGCGAGAACCACTATCCCGGACAATAGCCACCGATGCCGACAATGGCCCCGTGAGTCGCTGTGAGCAGCGTAAACGTCTATCCGGAGGCTCGGCGGTGGGCCTGTCGGGCGCTATTCGTCCCATTTGTCCTGCCCGATGGGATGAAGTGATCGGCAATCGCCCACGGAGTCCGCGTCCGTACCGGAAAGCGGTCGTTACTGATTCAGGACGATCCAATCGATCTCTGGGCAGTGCTCGATGGCGGCAAGGCGAGCAACCGAGGAGCCCGTGGTCCGCCCACCCGAGATGATCGAGATGCCGCGGAGGAGACACTGTGGAATTCGAGACGAAGGGCCTGCGGGTCGACCTGAGCCGCGCCGAGTGGTTCAAGAGCACCCGGAGTGGCTCGGACTGTGACAACTGCGTCGAGGTGGCGTTCGTCGGCGAGGCGATCGCGGTGCGCGACTCCCAGAACCCGGCGGCCGCCGCACTGATCTTCACCACTGCCGAATGGGACGCGTTCGTCGGCGGAGCCAAGGACGGCGAGTTCGATCTCTGACCGTTGACCACGGCCGGCTCAAGCGAGCCGGCCGTAGTCATTTGCCCGATTTTCCCGTCGCCCGGCGGGAGTCGCCTCGTTGATTGCCTTAAGCGCGGGCCGGACCGCGCTCACCGGCGATTTCACCGAACGAGGCAAGGCAGAGAGATGACTATTGGCTCCGAGAACCTCAGCAGCGGTTCGTCGACAGCGCAGGACCGGTTCAGCGGTGGTGTGAGCGCGTACCGGCAGAACCGGCGGGACGCGCTGACCGGCGATGCCGACGGGGAACTGTTGTCCCGTACCAGCTCGGGCTTGCCGACCCGCTCGCCCGGCCGCTCGCACAGCATCGAGCCGACCAGCGCGCTGGATCGCGCGGCCAAGCTTCCCTCCCTGGACCTGCAGGGTCTGACCGAGCCGGTCTTCTCCGCGAGCACCTGGGCGGATTCGTCCAGCCAGTCGATGGCTGATCACCCGCTGCTGCGCGGGCTGCTCCACGAACTGCCGACGCGCGGCTCGCTGCCGCCCTCCGACTGGCTGGACCGCTGGTTCGAAGCGGCCCGGTCCATCTTGGAGCTGCTTTACGTGCAGGAGGCGAAGCGGCAGTAAGGAGCCCGGCTGGCTCGCAGTGCGAGCACTGACGGCCAGCCGGTGGAAACTCAGCGGGCGCCGGCCGGGACGTGATTCCGGACCGCACCGGGGCGGTTCAGCTCACGGCGGCCCAGCGGCGCCATCACCAGCGGCGCGAAGCGGCTGTGCCGGAGCCCGGCCCGGATCCCGATCGCCACGACGGCGACCGCGACAACGGTGATGGCCATGCCGGCGGCGGCCGAGGCGCCCCCCGCAGGCACCTCGACGAGTCGCGCGGCGATCGGAATGCCGACCAGAGCGGCCACGCCGGTGATCTGCAGCGGCGCGGCGACCAGCGGATGTGCGGCGGCGGCCCGGAGGGCCGGAGGCACCGGCGCCAGCGGCGCGGTCGCGAAAGCGCCGGCTCCGCGCCGCACCCAGGCGAGGCGGCGCAGTGTCGCGGTCAGAACGATCAGAGCGGGTACGGCGGGAAGCAGCGCGGCAGTCGGCGCCGAGGAGATGCCCGGTACCAGTCCGGTGATGACGGGAACCGCGACGAACGCCGCGGAGCCGATGCCGACCAGTGCGGTGAGTAGTACGGCGCGGCGGCGCAGTTCGCTGGCCGTGCCGGCGGTGGGCAGCCCGTCGACCAGCAGTCCGGCGGCGAGCCAGACGGCGGCGAGGGTGCCGATCAGGATGATGTCCACAACGGTGTCCACATCGATAGCGTTCACCGATTCACGGCGTGCCGAAACCGGGATATGCCCGGAACGCACACCCGTAGGGGACGCTGGTACTACGCTGCGCACCGGGCCGGACACGCATCGTCCATGGCCCGGTGGGCAATGTGGACCTATCCCATCAATCTTCGAGTGATCCGCATCCCAGTGTCGGGTGCCGGACCCGCGATGATCAGACGGCGAACCCGTGGACCGGCTCGGTGGCCGGCGCAGGCGGCGTGGCCTTCCAGAGGCCGAGCTTCTGCGCGGCGAGCCGGCTCAGGTATTTCGGGTTCAGGATGATGTAGCGCTTCCACAGCCGCTTGGGCTCGAGGCCGAGGCGCCACAGCCACTCGAGGGCGTACTTCTGCATCCATGCGGGCGGGTTCTTCAGCAGGCCGGCGTGGTAGTCGAAGGCGGCGCCGACGGCGAGCAGCGGCATGTCGAGCAGCGGCCGCATCGCGTACGTGAAGACCTCCTGCCGCGGGCAGCCGAGCCCGACCAGGGTGATCCGCGCGCCGGACGCCTTGATCCGCTCGGCGATCTGCACCTCTTCACCCGGCTGCGCCGTCCGGAACTTGGAGGCCTCGACGCCGGCGATCTTCAGAGCCGGGAACATCGCCAGCAGGGCGGGGACGAGCCGGTCGAGCGTGGGCTGCGTCGACCCGTACAGATAAATCGGAAGGCCCTCGGCCGCGGCCCGCTCGACCACCTTGAGGGTGAGGGTGGGTCCGTAGACCCGATCGGTGAGCCCGGCGCCGTGCAGCGTGTTCAGCGCCCACCGAACCGGCTGCCCGTCCGGCGTAACAAGATCAAAGGAGTTGAGCCGCGCATTATGCGCCGGATCCTCGACCCCGGTCATCACCCCGTGCACGGCAAGAGCGGTGACCGCGAACCCCCGGTGCTCCCGGGCCGCCGCCACAATCTGCTCAGTGGCAGTCGCGTAATCGGTCACATCGACAAGCACGCCCAGCACATTGCGCTTGCCCCGAACAGTCCCGGTGACACTCACGACCCCACCCCAGACCTAAAACCCCAACAGTGGCGGCGAGCATAACGCCCACCCCCGACCCACCCTTAAGGGTCAAGAGGCATAACCCCGTACCGGAGGAAAAGATGCCCAGCCACCCACCCACCGCAAGGAAAACGCACCGTGGGGGGTTCGGGGGGGCTCGGCCCCCCCCGATGGAATGACGAGGGGCCGCGGTAGGCGCTTTCCGCCTACACACGGCCCCTGCAACTCGTGGGGATGGGGGGAGTTGAACCCCCACGTCCTTTCGGACACACGGACCTGAACCGTGCGCGTCTGCCATTCCGCCACATCCCCATGTGACTTGCCGCCAAGATCATATACATGACCTCGTTGGCCTGAAGCCGGCGGGTTGGGCCTGCTTCTTGTTACTGGCTGCGACAGACTACGCTGTCGCACGTCACCAAGCGAGTTGATATCGCCCCGCGACGCAGGAAACATTAGCACGACGTCGAGGGGCGTCATACGAGGGTCAGAAGTGCCGGCTGCTCTTGGGCTACGGATGCGCAAGCGGCCGCCGGATACCATCATGTCCTCGGAACCCGAGGAGGAGCCGGTGAGCGTGCTGCAGCGCTTTGAGAAGCGATTGGAAGGCCTTGTCGAGGGGGCCTTCGCGAAGGTGTTCAAGGGTGTCGTGCACCCTGTGGAGATCCTGAATGCCATGCAGCGGGAGGCCGAGGCACACAAGGCCATCCTCGCCGGTGGCCGCACCCTCGTGCCTAATCGCTATGTGATCGATCTGTCGCCCTACGACCACAGCCGGCTGGCGCCGTACGCCGCGGCTCTGGCGCAGGAGCTGGCGCAGTCCCAGGCCGAGTTCATCGGTGAGCAGGCCTGGACGGTGTACGGCGACGTGATCGTGGAGATCGAGCGGGGCGACGGACTGGACACGGGTATGTTCCGTGTCACCGCGGAGGTGTACACCGGCGGTGAGGTCGCGCCGGTGCAGCAGCCCGCGTACGACGCCGGCCCGCAGTACTCGCCCTACGACCAGCAGGGTGGCTACCCGCCGCACGGCGGCCACGGCGGCCCGCGCAGCGTCGGTCTGGTGTCCGGTGACGGCCGCACCTACCCGCTGCAGATGGGCTCGACCGTGATCGGTCGTGGCGACCAGGCGAACCTGCGCCTGCCGGACGTCGGCATCTCGCGGCGGCACGCCCGCCTCGACTACGACGGCAACCAGGTCGTGCTCACCGACCTCGGTTCGACGAACGGCACGATGGTGAACGGCCAGCGTGTCTCGGCCGTCGCGCTGAACCCGGGCGACATGATCCAGCTCGGGACGACCACGCTCACCTTCCGAGTGGACGGCTAGTCACCTTGCCCGAATTCGTACTTACCGTCGCCCGGTTCGGCTTCCTCGTCCTCTTGTGGATCTTCGTGTTCACAGTGGTCGGGGTGATCCGGCGGGACCTCTTCTCCGGTGCCCGGTCCAAGAGCATCGTCGCCAGCCCTCGGGGGGTGGGTGGCGCGGTGCTCCCGGGCCGGCCGGCAAAGGTGAAACGCGGTAAGGCGGCACGGCAACTCGTCGTGACCGCCGGCCAGCTGGCCGGCACGAGGATCACACTCGGTGAAGCGCCGATCACGATCGGACGTGCTGAGGATTCGACGCTCGTCATCACCGACGACTTCGCCTCCGCGCGACACGCCCGGTTGGTCCCCCGCGATGGCCAGTGGTTCGTCGAAGACCTCGGCTCGACCAACGGCACCTACCTAGATCGCGGTAAGGTCTCCGGGCCCACTCCAGTCCCCCTTGGCGTACCGATCCGGATCGGGCGCACTTCTCTCGAGTTACGGCCATGACCCTGACCCTGCGCTATGCCGCTCAGAGCGACCGCGGTCTGATCCGAGACCTCAACCAGGACTCCGTCTACGCCGGGCCGCGGCTTCTTGCTGTCGCCGACGGCATGGGCGGCATGGCCGCCGGTGACGTGGCGTCCAACATCGTCATCGCCGCGATGGCGCCTCTCGACGACGACGTCCCCGGGGACGCCATGGTCGACGCGCTGCGGCACGCCGTCGGCACTGCCAACCAGCAGTTGCGCGACACCGTGGACGCCAACCCTCAGCTCGAGGGCATGGGCACCACGCTGACCGCTGTCCTCTTCTCGGGCAGCAAGTTCGGCATGGTGCACATCGGTGACTCCCGGGCCTACCTCCTGCGGAACAACGAGTTCTCGCAGATCACCAAGGACGACACGTACGTCCAGATGCTCGTCGACGAGGGCCGGGTCAGTCCCGAGGAGGCGAGCAGCCACCCGCAGCGCTCCCTGCTCACCAGGGCGCTGGACGGCCGTGACATCGACCCCGAGTACTCGGTGCGCCAGGTGCTCAAGGGCGACCGGTACCTGATCTGCAGCGACGGCCTCTCCGGCGTGGTCAGTGCCGAGACCATCGGTCAGACCATGCGCGAGCTCGCCGACCCGAAAGCCTGTGTCGAGCGGCTGGTGCAGCTGGCCCTGCGCGGCGGCGGTCCGGACAACATCACCGTGGTGATCGCGGACGCGACCGACGCCGACATCATGGAGCAGGCCCCGATCGTCGGTGGCGCCGCGTCGATCGACCGGGGCAACACCACGGTCGCGGACAGCTCGACCTCGGCGGCCCGTGCCGCGGCGCTCAAACCGCCGCGCCCGGCCCAGCCCGAGCCGACCACGAGCAGTGGGTACGAGCCCGAGCCGGCCGGCCACCCGGTGCGGACCACGCTGATGGTCCTGCTGCTGCTCGGTGTGCTGGGCGGCGGTCTCTGGGCCGGCTGGCAGTACACCCAGGGGCAGTACTACGTCGGCGCGACCGAGGCCGGCCAGCTGGCGATCTTCCAGGGTGTGCCCGGCCAGATCGCGGGCGTTGACCTGTCCACCGTGAGCGAGACCAGCGCGGTTCGCCTCGACGACCTCACCCCGGTCGCCCAGGAGCGGGTCAGGGAGGGCATCCACGCGGGCAACCAGACCGAGGCCCGCAACACGCTCACCTCGCTGACCACCGACGATCCCACCAACTCGAACCTGAAGCCGGTCTGCGCCGTCGCCAGCACGGCGCCGGCCACCACGAGCTCGGTTGCTCCCGCGGTCGGGGGCAGCGCCAAGCCGTCGACCACTGCCACGGCTCCGGCCGCCGCGAGTGCCGGCGCGAGTGCCGCCGCGAGTGTCACTGTCACGGCTCCGGCCGCCGCCGCCACTCAACCGTCCGCAAGCACCCCGGCCGCCGCCGACCAGGTCGGCTGCCGGACCGTCAACTGAGCACGGCCTACACGTCTGGGGATTCATCTTTGACCGCGCCCGCCGTACCGGCTCCGCCGCCCGCCTCCACGGGCGAGATGTCGCGTATCCCGACGGGATGGAAGACACGCCGCAACGCCGAGCTCGGCCTCCTGGTGTTCGCCATGGCGATCGTCGCCGTCTTCGGCGCGACAGTGGAGGCCAACCAGTTCGACGAGATCCGGATGACGTCCTGGATCCCGGCGGCGCTGGTCGGCATCCTGTTCGTCGGGCTGCACGTGGTGGTTCGCTACACCGCGCCGTTCGCCGACCCGGTGCTGCTGCCGGCCGTCGCGTTGATCAACGGCATCGGCGTGGCCTTCCTCCGCCGACTCGACCTGGCTCGCGCGATCGCGCAGAAACAGCCTGAGCCGGGGATCTTCGCCGGCACCGGCGGACGCCAGCTGGCCTGGACCCTCGCGTCGCTGATCCTGGCGGCGGTGCTGCTCCTGGTGATCCGGGATCACAAGATCGTTTCCCGGTACGCGTACACGCTGGGCCTGGTCGGCATCGTGCTCGTGATGCTCCCGGCGGTGCTGCCGCCCAGCATCTCCGAGGTCAACGGCGCGCGGCTGTGGATCCGGTTCGGGTCGTTCTCGATCCAGCCCGGTGAGTTCGCGAAACTCGCCCTCGTCTCGTTCTTCGCGTACTACCTGGTTCGCAAACGAGAAGTGCTCTCGCTGGCCAGCCGGCGCTTCCTCGGCATCGACTTCCCGCGTGGTCGCGACCTCGGCCCGGTCGTCACGGTCTGGCTGCTGAGCCTCCTGGTCCTGGTCTTCGAGAAGGACCTCGGCACGGCGCTGCTGTACTTCGGGCTCTTCGTCGTCACGCTCTACGTCGCCACCGAGCGGGCCAGCTGGCTGATCATCGGTTTGCTGCTGTTCTTCGGCGGCGTCTATGTGGCGTACCTTCTGGGCGCGTCGGTCGGCGGTCCGTTCGCGAACTTCTACGACCGGGCCGAGGTCTGGCTGGACCCGTTCACGCTGGCGAACTACGAGCGGGAGAGCGGCAGCAGTTACCAGCTGGTGCAGGGCCTGCTCGGCCTCGGCACCGGCGGCCTGTTCGGCAGCGGGCCGGGCGCCGGCTCACCCGGCCTGGTGCCCGAGGTGCGCACCGACTTCATCTTCGCCGGCCTCGGTGAGGAGATCGGGCTGTTCGGCCTCGCCGCGCTGCTGGTGCTCTACCTGCTGATCGTCGAGCGTGGCCTGCGGGCCGCCCTGGCGGTGCGCGACTCCTTCGGCAAGCTGGTCGCCGGTGGCCTGGCCTTCACGCTCGGCCTGCAGGTCTTCGTGATCCTCGGTGGCATCACCGGCCTGATCCCGCTGACCGGTCAGACCACGCCGTTCCTCTCCGCCGGTGGCTCGTCGCTGATGGCGAACTGGTTGTTGATCGCGATGCTCTTGCGGATCTCGGACGCGGCCCGCCAGCCGGCCACCGGGGCCGGGCCGGAACGGCCCGGACCGAAGAAAGCACCCACCCAGCTCCACGGCGCCATGACGGAGGTGATCAAGCCGTGAACGCACCCCTGCGCCGCTCCGGCGTGGTCATCCTGGTTCTGTTCGGCCTGCTCTTTGCGAACCTCAACTGGGTTCAGTTCTACAAGGCCGACGAGTACCGCACCCACGAGTTCAACAGGCGGGTCACCGTCGCCGAGTACGAGACGCCGCGTGGCGTGATCGAGGCCGGCGGCCAGGCGCTCGCGCAGAACAAGTCGACCGACGACGAGCTGAAGTACCTGCGCACGTACCCCGAGGGGAAGATCTACGCGCCGGTGATCGGCTACAAGCCCGTGATCATCGGTGCGACCGGCATCGAGGCGAGCGAGAACGACTTCCTCTCCGGCGCCAGCGACAAGCTCTTCGCGGACCGGCTCAGCAGCATGTTCACCGGGGACAACCCCGGTGGCGGCAACGTGGTGCTGTCGCTGAACACGAAGGCGCAAGAGGTCGCCTGGAAGCAGATGACCGACAACCAGCGCGGCGTGACAAAGGGCGCGGCGGTCGCGATCGACCCCAGCACCGGCGCGATCCAGGCGATGGTCTCGATGCCGAGCTACGACCCTAACCCGCTGGTCAGCCATGACACGGAAGCTGCTGCCAAGGCGTACAACGAGCTGGTCAAGGACGAGGACGAGCCGCTGATCAACCGCGCGGTCGGCGCGACCCTGCCGCCCGGCTCGGTGTTCAAGGTGATCGTCTCGGCGGCCGCGCTGCAGAACGGCTACAAGACCTCCACCGAGATCGAGGCGGGCAGCGTCTACCGCGAGGGCGGCGCCACGATCCGCAACTCCGAGGATGAGGTCTGCCCCACCGGGCAGGTCACCCTCAAGGAGGCGCTGACCGAGAGCTGCAACACCGGTTTCGCCCGGCTCGGCGTGGAGCTCGGCGCCGACAAGGTGAAGGACACCGCGAAGGCGTTCGGCTTCGAGGACGACACCATCAAGGTCGGCGACCTGGACAGCAAGACCGGCCTCACTGTCGCGGCCAGCAAGACCGGCGACATCGCGAACCCGGACGGCACCACCGACACCGCGGCGCTGGCTCAGTCCTCGCTCGGCCAGCGCGACGTCCGGATGACCCCGCTGCAGGGCGCGCTGATGGCCGCCACGGTGGCGAACGGCGGCCGGCAGATGCGGCCGTACCTGGTGCAGAAACTGCTCGGCCCGGACCGCCGGACGATCTACACGGCGGAACCGGAGAAGCTGCGCGAGCCGATCTCCTCGGGCGTCGCCGACGATCTGCGCGACATGATGGTCAGCGTCGTCGAGAAGGGGACCGGAACCCGGGCCCAGATCGACGGCTTCACGGTCGGCGGCAAGACCGGTACGGCCCAGAACGCGGAGGGTGCCAACCCGCACGGGTGGTTCATCGGCTTCGCCTTCGACAAGAGTGGTAAGGCGGTCTCGGCGGTCTGCGTCATGCTGGAGAACGTGCCCGGTGGACACGCCAGCGCCGAGGCTGCCCGGATCGCCGGGCTCATCATGAAGGCCACGGCGGGCCGGGGAGGGGACTGAGATGATCCGCCCGGGGGTCACGCTCGGTGGGCGGTACCGCTTGGAGGAGCGGATCGCCGGCGGTGGCATGGGTGACGTCTGGCGTGGCACCGACGAGGTGCTGGGCCGGACCGTCGCGGTCAAGATCCTGCTGCCCGCCCTGCTGGACGAGCCGGGCTTCGCCGAGCGGTTCCGCGGTGAGGCGCGGACCATGGCCACGATCAACCACCCGGGCGTCGTCGACGTCTACGACTACGGCAGCGACCAGCAGCTCGCGTTCCTCGTCATGGAGTACGTCGAGGGCGACGCCCTCTCCCGGACGCTGAGCCGGGTGGGCCGGTTGACGCCGGCCCGGACCATGGCGCTCGTCGCGCAGGCCGCCGACGCGTTGCAGGCAGCGCACGCGAACGGCATCGTCCACCGCGACGTCAAACCCGGCAACCTTCTGGTACGGCCGAACGGCACCCTGGTTCTGACGGACTTCGGCATCGCACGCTCGGCCCTCGTCGGGCAGCTGACGGTGGCGGGCGCGGTGCTCGGCACGGCGTCCTACATCTCGCCGGAGCAGGCCGCCGGCGACGTCGCCACGCCGGCCTCCGACGTCTACGCGCTCGGCGTCGTCGCGTACCAGTGCCTCTCCGGGCACCGGCCGTTCGACGGCGCGACCCCGATCGAGATCGCCATGAAGCACGTCCGGGAGACGCCCCGGCCGCTGCCCGGCGACATCCCGCCCGCCGTGCGCGCCATTGTGGACCGCGCCATGGACAAGGACCCGTCCGGTCGCTGGCCGAGCGCCGCCGCGATGGCGTCGGTGGCCCGGCAGGCCGCCGCGTCGCTGACCAGCACGGTGCAGCCGCCGATCTCCTCCCCGCCGAACTCGGCGCCGCCGTACGCGCAGCCCCGGAACCCGGGGCCGCCGCAGTCCCGTCCCCAGTCCGGTGCGGCCGCACGCGCCTCGGTGCCGCGGCCGGTCTCCGGCGCTCGTGGCGCGGCCTCGGTGCCGACGTCACCGTCACCCCAGATGCACCAGGGGCCGATGCCGCCGCCGTACCGGCCGCAGTCCGGGCCGCCGGCCAACGCTTATCCACCTCCCGCCTCTCCGGCCGCGAAGCCGGAGAACACCTTCGGGCGCCAGGTCCTGGTCGTGCTGGCCGTGGTGCTCGCCCTGCTCGTTCTCCTCTGCGCCGGGGTCATCTCTTTCCTATTACGAGATGGCAACGGCAGCAGCGCCGTAGGCAGCACGCTGGGCTATCACAGCAGCTCTGCGGCTATCCTCCGCTCGGGCGTGGTTGCTGACCCAGTGTCGGTGGCGTCGTACCGTCTTATGAAGGCCGATGCCCAGCTCGGCCGGATCCGACTGAACGAAGGACAACAGACGTTATGACGGCGCAGGCCCGCCTGCTCGGTGGCAGGTATCAGGTCGGCGAGCTGCTTGGCTACGGCGGCATGGCAGAGGTGCACCGCGGACGCGACCTGCGCCTCGGCCGTGACGTGGCGATCAAGATGCTGCGCACCGACCTGGCCCGGGATGCCACGTTCCAGGAGCGGTTCCGGCGTGAGGCACAGAACTCGGCGGCTCTGAACCACCCAGCGATCGTCGCCGTCTACGACACGGGCGAGGAGACCTCCGCCGCCGGCGAGCGACTCCCGTTCATCGTGATGGAGTTCGTGAGCGGCCGGACCCTCAAGGAGGTTCTCGCCCAGGAGCAGCGTCTCCAGCCGCGGCGCGCGCTCGAGATCATCGCGGACATCTGCGCGGCTCTGGAGTTCAGCCACCGGCACGGGATCATCCACCGGGACATCAAGCCCGGCAACGTGATGATCACGCAGAACGGCCAGGTCAAGGTGATGGACTTCGGCATCGCCCGGGCGCTCGCGAGTGGCGCCACGACGATGACGCAGACCAGCGCGGTGATCGGCACGGCGCAGTACCTCTCGCCCGAGCAGGCCCGCGGCGAGTCCGTCGACGCCCGCTCCGATGTGTACGCGGCCGGCTGTGTCCTTTTCGAGCTGATCGTCGGGCACCCGCCGTTCGTCGGTGACAGCCCGGTCAGTGTGGCCTACCAGCACGTCCGGGAAGACCCGCGGCCGCCGAGCTCGATCGTCCGCGACCTGCCGCCGGACATCGACGCGATCACGCTGAAGGCGCTCGCCAAGAACCCGCTCAACCGGTACCAGTCCGCCCAGGAGATGCGCGCCGACGCGCTGCGTGCCGTCTCCGGCCGCCCGGTCATGGCCACCCCGGTGATGAGCCAGGCCGAGACCGTGGCGATGACCGCCGGCCCCCGTCAGTGGCAGCCGCAGGCCGCCACCACGATGCAGCGTCCGGTCCCGGCCGGGGTGGCGCCGCAGGGCAAGCCGGAGAACAAGTCGTCCTGGGTGATGGCCGTGCTGGCCGGGCTCAGTGTGCTGGTCGTGATCGTCCTAGGTGTCGCGCTCGCGATGAGCCGGGACCGCGAGAACACCGGTGACACACCGACGGTCGCCACCGTGACGATGCCTAACCTGGAGGGTCTCAGCGAGGCGGAGGCCCGCAAGGAGCTGGACCAGCAGGGCCTCAACAACCGGGTCGCGCAGGCCCCGACGACGAAGAAGGACTGCACCGGCACGGTGATCAAGCAGTCCCCGGACCCGAACACTCAGATCGAGGCCACCGCCGCGGTCAGCTACCAGCTGTGCAACGCGCCCGACGACGTCAAGGTGCCGACCGGGCTGGTCGGCGGCACGTCGAGCGCGGCCGAGGCCGCCCTGGTCGCCCAGGGCCTCAAGGTGGACATCCGTGAGGTCGCCAGCGAGAAGCCGAAGGGCCAGGTGCTCTCCGTGGAGCGTGCCGGCCGAGAGGTCGAGCCCGGCACCACGATCACCGTGAAGGTCTCCGACAACACCCAGACCCTCGTCCCGGAGGTGACGGGTGTGTCGCAGGAGGTCGCCAAGGACCGGCTCGAGCAGGCCGGCCTGAACGGCACCCAGGGCCCGATCATCCAGGTCGAGGGCGGCACTCCCGGCGACGTCGCGAAGCAGAGCCCGTCAGCCGGCAAGAAGGTCGACAAGGGCAGCAACGTCACCCTGACCATCGTTGCCGAGCCGCAGACGCAGGAGCCGAGCGCCGAGCCCTCCACCGGGGAGACTCCCCCCGGCGAGGGTGACGGCGAGGGCGAGGGCGGCGGCACCGAGCAGTAAGCAGCCACGAGAAGGCCGGTGTCCCGTGCGGGACACCGGCCTTCTCTGTGCGGCGGTCAGGTTTCTGTGTGCGGCGGTCAGGCGGTGGCGAACGCGGAGCGGCGGCGGGTCTCCACCTCGGCAGCCAGCGCCGGGGCCTTCTCCAGGGCGGATTCCAGGCCGCAGGAGGCCAGCCAGTTCGCGAGCATCGTGTGGCCGCCCTCGGTGAGCACCGACTCCGGGTGGAACTGCACGCCCTCGATCGGGAGCTCGCGGTGCCGCATCGCCATGACCACACCCGATTGGGTACGCCCGGTCACCTCGATCTCCGCCGGAAGCGTCTCCGGCAGGACGGCGAGGGAGTGGTACCGGGTCGCGGTGAACGGATCAGGCAGCCCGGCGAGCACGCCCGTCCCGGCGTGGTGCACCTCGGAGGTCTTGCCGTGCAGCAGTTCGGGCGCACGGGTCACCGTGGCGCCGAAAGCCGCACCGATCGCCTGGTGACCAAGGCAAACCCCGAACATCGGGATCTTTCCGGCGTACGCCTTGATCACGTCCATCATGATTCCGGCGCGTTCGGGCGACCCGGGACCGGGCGAGAGCAGCAGGCCGGCGGCGCCGGACTCGCCGACCTCGGCGATCGAGATCTCGTCGTTGCGCCGCACCTCGCACTCCGCCCCGAGCTGACCGAGGTACTGGACCAGGTTGAAGACGAACGAGTCGTAGTTGTCGATGACCAGGATGCGCAACTCATCACCTGCTGGGGCGTTCGCTGGGGTGGGGTTCGTTGGACTCGGTGCTGTAGGGCAGCTCGTCGGGGGCGCCCTCCTCGCCGGGGATGACCGTCTCCGAGTCGACCTGCGTGCCGGACTCGACCTGCACGTCGTCGAAGGGCAGCAGCGGCGTCGCCCACGGGAAGATCACGTACCAGAGCAGCGCACCGGTCGCCGCGACGAGTGCCAGCGAGAGGGCCAGCTTGCTCCAGACGGCACCCGGGAGCTTGCGCCAGATCCAGGCGTACATCTCCTCAGCTTGCCTTCATCTCGGCCGGCATTCCGGCGTCCGGCTGGGCCTGGTCACGGGGAACCTTGCTGGCCAGCTCGGCGTGCACGATGAGCCGCTCGTAGTTGTTGAACTTCGGGTTGCAGGTGGTGAGCGTCAGCAGGGCCTTGGACGGCTTCGCCTTCGGCTTGCCGGGGACCGCGGCGACGACCTCGACCTGGGTGGGCTTCACGATTTGGAGGTCGTAGACCTTGTAGACGTACCAGCTGTCGCGGGTCTCGACACCGATCACGTCACCGGTCTCCAGCTCGTCGAGCCGCCAGAAGATCTTCTTGATCCGGTGGCCGGCGACCGAGAAGTTGCCGATCTCGCCCGGCATCGCGGTCTCCGGGTAGTGGCCCGGCGCGTACTTGATGTCGTCCGGCTGGACGCCGTCGACGACCACCCACTCCTTGTCGAACTTCGGGATGTAGAGGCGTCCGACGAGGCTGTCACCCGGCGCGGCCGGGCCCTGCGGGGCGTCGGCGGTCGGCGCGACAGTCGGATCGGCCCAGGCCTGGTCGAGCTCCTGGGCCAGGTTGTCCTGCTCGGACTGCACCTTGGCCGAGTTGCCGAAGACTTGGTAACCGGCGAAGAGCAGCACGATCAGACCGAAAGTGATCATAACTTCGCCGGAGGTGCGGATGCCGGTCCGGATCCGCGAGCCGACGGTGGGCCGGGTCAGCTCGGAGTAGACGCTCTTGTAGCCCTCGTCGGTCTGCTCGGGCCGGAGCTTGACCACCCGCTCACCGCGCTTCGGCTTGGAGTCCTCGTCGTCGGCCGGCGACTCGGCGTCGTCCGGGCCGGCGGGCCGGACGGCCGGGGTGGCGCTGACCGAGGCCGCGCCGAGCGTCACGTCGGGCCCGGCCGCCTCGCGGGCGGCTTGCGCCGCCGCGCCCGGCGGGAGAACGGTCAGCTTGCCGGGCACCGGGGCGCCCGGAGGCAGCGTGGGCAGCATGCCGGTGGGCGCGTCGATGATCGGGATGACGGTGGTCGGGCTCGGGTCAAGGGTCGGGCCGACAGCGCCGTTCGCAGCCCAGGCGGGCGGTTCGTCCCGGTCCACGGCACCGAACGTCGTGGTCGCGTCAGCAGCCCCGGCAATCCGGCTCGCCGGACCGTGCGGCGTCGCGCCGGGCGGCAGCGCGCCGTGGGTGGCTGGGCTCAGCGGCGCCGCGGCGGGCGGCAGCGAACCGGGTTGCACCGGGCCGCGGGTGGCTGGGCTCAGCGGCGTCGGGCCGTGGGTGGCTGGACTTAGCGGCGCGGGTCCGTGGGTGAGCGGAATCGGCGACGTCGGCGGCTGGGGCGCGGGACCCTGGGCGCTGGGGAACTGCGGTGCCGCGGCGTGAGCCACTGCCGAGATCGGCGCCCCTGCGGCGTGACCCGCTGCGGGCCGGGGTGGTGTCGGAGCGTGGGCCGCAGGGAGGGGCGGAACCGGGGACTGCGGTGCCGGAGTCGCGGTCCAGCCGCTTGCTCCCTCGACCGGGCTGTCCGATTCTGCACGCCTCCGCCGGCCGCCGCGCCGGGTGGAACCGGAGACAGGCGACTGCGGCATCGGGGCCCACGCCGTGGTGGACTCCCCGCGGCCTTCGGGAAGCAGCGGCTGGGCAGGGGCCGCACCCGTGCTGATCCGAGCCGTGTCGCCCGGATCGGTCCGCGGCACCCAAGAGGGCTGCTCCGCGCCGGGAGAGGCGGATCGCGGGATGGTGGACGGCTCGGAGAATGCCGCCGCCGGGTGGATCGGGATGCCTGGCGGCTCGGAGAGCGCCGCCGGCGGGCGGATCGGGTCGGTGGGTGCCGGATCCGGCTCCGGGCGCACCGGGATGGCCGCGCGCCGCCGTGCGGCCGCCGCAGCGGCGCTCACCTCGTCCGGAGTCGGAAGATCAGCCGGAGCGGGGGCGCCCGCACTGCCACCAAGGCCACCGGAGGGCGGCAGGCCGCCGGAGGGCGCCAGGCCACCGGAAGGGGCAAGCCCGCCGGAGGGTGCCAGCCCACTGGACGGGGCCAGACCACCGGAAGGCGCTGGACCGCCGGCCGGGGCCGGGCGCGCTGGTGAAGCCGGGCGGGCTCCGACATTGGCTCCGAGGCCCACCGGAGGCGCCAGCGGGCCGCCGGGCACGCCGTCGTCCGAGGCGTCGGTCAGGCGTGGGATGTAGGCCGTCTGGCCCTCGTTGTCAGGGGCGCGGTGACGGCCCTTGCCGGACGGGGTCTCCGGGTAATCAGGGGGAACCATCACCGGGCAGCCTGCGCCGATCGGAGGTCGGTCGATCCGTCGTACGCCCGCACTGTCACGTTCTTCTCCACCTTTTCCGTGTAACCGAGCCCGAAGTCGGCGACGGCCTCGCGGAACTGCCTGACTCCTTCTGCCGAGTCCAACGCACGATCCATGGCTGTGGGTTCGCCAATCGCCGTGATCTTGAACGGTGGCGAGAAGACCTGGCCGTGAAGGAGCAGCGTATTGCCGACACAGCGTACCGCGCTCGTGGAGATGACGCGGACATCCATGATCGTCATAGCCTCCGCGCCACCTGCCCAGAGAGCGTTCACGACGGCCTGGACGTCACCCTGGTGGACCACCAGATCGTCGTTGTCGGGCGCGTTCTCGGCGAAGTCCGAACCGCGCCGCGGCGAGTCGTCGAGCGTGACGGTCAGGCCCGGTCCGCGTAGCTCCGTGAAGCCGGCCGGCTGGCGGATCGCGTCCGCGTTCTCGCTGGCGATCTTCACGGGCTGGTCGACCTCGGCGAGCCGGGCGGTCTCCTCGTCGACCTCGGCGAGGAGGGCGGCGGCCCGTTGCTCGCTGGCGGCCAGGCGATCCCGTTTCTCGGCGATCAGCTGGGTCAGTTGCGGCCTGCGGTCGTCCCGCAGTGCCGTACCGTCCGCGGTTGTCGCCGAGGTGGTGAAGAGCAGGCCCGCAGCCAGTGCGATGAGCGGGACCCCGGCGGACCAGATCGATTTTTTCGCGCCGCGCCGTGGCCGGAGGCCGCGCACGGCACGCCGCAGCACGAGCCTCCAGGAGGGCCCGCCGGTGCCGTCTTCGACGCCGCCGCCCGTCCGAAACACCACCCCAGACCCCCTCAGAACCGGCCGCCGGGTATTTTCCTCGCCCGGCGGGTGCCTGTCTGTGCGTCGCCTTGACTACGCTAGCTGTCGAACAGTATTCGCCACGGGCAGCATTCGGGACTTCCGGAGCCGCTCAGCGGTGGGTTGTTCACCACTTGTTGCCCTTCAGGAGAGCACCGTGCCGAAGTCTCAGGTTCGCAAGAAGAAGGTCTACACCCCGCCGACGGACATCCGGCCGGCGGCGGCTGCGGCGTCCAAGAAGCCAAGCCCCGCGTGGATTCCGGTCACCGCGGTGGCCCTGATCGTCATCGGCATCGCCTGGCTGGTCGTCTACTACCTCTCGTCGCAGCAGTGGCCGGTCGAGAGCTGGCGTTACTGGAACCTCGCCGTCGGCTTCGGCTGCATGGTGGGTTCGCTGGGACTCCTTTCTCGCTGGCGCTGATCACCGTCCGCTTCCTGCGGATACGTGAAAAACAGCCAAAGTGAGCGCACCCCCGGTCGACGTGGGGTGCGCTTTACCTTGACGGACTGGTGTGCGCCCGTCTATTACTCGTGGGTAACATAGGCGGACGGCTCCGCCGACCAAGGAGGCACAAACGAGATGGGCGTTCCACAGATAGTCGCCACCGTCCTGGCGGGGGCCATCACCGTGGTGGCCGTCTACCTCGCCGTGCGCGCCGTCATGACGATCACGGCCGTGATCCGCCAGGGCCAGCCGGCTCCGGAGCGGTTCGCCGATCCGAAGACGCGCACCAAGACGATGCTGACCGAGACCGTCGGTCACACCAGAATGCTGAAGTGGAGCGCGATCGGCGCCGCCCACTGGTTCGTGATGTTCTCGTTCGTCATCCTGTCGCTGCTGGTCCTCGAGGCGTACTTCGAGGTGGCGGCGCCGGAGATGGGCCTGCCGATCATCGGGCACTGGACGATCTTCGGTCTGGTCACCGAGTGGTTCGGGATCCTCGGCACGATCGGCATCCTCTACCTGATCTTCGTGCGCCAGCGCGAGAAGCCGGGGGCGAAGAAGCGCAGCCGGTTCCTCGGCTCGACCATGTGGCAGGCGTACTTCGTCGAGGCCGTCATCGTCGGGGTGCTGATCTTCGGCTTCCTGATCCGCGGCTTCAAGGTCGCCACCGACCACTTCGAGTACCCGTTGTGGGCCACCCCGGTCAGCCACGCCGTGGGCTCGGTCCTCCCGGCCTGGGAGGACGGCGCCACCTGGATGGCGCTCATCAAGATCTGCATCTCGATGACCTGGCTGATCACCATCTCGCTCAACCCGACGATGGGTGTGGCCTGGCACCGTTTCCTGGCGTTCTTCAACATCTACTTCAAGCGCAGCCCGGAGAAGCCGGCCGGTTCCGGTCTCGGCGCGCTGAAGCCGATGATGAGCGAGGGCAAGCCGCTCGACTTCGAGGAGGCCGACCCGGAGAAGGACCTGTTCGGCGTCAACCAGGTCGAGCAGTTCACCTGGAAGGGTCTGCTCGACTTCTCCACGTGCACCGAGTGCGGCCGCTGCCAGTCGCAGTGCCCGGCGTGGAACACGGCCAAGCCCCTCTCCCCGAAGCTCCTGGTTCTCAGCCTGCGCGATCACGCGTACGCGAAAGCGCCTTATCTTCTGGCCGGCGGCGGCAAGGACCTGATGGGTGAGGAGAAGGCGACCGAGGCGCAGCTCGCGCACATGGACGTCCTGGCTCTGGCCGAGGGCAACCGGCCGCTGATCGGCACCGCCGAGGACCAGGGTGTGATCGACCCGGACGTGCTCTGGTCGTGCACCACCTGCGGCGCCTGCGTCGAGCAGTGCCCGGTCGACATCGAGCACATCGACCACATCGTCGACATGCGCCGGTACCAGGTGCTGATCGAGTCCAGCTTCCCCAGCGAGGCCGGCGTCATGCTGCGCAACCTGGAGAACAAGGGCAATCCGTGGGGCGCCCCGCAGAACACCCGCGAGGACTGGACCAAGGGTCTGGACTTCGAGGTGCCGAGGGTCGGCGAGGTCGAGGACTTCGACTACCTGTTCTGGGTCGGCTGCGCCGGCGCGTTCGAGGACCGGGCCAAGAAGACCACCCGCGCGGTCGCGACGCTGCTCAACGAGGCCGGCGTCAAGTACGCCATCCTCGGCGAGGGGGAGACCTGCTCCGGTGATCCGGCTCGCCGGATCGGCAACGAGTTCATCTTCCAGATGCTCGCCCAGCAGAACGTCGAGACGCTGACCGAGGCGCTCGGCGAGAACACCACCAAGAAGATCGTGGCGACCTGCCCGCACTGCTTCAACACGCTGGGCAACGAGTACGAGCAGCTCGGCCTCAAGGTCGAGGTGGTGCACCACACCCAGCTGCTCGCGCACCTGGTCAAGGAAGGCAAGCTCACGCCGGTCCAGCCGATCGAGGGCGACGTCACCTACCACGACCCGTGCTACCTCGGCCGCCACAACCGGGTCTTCGACGCGCCCCGTGAGGTGCTCGGCGAGACCGGCAACCTGATCGAGATGCCGCGCAACTCCGAGCGGTCCTTCTGCTGCGGCGCCGGTGGCGCCCGGATGTGGATGGAGGAGCGGATCGGCAAGCGGATCAACGTGGAGCGCACCGAGGAGGCTCTCGCGACCGGCGCCAAGACGATCGCGGTGGGCTGCCCGTTCTGCTACACGATGATCGGCGACGGGGTGACCGGCAAGGGCAAGCAGGAAGAGGTCGAGGTCGTCGACGTCGCCACGGTCCTGCTGCGCTCGCTCAAGCAGGACGCCTGACGCGTCGATTTCCGTGAAACGGCCGCCCGCGACAGTGGGCGGCCGTTTTCCGTGGTCCTTGTCACGGCCACGGTTGGTCCCGGATGGCCCGGATCCGGCAGAATGATGGCCGAGGTGAAGCGATCATGGACGGCCTGTTCCTGAGCGCGGTGCTCCCGCTGGTGGCTTTCCTGCTGCTGACGGGTGGCAACGCGTTCTTCGTGGCCGCCGAGTTCGGGCTGGTCACGGTCGACCGGGCGGAGATCGAGCAGCGTGCCGCGGCCGGGGACCGCCGTGCGCGCAGGGTTCGGAACGCCCTGCACGGGCTCTCCTTCCAGCTCTCCGGCGCCCAGCTCGGGATCACGCTGACCGCGCTGCTCACCGGTTACCTGGCCGAGCCGGCGCTCTCCGAGCTCTTCACCCCGATCGTGGAGCCGCTGGCCGGGTCGGCGACCGGCACCGTGACGCACGTCTGCGCGCTCGTCGTGGCCACCCTCTTCTCGATGCTCTTCGGCGAGCTGGTGCCGAAGAACGCGGCGCTGGCCCGCCCGATGCGGCTCGCACTGCTCACCTCCGGGCCGCTGCACGGCTTCTCCGCGCTCTTCAAATGGCTGATCGCCGCGCTCAACGGGACCGCGAACTGGCTGGTCCGCCGCCTCGGCATCGAACCGCAGGAGGAACTGGCGAGCGCCCGCTCCCCGGAGGAGCTTGGCCTGCTCGCCGCGATCAGCGCCCGGGCCGGCGCGCTGCCCGACGAGACCGCGACGCTGCTGCGCCGGACCATCCGGTTCGGCGAGAAACGCGCGGCCAAGGCGATGACTCCGCGCGTCGACGTGGTCGGCCTGAAGACAACGGCCAGCATCGCCGACCTGATCACGGTGGCCCGGCAGACCGGGCACACCCGATTTCCGGTGTACGAGGACACGCTCGACGTGGTCACCGGAGTGGTCGGCGTGAACGAGGCGATCGGCGTCCCGCCCGAGCGCCGCGCCGCGATCAAGGTCTCCGCGCTCGCGAAGGAGCCGGTCTACGTGCCGGAGAGCCTCGGCCTGGACAAGGTCCTGGAGGCCCTGCGCGCCGCCGACGCGGACCTGGCGATCGTGGTGGACGAGTACGGCGGCACCGACGGCGTCGTGACGGTCGAGGATCTGATCGAGGAGCTGGTCGGTGAGATCGCCGACGAGTACGACACCGACCTCGACGAGACCGGCAGCCAGGAGCTGACCGCCCCCGGCGGCGAGAAGTCCTTCCTCGTCGACGGGCTGCTCCGCGAGGACGAGGTGCTGGAGCAGACCCGATTCCGCCTGCCCGAGGGGCCGTACGAGACTCTGGCCGGCTTCCTCCTGGCCCGCCTCGGACACATCCCGGTGGTCGGCGAGTCGCTGGAGGAGGACGGGTGGGAGTTCACCGTGATGGAGGTCGACCGGCACCGTATCGAGCAGGTGCGCGTCGTCGCGCCGCCGGAGCCGTCCGATGACTGAGCTGCTGTTCGTCGCGGTCCTGCTGATCGGCAACGGCCTCTTCGTGGGCGGCGAGTTCGCGCTCATCGCTTCCCGGCGCACCGCCCTGGAACCGCTCGCCGAGACGTCCAAGGCGGCCCGCTGGGCGCTCTCCGCGATGAGCCAGATCCCGCTGATGATCGCCGGCGCGCAGCTCGGCATCACCATCTGCACGCTGGTGCTGGGCGCGCTGGCCGAGCCGACCATCGCGCATCTGCTGGAGGGCCCGTTCGCGTCGGCCGGACTGCCGGACAACGCGGTGCACCCGGTCTCGTTCGTCGTCGCCCTGGTGATCGTCACGTTCCTGCACACGGTGATCGGCGAGATGGTGCCGAAGAACATCACCCTGGCCGGTCCGGAACGCTCGGCGCTCGTCCTGGGCCCGTTCATGCTGGCGTTCTGCACCGCCACGAAGCCACTGCTCAACGCGATGCGCTGGGCGTCCAAGCTGATCCTGAAGCTCTGGAAGATCGAGACGACGGACGCGGTCAAGACGGTCTTCACCGCCGAGGAACTGGCCGGCATGGTCACCCAGGCGCGCAGCGAGGGCCTGCTCGGCTCGGAACAGTACGCCCGGATCCACGCCGCGCTCGGCCTCAACAACCGCACCGCCGCCGACACGCTGCTGCCGTGGTCGCGGGTGACGACGGTGGCGGCCGACGTCTCACCGGCCACCCTGGAAGCGGTGGCGACCCGCAGCGGCCGTTCGCGGTTCCCGGTGGTCCAGCGCGACACCCGGCGGGTGCTCGGATTCGTGCACGTCAAGGACGTTCTGGGGTACACGGCCACGCAGCGCCGGCTGCCCGTCCCGGCGGAGGTGATCCGGCCGCTGGCGGTGGTCGCGCCGGAGCGTAGCCTCGCCGACCTGCTGCTGACCATGCGGCGGGACCGGTTGCACATCGTCCTGGTGAGCGACGGGCGGCGGCCGCTCGGCGTGATCACCCTGGACGACGTGCTGCACGCGGTGGTCGGCGAGCCGGCCGGCGCCGCGAGTGCGGCGGTCGTGACGGGTACGGCCGCGAAGGCCCGCTGATCGGGGGATTTCCGGCTGTTTCCCGGCTGGGTCGTCGGTAGATCGGTTGAACGCTTACGGGTGCAATCGCGCGCGCTCGGAGTTTCAGTAGGCAGCGCGCGGGCTAATCCGGACAATAGCCCCATGCATTACAAAAGACGGCGTGTCGTCCCGGTCGGCGCCCTGTCAGCCGGACTCGCTCTCGCCTGCACGCTCTTGTTGATCACACACCTTCCGGCGCAAGCCGACAAGAACATCGCAGGGAGATCACTCTCAGGAGGTGTTCTCGCCACCATTCAGACTGTTCCCGGCCCGGCCAGACCGGTGGCCGACCCCGGCCGGGTCGGTGTCGCTCCCGGCCCGCTGACCGTGGCGTACGGCTTCGACGACGGAGTCCGCCGTCCGATCGCGGACCGCAACGGACGGCACGTGCTGCGGCCGCTCGGGCAGAACGGGGGCACGCTCCGACTCGTACCCCAAGGTCGTGGTCTTGCCGTTGACTATCCGGAGCGGTGCACGCTCCCGCGCGAGCGCGACTGTCCCCGGGCCATCCTCGAAGGGTTCCGCGACGACACGCTGAACCCCGGCCGGCGCCCGGTGCGGTACGGCGCGTCGGTGCTGATGACCCACGCCGACCTGGCCGACGGCGCCAACGTGCTGCAGAAGGGGTACTCGGTCGGCGGGATCAGCCAGTTCAAACTGCAGGTCGACCACCGGCAGGGCCGCCCCAGCTGCGTGATCGCCGGCCAGTCCGCCCGGATCTACCGCGCCGAGCCGCTGCTGGACGTGGCCGACGGCACCTGGCACGCCCTGGAATGCCGCCGCACCCCCAACCGCCTGCTCATGATCGTGGACGGCATCCTGCGAGCGTGGGTCGCGATCCCCCCGCTGCTCACCATCGCCAACGCCGAGCCGCTCCGGGTCGGCGGCAAGGGCGCGGCCCCCGGCAACGACCAGTTCGCCGGCGCGATCGACAACGTCTTCGTCAGCATCACCGCCTGACCCTGAGTCCGTCCGGGGAGGTCTGGCCGTTGTCGCCAGACCTCCCCGCGGCACGTTGCGTTGCGCTCCCGCCCGTAAGAGACGAAAAGCCCTGACCGGTGGAGAACCAGCCAGGGCTTTCGTGCGTGGGTCAGCGGGTCTTCACCGCGGTGCTCGTCGCTCGGCCGTCGGTGTGGCCGGGGCGGCGGGCGATCACCGTGACGGTGAGCTTCTTGCCGCGCATCGAGGACTTCAGCCTGAGGCTCGAAGCGGTCGCTCCCTTGATCAGCTTTCCGTTCAGCCGCCACTCGTACCGGTAGGAGGTCGCCTTCGGTGACCAGGCGCCGACCGAGACCTTGACCTTCTTGCCAACCTTGGCGGTCCCGGTGATCTTGGGTTTCTTCGTCGCCTTCGGCGCCGCGCCCTTGGCGACCGTCACCGAGGAGACGGACTTGGCCACGCCGGCCGCGTGTCCGGTGCGCTTCGCGGTGACGGTCACGGTGAGGCGCTTCCCCAGCATCGAGGCGGGGATCGGGTACGCCGAGCCGGTCGCGCCCTTGATCGCGACTCCGTTCGCCGCCCACTGGTAAGCGTAGGAGTTCGGCGCCGGCGACCAGGTGCCGGTCGTGGCCCGGACCGTGGAGCCGACCGACAGGGTGCCGCTGATCGCCGGCGCCTTCGAGGCCTTCGGCGCAGCTCCCGCCCGGACCGCGGCCGAGGCCGCTGACTTCGCGACACCGGACAGGTGCCCGGCACGCTTGGCGGTGACGGTCACGGTGAGGCGCTTCCCCAGCATGGAGGCGGGGATGGGGTACGTCGAACCGGTGGCCCCGCTGATCGCCGCTCCGTCGGCCGCCCACTGGTAGGCGTAGGAGGTGGGCGCCGGCGACCAGTTCCCCGTGCTCGCCTTGACCGTCGAGCCGACCGCCACGGTGCCGGTGACGGCCGGCGCCGTGGTTCCGATCAGCACGTTGCCGACGGTGAGCGCCGGACCCTGCCGGTCGGCCGGGGTGGCGGTGAGCGTCCAGGTGAACGCGCCGTCGGCGACCGCCCGGCCGGCCGTGTCCTTGCCGTCCCAGGCTGCCTGGATCAGGCCGTGCGCGCTCGATCCGGTGATCGTGCGAAGGGTCGTCCCGGCAGTGTTCCGGATGGTGACCTGCCAGGAGGCGGCCGGCTTCGACAGCCACCAGGTCCCGGTCCAGTTCGCGGCGGCGGCGCTGACCGCCGAGTCGATGACGCCGAGGTTCGAGGCTGGGATGCCGGTCGGCACGATGTGCACGCGCTGCTGGTCGTCGGCGTAGGCCACGCCGCCGCCGAACCGGTCCACGGTCCAGCTGTCCCGCATGCCGCGGAACTGGGTGTACCCCGTTGCCCACGCGCCGAGCTCGGCGGCCGGTACCAGCACCCGGCGGGACATGCCGGCCCGCAGGTCGACGAGCCGCAGCCCGACGCCCTCGACCTCTTCCACCAGATATCCGTCGCCGAGCAGCACCTCACCGGTCGGAGCGCCGGTGCTGCGCTTGGTGACCCGGTCGTAGACGCCGGCCGTCAGCGGGCCGCCCCGGTCGTCCTCGCAGACCCAGTAGACCCACCGGCCGGTGGCCTGGAGGCGACCGGGCAGGCAGCCGTCCGGCGTCGTGAAGCTCTCCAGGACGGCGCCGTCGGGCAGCCGGGTGGCCTGCACCGTACCGGCCGTGTTGTTGCTGCTCCACAGCGTGGATCCGGACACGGCGGCGCCGGTCTGCGCGCGCTTGCTGAGTACGGTCCGGGTGCGGAAGTCGGTGATGTACTGCGCGCCGTTCTCCACGATCCCGTATCGGCCGGACACGTCGAGCAGCTCCGGCCGGCCGCTGCCGGTGCCGACGGTATGCCGCACATCGGCGCTGCCGTTGGCGAACATCGACGTCTGCTGCTTGAAGTCGCCGTTTGCGGGGCCGTGGAAACCGGCGCCGTCGGCGAACATCCGGAGGCAGCGGTCCTTGCCGGTGTGGCAGGTGGCCTCGTCGTAGGCCGACGTGATCACACTGTCCCGAGTGGACCGGACAACTGACGGCGTGGCCCCGTTGGAGATCCAAGAGCTGCGGAAGACACCTACGACAGCGCTCGGCTCGTAGATCGCGCTGTTCGTGGCCGTGGTGAGGATGCCGCTGCCGAGCGCCAGACCCTGGACCTCGGCCGGGGCCGGTTCCACCGCCGTCAGCCGGGTGCGGACGATCGTGCCGTCCTCGGCCTCGCGGATCCGGTAGATGCCCCAGTCCAGGTCACCCTGCTCGACGTACTTCGCGGCGCCGGCCACCAGCACCGACCCGTCCGGCGCCGGGACGATCTGGTCGGCTGCCGGACTCATGATCTCGGTGAGCCCCGGTTCGGTGAGCGCGAAGAGCGGCCTCCCGCGTCGTTGGTTGTCGCCGCCGTTGACCGGATCGACGGCGAGAACCGTCGAGCCGACGACTCCGAATCGGCTCTCGGAGCCGAACGCCCCGGCTTCGACCTCCCGGGGCGCGGCGCTCAGGTCGGCCCGGTCGTAGACGTCGAGCTTGGAGCGTCCCATGCGTAGCCGCAGCACCGAGTCGCCGGCCAGCTGGAATCCGCTGACCTCCCAGCCCTCGGCGCCGTCGAGCCGGTCCGGTAGCCGGGTGAACACCCCACTGGACAGGTCGACAATGCCCCACCGCTGCCAGCCGCCAGAGTCCTCCGGAGACGTGTACCGCAGGATCAGCGACCGCGCGTCACCGTCCGCAACGTCGACCCGGTCGGCATCCGCCGGAATCCCACTGACCACCGTCTCGACGACCTGCCCGCCGGCGAGCCGCCACAGGTGGTACGACGGCGGCGAGCCCTCCGCCCCGAACCGGCTGACAACTGTCTCGCCGAAAGTGCCCCGGTACACCTGCCCCGCAGGCAGCGTGATCTCGCCGGCTGGAGCAGCCTGACGGAGCAGGCTCACTCGCTGCGGGTCCACCCGCGACTGAACAGCCACCACATCGGAGCCGTTCCCGTACCCGGTAGCCGACCACCGATTGGTGAACCGGCCCTCATCGATGTCATACCGAAGGGGCTCAGTCAGGCGCTCCTCCAGAGCGCTCGTCACACCACTCGAATACGCGGTCCAGAGCAGCCGGTCATCCCCCTCTTGAACCCAGAGGAAGCCGGTCTCGCCGGCATTGAGAATCCGAACCGCGCGCGGCACAGCCCGAGCAGCGGCCGGAATAACCAGCTCCCCCGCCACGGCAACAGCCGTAGCGGCGGCGGCGGATGACCCCACTGGCAGAGACGGAACCGCGCCCAGCCCCGCGACGAGGCCGAGCGCAGCAGCAAAAGTAAGAGAAGAAAACGCAGAACGACGACGGCCGGCTGAGCCCAACCGATCCTCCCGAAGAGTGAAACGGCGCTGCCCAAGCGCGCGCCCGCGCACTCTAACAGCAAACAGAGCCCGATTGATCAACAGCCAAACCCACGGCCTCAGCGATGCCATGCCCCACAGCGCGACCAGGACCCCGGACGACAGGCAACAGCCCAAAACACCGAGAGACAGCCAATTCCGTACAAAAGAACGAAGCACCCCGCACCAAGCGCACCAAGCGCAGCAAGCGCAAGAGAAACGCACCGCGGGGTGAGGTTGAGGCGTGGCCCTCACCAAGCGCAAGAAAAACGCACCGCGGGGTCCGGGGGCTCGGCCCCCGGGCAAAATGGCGAGGAGGCCCAGTCCGCGCTTTCCGCGGACACAGGCCTCCTCCGACGAGCGGGTGACGGGAATCGAACCCGCACTGTCAGCTTGGGAAGCTGATGTTCTGCCATTGAACTACACCCGCAAGCGGCCCCACTGTACCTGATTATCCAAGTCCGTGGCGGAACCGCCCCGCTGTCAGCTCGCGACGGCCAGGGTGCGGCGTAACTTGCGGGGCGCCTGCCAGGTCTGGGCGAAGGCGGGGGCGAACGGCGTGGCGGCGAGGGGGAGCGCACCGGCCGGGCCGTGGTGGCGGAGCATGGCGGTCTCGACGGTGAGCTCGAAGAGGCGCCAGTCGACGTCGGGTGAGGCGTGCAGGGCGCCGGCCAGGTGGGCGATCGTGAGCGGGTCGCTGACCGGGATGGCCCGGCCGGTGAGGGCGGCCTCGTCGTCGTTGTCCTCGGGCGGGTAGGAGTGCAGCGCGTATCGCCCGTCGCGCTCCAGGTCGCGGCGTTTGGGTGAGTCGACTATGAAGCAGTAGAGCCCCTCGTCGGTGAAGACCGGTGAGACCGGGTGGACTCGCGGACCGCCGTCGGGGCGGACGGTCGCGAGGTAACCCATGCCGGGGCCGTACTGCTGCAGGAGCGCACGGATGCCGGCCGCGAGCATCGGCTCGGCGGCGGCGAAATCGGACCAGGAAGCCATGCCGGCATTCTATCGAACATATGTACGAGACATCCACCGAACACGCCGATACGGGCAGGTCGGTATGGTGTTGCGATGCTGCTCTCCGACCGTGACCTGGTCCTCGAGATCAAATCGGGCGACCTCTCGCTGGAGCCGTTCGAGCCCGCGCTCATGCAGCCATCCAGCATCGACGTGCGGCTGGACCGGTTCTTCCGGGTGTTCAACAACCATCTGTACACGCACATCGACCCGGCCGAGCAGCAGGACGAGTTGACCGCCGAGGTCGAGGTCGCCGACGGTCAGCCGTTCGTGTTGCATCCGGGTGAGTTCGTGCTGGCGTCCACCCTTGAGGTGATCAGTCTCGGTCACCAGCTAGCGGCACGGCTGGAGGGCAAGAGCAGCCTGGGCCGGCTCGGTCTGCTGACCCACTCGACGGCCGGGTTCATCGACCCGGGCTTCTCCGGGCACGTCACGCTGGAACTTTCCAATGTGGCGAACCTGCCGATCAAGCTCTGGCCAGGTATGAAGATCGGCCAGCTGTGCATCTTCCGGCTGTCGAGCCCGGCCGATCACCCGTACGGGTCCTCCGTCTACGGCTCCCGCTACCAGGGGCAGCGTGGCCCGACCGCGAGCCGGTCGGCGCTGAACTTCCGCACCTGGCCGACCGGCGGCTGAGGCCGCCTCTCAGACCCGCCGGTGCACGTGCAGCCCGCGGTCCGAGGCGAGGCTCAGGATCTGGTCGACCTGGGCGGTGGTCAGCCCGGTGGTGGGAACCGGCAGGAACCGGGCGTCGGCCATGCCGAACAGCAGCTGGCCGGGTAACTCGTCCACCGATCGGATGGCCGGCCATGCGTACGAGTGACGGCTCTCCTCGTCGGCGCTGGCGACCCCGCCGTCGCTGATCTCGTAGGTGGTCACATGCCCGGCGCGCATCTGCCGGCGGGCGTTGCTGTTGAGCAGGATCAGCGGGACGCCGACCGCGAGCAGGGCGCCGGCCGCCAGCAGCACCGGGTTGAGGTCACCGGTGGTCAGCAGGAGGAACGCCGCGGTGAGGAGCCCGGCCCAGCCGGCGCAGCGGGCCAGCAGCACCGGCCGGCGCAGGCCGCGCCGGACCGCGGCCGCGATCAGGGCCGGGTCGGGAGCTGCGGTCAACTGGATCTGCACAGGTCAAAGGTAGCTTTTGTCCGGGGCAAATCGTCACCATACGGACGGTGCCGGGGTCGCTCCGATCGGCGGATGGACGCCCTCCGCACGGATCTACCATGAGCAGCGTGTATCTGATGATTTCGAAGTACCTGAAGCCGCTCGCCGAGGTGGACGCCGCCCGCGAGGATCACCTGACCTTTCTCGCCGGCCTGGAGGAGCGCGGTCTCTCGGTGACCGCCGGCCGCCAGGAGCCGGCGGTGGGCGGCATCATCCTGCTGGACGTGGACACCGAGGCCGAGGCGCACGAGCTGATCGCCCAGGACCCGTACGTGCAGCGCGGCCTCGCCGAGTACACCGCCACCGGCTGGCACCCGACCCGTGGCGCGCTCGCCGGGTACCAGCGGGTCCGGCCCTAAGGGTCCAGATCCGACCCGGACAGCAAGCTCCGGATGTTCAGGTCGGCGGTGACCGCCGGCGGGCACTCGTCGTAGATCACCGCAGTGCCGACGTACCGGTTGCCGGCCAGGGTGCGCAGGCCGCGCGCCTGCGCACCGGTCGACGCCCAGTCGTCGACGACGAGCACGCGATCGTCCGGCGCGAGCAGGCGTTCCCGTACGCCCAGATGCTGCACGTCGCCACGATGGTCGGCCGGCACCTCGGCCCAGATCATCGGCTCGGCGATCGGCCGGCGCGCCCCGGCCCGGTACGCCTCCACGAACCCGACGCCGAGCGACAGTGCCACCAGTGGACCCAGAAGAAAACCGGTGACCTCCGGTGAGACCACAACCGTCGGACGCTCTGACCGGAAAAGATCAGCAAGCGCGGGACCCAGACCGTCCAGAATCCTCGGCTCGCGCCACCAGCCGGAGCGGTCACTGACGAGGTATTCGCTGTTCGGGCCGGGGTTGGTCCAGCGGAACTCGGAACGCAGAAGATCACGCAGATCGGTGGTCACGCCGACATCCTGTCACCGTGGACCGGTTCAGCCTGGACCGACCGAATGACTCCGGCACTGACGGGTGGACAGAACCACCTCAGCCTAGGGGTCAAGATGATGCCTGACATCACGTCCATCGGGCATGCTGTTCGGCGGAACCATGCCTACTTTGCTGCCGGGCCGACGCCCGATGAGCCCCGGGAACCGCGCCGGCCTCGGCGCGGCCCTCGTGCTGCTCGCTGTGGTGTCCGCCGTGGAGCTCGCCGACGGCCGGACCGCTGAGTTCGTCGGCCTGCTGGTGGCCGTGCCGTTCCTCGCCGGAGTCTTCGCGGTGTGGCAGGTGGTTCTCGGCGCCGGGGTGGCCGCCACGGCGGTCGGCGGGATCTACGTGGGCATGGCCGGCGCGCCCGGCATGGCCGGCCTGGTCAGCTTGATGGGCATCATGCTGGCGACCGGCGTCGCGGCGGCCGGCGCGACGATCCGGCAACGCCAGGCGGACCGGATCACCGGGTTGCTGCGGCTCGCCGCCGTCGCGCAACAAGCGGTGCTGCGCCCGATCGGGCCGCAGGTGGGAGCGCTCTCGGTCGCCGGTCGGTACATCTCGGCGACCGCTGCGGCGGATATCGGCGGGGACCTCTACGAGGCGCTGAACACGCCGTACGGGGTTCGGATCATCATCGGTGACGTGCGCGGCAAGGGGCTGGACGCGGTTCGCCTGGCGAGCATCGTGCTGGGGTCGTACCGGCATGTCGCGTACGAGCGGGCCGATCTCAAGTCGATCGTGGCGGACCTGGACCGTGCGGTGGCCCGCAGCGTGGGCGACGAGGACTTCGTGACCGCCGCCCTCGTGGAGGAACGCGGCGGCACGCTGACCATCGTCAACTGTGGACATCCCGCGCCGCTGCTGCTGCGGCGGGGCCAGGTGATCCCGCTCGAACCGCCCGCGCCGGCTCCGCCGCTCGGCTTCGTGCCCGAGGTGAAGGCGCGAGTGGAGCGGCTGGAGCCCGGTGACCGGCTGCTGCTCTTCACGGACGGGCTCGGTGAGGCCCGGCGCGACGGCGAGTTCTTCCCGACCGCGGACCGGGCGTGGCGGCTGCTCGGGCACGGCACGGTCGGCGACGGCCTGGCATCGCTCGAGACCGCGCTGGTCGACTGGGTCTACGGCCGGCTCGAGGACGACATCGCCCTGGTGCTGCTGGAATATGTGGGCTCGGACGGCGACGCTGCCGTCTCCGTGCCCAGTTGGGAAGTCGGGGCGGCCGGAAGCTGAGCGGTCAGGCCGCGCTCTCCTCCGGCTCGGCTGGAGCAGCCGGCGACGTGGGCGCGGGCGTGGGTGGGACGGTCTCGGGCTGGCGGTGCCGTCCGACGTAATTGCGGGGCTGGTTGGCCTGGCGCGGCTCCGGGATCAGGCTCTTGATCGTGGCGAACATGGCGTCCCCCTGGGTTCGGCGAAACGTTCTTCGCTGTCTATCCGGTGAAACGAGCCTGTTCGAACCGCGATACGTGGTACCCGGGTCGAAGTCCGCAAATGGCCGAACGGCTGTCGGGTAAGCCACCTGATCGGTGGGGTTTGAACCACGAACCGACGGACAAGGCCCCCTACCCGGTGGGTTCGACCGGAAACCCTGCCCGGCTTGTCGGTTGCTACCGATGGGTAATACAGTGGGGTTACTGACGGGTAACTCGCGTCCGGGAGAGCGGGGCCAAGCACGATGACGCACTACAAGAGCAACCTTCGGGACCTCCAGTTCAATCTCTTCGAGGTCTTCGGAGCGGAGAAGTCGCTCGGCCAGGCGCCGTTCGACGAGTTCGATCTGGAGAGCGCACGCGACGTGCTCGCGGAGGTCGACCGGCTGGCCCGCGAAGATCTCGCCGCCAGCTACGCCGACGCGGACCGCAATCCACCGGTCTTCGACCCGGCGACGCACACCGCGCCGCTGCCGGAGTCGTTCAAGAAGTCCTACGAGACCTTCATGGCGTCCGAGTTCTGGCGGCTCGACCTGCCGTCCGCCCTCGGCGGCACTCCTGCGCCGCGCAGCCTCGTGTGGGCCGTCGCCGAGCAGATCCTCGGTGCGAACGCCCCGATCTGGATGTACTCGTCCGGTCCCTCCTTCGCCCACGTGGCCTATGTCGAGGGCACCGAGGAGCAGAAGGAATGGGCCAAGCTCTTCGTCGAGAAGCAGTGGGGCTCGACGATGGTCCTCACCGAGCCGGATGCCGGCTCCGACGTGGGCGCCGGCCGCACCCGCGCCATCCCGCAGCCGGACGGCTCGTGGCACATCGAGGGCGTCAAGCGCTTCATCACCTCGGGCGAGCACGACCTGACGGACAACATCATCCACTACGTGCTGGCTCGCCCGGTGGGCGTCGAAGGCGTCGGCGGGCCCGGCACCAAGGGTCTCTCGCTCTTCATCGTGCCGAAGTACCACTTCGATCCGGCGACCGGCGAACTCGGCGAGCGCAACGGCGTCTACGCCACGAACGTCGAGCACAAGATGGGGATCAAGGTCTCCAACACGTGTGAAATGACCTTCGGCGAGCACGGCACCCCGGCCAAGGGCTGGCTGCTCGGCGAGGTGCATCAGGGCATCCGGCAGATGTTCATGATCATCGAGAACGCCCGGATGATGGTCGGCACGAAGGCGATCGCCACCCTGTCGACGGGTTACCTCAACGCGCTGGAGTACGCGAAGAACCGCGTGCAGGGCGCCGACCTGGTGCAGAACGGCGACAAGGCCGCGCCGCGCGTCACCATCACTCATCACCCGGACGTACGCCGCTCGCTGCTGATGCAGAAGTCGTACGCCGAGGGTCTGCGTGCCCTGGTCATCTACACCGCGACCTGGCAGGACAAGATCGCCATCGCGCAGGCCGCCGGTGACGAGAAGACCGCCAAGATCGCCAGCAAGATCAACGACTTCCTGCTGCCGCTGGTCAAGGGCGTCGGCTCGGAGCGGGCGTACGAGCTGCTCGGCGCCGAGTCGCTGCAGACCTTCGGCGGCTCCGGCTTCCTGCAGGACTACCCGCTCGAGCAGTACGTGCGGGACGCGAAGATCGACACCCTGTACGAGGGCACCACCGCGATCCAGAGCCTCGACCTGATCTTCCGCAAGATCGTCAAGGACAACGGCCGGGCGCTCGGCACGGTCGCCGCGGAGATCCAGGGCTTCGTCGAGAGTGAGGCCGGCAACGGCCAGCTCAAGGAGGAGCGGCTGGCGCTCGGCAAGGCGCTCGGCGAGATGCAGCAGATCCTCGGCACCACGCTGGGCTGGCTGCAGGAGGTCCAGGGCGGCCAGGCCCGGGAGCTCTACAAGATCGGCCTGAGCTCGCGCCGGATCCTGCTCGCCCTCGGCGACGTCGTGCTCGCCTGGCTGCTGCTGCGCCAGGCCGAGGTGGCGCTGAACGCGCTGAACGGCGAGGTGTCGGAGGCGGACAAGGCGTTCTACACCGGCAAGGTGGCGGCGGCCCGCTTCTTCGTCCGCGAGATCCTGCCGCGCATCGGCGCCGACCGCCGGATCATCGAGAACACGAACCTCGACGTCATGGACCTGCCCGAGGACGCGTTCTGATCTGAAGCTTTTCCCACTCTCCTGAAAAACGTAGGCCGGCGGACAACGATGTCCGCCGGCCTACGTTTTTGCCGCTGGCGTCCCGATGACACGGTGCCGTACCATCGCCCCAAGATTCATGATCTTGGCTCCGGGGGCTGTTCGTGCGGGTCGTCTCTTCCTGTCTTGTCGCGGCTCTACTGAGCGTGGGGCTGGCCGCTCCCGCGCTCGCCGCGGACACCGGTCCGGTTCGTATCGACGTCGGCCTGACCGCCGGCACGAACCCGGACACGGTCGTGGCCGTGCTCGGCGATGACACATCGGAGCCCCGGCGGGTCGACGGGCTCGACGCGTTCACTCTCGACCTGCCGGCGGACCGAGTGACGGCCGCTCTCACCACGCTTTCCCGGACGCCGGGTGTGCGATACGCCGAGCGCGGCGGACGCGCTCAGGCGGACGCCGCCACCACGGTCGATTCCATGGAGATCGCGCAGGCGCGAACCTGGACCACCGGGAGCCCGGAAATCACGATCGCGGTCGTCGACACCGGAGTCAGCCCGACCCTGGACCTGGGTGAGGACAGGCTGGTGCCGGGTTACGACTTCGTCGACCGTGACCCCGATGCGTCCGACGGCAGCGGACACGGCACCGTGGTCGCCCAGGTCATCGCTGCGGACGTGGACAACGGCACCGGCGGCAAGGGTGTCTGCGACAAGTGCCGGGTCATGCCGGTGCGAGTGTTGCAGGACCGCGGCGCCCAGGACGCCGAAGGAACCACCGCGGACATCGCGGCCGGAATCGTCTATGCGGCCGATCACGGCGCACAGATCATCAACCTGTCCCTCAGCACATCCTCGGACAGCTCGCTCCTGCGGGACGCCGTCGCGCACGCCGCTGGTAAAGGCGCGCTGCTCGTCGCGTCGGCGGGCAATGTGGAGTCCTCCGCGCACCGGTACCCGGCCGACTACGAGCCGGTGCTGTCCGTCGGCCGCTACGCGATCGTCGGCCAGAACGCGGTGGACCGGTGGGTCGACGTCTCGGCGTTCGCCAACGGGGCCGTGGTCTTCGGCCGGGACGGGGTGCGCGTATTGGCCACCGGCTCATCGGCGGCGACAGGCACGGTCTCCGGTATCGCCGCGCTGATCCTCGCCATGAAGCCGTCCGCGACCGCCGACGAGGTGCGGAATCGGATCAAGCGCACGGCCGAGCTGCGGAGGGGTCAGGAGGCGTACGACCCGCCGGTCGTGAACGCGGCGCGGGCCGTCTACGAATCCGGTGGCACCGACACGGTTGCGCCGGTACTCACGGCGACCGGATTCACCGAGAACCGGCTGGCCGGCCTCGACGGGGCGCAGGCCACCCCGAGCGTCACCGACGATCATGGCGTCGACCGGGTCGAATACGTCGTCGGTGGGAAGGTGCTGGCCACGGTCACGCACCCGAACTTCTGGTACTGGCTGCGCCCGCCGGTGGGATACACCGGTTCGATGGCGGTGACCGTCCGCGCCTACGACTACGCGGGCAACAAGGCCGAGAAGACCACGACCATTCAGGTGGACGCCGTGGCGCCGGCCGGAACCTTCGTCACTCCGTCCATGCACAGTGTCGTGCACGGCAAGGTCCCGGTGGTGATCACGTCGCCGGCGACGGACGTGAACTACATCTGGGGCACCGACGAGGAGCGGATGACCCGGCTCCCCGGCACGAACCGGTGGACGGGCACGGTTGACCTTTCGAAGGCGATGGGCTGGACCCGCATCGAGGTTCTCATCCATGACAAGGCCGGCAACCAGACCGTGATCACCCGAGACGTCACAGCCGACAACGAGGCGCCGGAGGGCGGGGTCGTCACTCCGGCCTCGGGCAAGCGCGTCCGCGGCACGTTCACCAGTACCCTCAGCGGCGTTGTGGATGACAGTGGCGTGGTGAAGGCCCAGCTCTGGGCGAACGGGAAGTACATCGGCGCCGGCACCAGCCTTCGGGTCAACACCGGCACGACGAACGGGAACGTCAACCTGGTCTGGCGGGTCACCGACAAGTTCGACCAGTCGCGGACGTTGCCAACCCGGACGCTGATCGCCGACAACGCCGGCCCCACTGCGACGGTTCTTCCCGCGGCGAACGCCCGTGTCCGTGGCACGTTCACGACGTCGCTGAGCGGTGTTAAGGACGCCTCCGGAGTGGCCAAGGCCGAGCTGTGGGCGAACGGCAAGTACCTGGGCGCCGGTTACTCGAAGAGGGTCGCCACCGGTAAGACGAGCGGCAACGTCAAGCTGACCTGGAAGCTGACCGACAAGCTGGGCAACTCGCGCACGTACACCCGGACCGTGGTCGCCGACAACAAGGCGCCGTCCGTGTCGATCACCAAGGCGCCGAAGAACAAGGCCAAGGTCAAGGGCGCGGTCAGGGTCTACGTGAAGGCCTCCGACCCGAGCGGCGTCGCCCGGGTCGAGCTGATCGTGAACGGCAAGGTCGTCGCCACCGACAAGACTTCCGGGTACGTGCTCAGCGTCAACACCAAGAAACAGAAAAAGTCGATGAAGGTACAGGTCCGGGCATATGACAAGCTCGGAAACGTCACCACCACGACGGCTCGGACCTGGCGCCGATGACATAGATCTATATGATCGACCTCCGTACTTTGTAGACCATGGATGGCCACGGGGGTTCCATCGTTGCGTACCGTTTCGTTATTTCTTACTGCCGTGCTAGCGGCCGGTGTGTCCGCCACGGCGGCGACACCGGCCGTCGCGGCGCCGCCGGACAAGCCCTGGCTGGGGTACACGATCGGCCTCAAGCCGGACGTCAAGCCGCTGGAACTGCTCAAGCGCCTCGGCATCGAGACTGCCGGGGCTCTGACGTGGGTTTCCGGGCTGAACGCCGTCTCAGGCCCCCTTTACTATGAGGGGCACCACTTCACGGTCCTGGAGAAGCTGAAGGCTGATCCGGACGTCCGCTTCGCGGAACTCATGGCCTTCGCCGACTCGAACGAGTCGTGGTCGAACCGGCTGACCGGCCGTGAGCTGGACATCGTCCAGCTGCCGCGGGCAAAGTCCGGTAGCGAGGCCGTCACCGTCGCGGTGCTCGACACCGGTGTCACGCCGAACCGCGACCTGCCGGAGAACCGGCTGGTACCCGGTTTCAACGCCAACGACCTGCCGCTCGTCGGTCTCGAGGACCTGCCTCGTAACCCGGGCACGACCAAAGACGATGGCGGCTTCGGGACGATGGCGGCAGGGATCATCGCCGGCGACTCGGGCGTTTGCCCGACCTGCAAGATCATGCCGGTGAAGGTCTCCCACGCGGACCCGGGCCGGGTCACCGGGTCGGTCTCTGATCTCGCCGCGGGCATCGTCTGGGCGACTGACCACGGCGCCGATGTCATCACGACCCCTGCCGCGGTGGATCGCGAGAGCACGCTCCTCGCCGAGGCGGTTCAGTACGCCGTGAAGCAGGACGTGCTGTTCGTCGCGTCGGCCGGTGAGAACCTCTATGACGGTCGGCCGGTCGAACCGGCGGCCACCGAGCCGGTGCTGGCGGTCAGCGCCGTCGACACGTCGGGCCGGGTCACCGGGTACAACGGCTCGAACTCCCCGGGCAACCACTGGATCGATGTGGCCGCGGCCGAGGGCGCGCCCGCGGTCAACCACCTCGGCGAGTCCTCCCAGCTCGACGGCGTGGAAGGGGCCACCGCGGTGGTGGCCGGCACCGCCGCTCTGGCGCTCTCGTCGAAGCCCGGAGCGACCGCCGCGCAGGTACGGAAGGCGATCGTGGAGACCACCACGGCCGCCGAGTTGCCGGTCCTGAACGCCGGCCGTGCCGTCTACCAGGTGGCCGGCAACGACACCGCCGACCCGGAGATCACCTCGACCGGCCTCACCGCCAACCAGGTGATCTCGAAGCCGATCGACGTCCGGCCGGTGGTGACCGATGACTACGGCATCGCGCTCACCGAGCTGACGGCCGGCGGCAAGACGGTCAAGACTCAGAAACCGTGGGAGACGCTGCGGTTCACGCCGCCGGCCGGCTTCTCCGGCAACCTCGCCGTGTCCCTGCGGGTCACCGACTTCGCGGGCCGGACCGGCGGCGCGACCACGGTCGTCAAGGTCGACACGGTCGGCCCGACCGGCCTCTTCGTCTCGCCGGCCGCAGGCGCGCACGTCCGGGGCGCGGCGAAGGTGGTGTTCCGCGGTTCGGCGGACGTCGCCTCCGCCAAGGTCAACGGCGTGGTGATGAAGAAGGTGGCAGGTGACTGGACGGCCAGCGCGACGCCGAACCGCGGCAACCTCGTGGTCGAGGCGGCGGACGCGGTCGGCAACGTCAGCCGGTTCACCCGGGCCGTGGTGGCCGACAACGACGGGCCGACCGCGACCGTGAACCCGAAGCAGAACACCCGGGTGCGTGGCACGTTCACCACCTCGCTGAGCGGTGTGAAGGACGCTTCCGGGGTGGCCAAGGCCGAGCTGTGGGCGAACGGGAAGTACCTGGGCGCGGGTTACTCGAAGAAGGTCGCAACCGGTAAGGCCAGCGGAAACGTCAAGCTGGTCTGGAAGCTGACCGACAAGCTGGGCAACTCCCGCTCGTACACCCGAGTCGTGATCGCCGACAACAAGGCGCCGTCCGTGTCGATCACGAAGGCGCCCGGGAACAAGGCCAAGGTGAAGGGCACGGTCAAGGTCAACGCCAAGGCCTCCGACGCCTCCGGCATCGCGCGGGTCGAGCTGATCGTGAACGGCAAGGTCGTCGCCACCGACAAGACCTCCGGGTACGTGCTGAGCGTCAACACCACGAAGCAGAAGAAGACGATGAAGGTGCGAGTCCGGGCCTACGACAAGCTCGGAAACGTCACCTACACGGCGACCCGCACCTGGTACCGCAAGTAGGAAGGTTCAGCCCCGGGCGGTGTGCTGGCGGACCAGGCGCATCGCCCCGGGCTCGGCCGAGGACCACGGCTTCTCGCCGCTGTGCACGGCGATCCCGGATGTCTTGATCTCCACGACCGTGCCCTGGAACTGGTCGTCCGGCAGCAGCAGCGCGGACACTTCGGACACCGTGGGGTTGTGGCCCACGATCAGGACCGTGCGGATCGTGTCGGGGACGGCGCGGAGCAGGTCGAACACCTCGGTGCGGCCACCCTCGTAGAGGCCCTGTTCGTACCGGACCTCGGGAGCGCCGTGCGGGTGCTCGCCCTGCACCAGCGCGATCGAGGCGCCCCGCCAGGTCTGCCGGGTGCGTTTCGCCGGCGAGCAGAGGACCAGGTCGGGGTGCAGCCGTGCGTCGGCCAGCCAGGCGCCCGCGGCGTCCGCGTCGGACTCGCCCCGGTCGGTGAGCGCGCGATCGAAGTCGTCGAGGTCGCCGGGCGTCTCGGCCTTGGAGTGGCGCAGCAGGATGAGCGTTCGCGAGGTCATGGGAACCAGCTTGCCTGATTGGAATTTCGGCCGGGCGGGTAAACGGTCGTCCGACGCATTCACCACGGTCGAGCGCTGACGCTCGGTCGGGCGGACACCACCCGAGGAGGGTCCGATGGGCATCGGCGCAAGCATTTTCCTGCTGGCTCTGGGGGCGATCCTGGCGTTCGCCGTGGAGGCGGACATCAGTGGCCTGGACATAGGCGTGATCGGCTGGATTCTGATGGCCGCCGGCCTGGCCGGTCTGATCATCACGCTCTGGTACTGGAACAGCCGCCGCCGTACGGTGGTGACCCGGGCGCAGCAGCCGGTCGCCGGCGCCGGCTACAGCGAGTACCGCGAGGTCCGCCGGAACGACGACGTGCCTCCGCCGCCGCCCCCGGCATACTCCTGATCGAACGGGAAAGCCCGGGTCCGATGCGGACCCGGGCTTTCACGCATATAGCGCGAAATAAATCGCGATGTGGTGGCAGATCGCTGCCACCAGCGTGCAGGCGTGGAAGAACTCGTGATGCCCGAAGACGGTCGGCCAGGGGTTCGGCCGGCGCAGGGCGTAGAAGACCGCCCCGACCGTGTAGATGAGGCCGCCCGCGACCATCAGGACCAGGCACGTCACGCTGACGTGCAGGATGTCCGGGATGATCGCGACCGCCACCCAGCCCAGTGCCACGTAGAGCGGCGCTCCCACCCAGCGGGGCAGGTGCGGCCAGATGACCTTCAGCGCGACACCGCCGAGGGCGCCGAACCAGACCAGGCTGAGCATCAGCGTGGCCTTGCTGTCGCTCAGGAGCAGCACGCAGAACGGCGTGTAGGTGCCGGCGATGAAGATGAAGATCATCGAGTGATCCATCCGCCGCATGATCTGGTAGCCGCGTTCGCTCCAGACCCGGCGGTGGTACAGCGCGCTGACGCCGAAGAGGCCGCAGACGGTGATGCTGTAGATCAGGCAGCTGATGAACGGTGCGATGCCCGGGCGGGTGAGCGCGATCGAGCAGAGCACGATGCCGCAGACCGCGGCGACGAAGAACGCGTACTGATGCAACCGGCCGCGCAGCCGCGGCTTGCCGAGGTCGGCCGGCTTCATCCGGAACGGGGCAGAGGCTGTCACGGGATCCAGGTTACGGCACCGTAGGTTACTAATGGGTAGTGACGCCGGATACGGCAGGCCATCCCCGATGATTTCCTCATGAAGGTACGACGAGTGGGCGCCTCAGCGCTACTGATCGATTGCCCGGACGACACCCGTGTCGAGGACTGGCGTGCCGAGCTCTGGCGCCGCCGTGAGACCGGCGAGCTGGCGGCCGTCGACATCGTCCCGGGCGCCCGGACGGTCCTGCTGGACGGTGTTCCGCCCGGCACCGAGGAGCGTCTGGCCGGATGGAAGCCCGCGCCGGGCGGCACGCGCGCCGCCGGTCCGCTCGTCGAGGTGCCTGCCACGTTCGACGGCGCGGATCTGCCGGACGTCGCCGGGATCTGGCAGGTCTCGGTCGAGGAAGCCGTGAAGCGCCTGGTGGAAACTCCGCTGACCGTCGCGTTCTGCGGTTTCGCTCCGGGTTTCGCCTATCTGCGCGGCTTCCCCGAGGCCTGGTCGGTGCCCCGGCTCCCGGCGCCTCGCCCGCGGGTGCCGGCCGGTTCGATAGCGCTCGCCGCCGGCTACGCCGGCATCTACCCCACGGCCTCTCCGGGTGGGTGGCGCCTGGTGGGTCACACCGAATTGAAGATCTTTGAGGTACGGCGGGAGCAGCCCGCCCTGCTCACCCCCGGAACCCGCGTGAAGCTGGTGCAGCGATGATCACCGTGTTGCGGGCCGGCCCGCTCACCACCGTGCAGGACCTCGGCCGTCCCGGCTACGCCCACCTCGGCGTGCCCCGGTCCGGTGCGCTGGACATCCCCGCGCTGCGCCGGGCCAACCGCCTCGCCGGCAACCCGGACGGCACGGCCGGGCTGGAGACCACGCTGATGGGTTGCAAACTGCGCTTCGAGACGCCGGCCAGGGTCGCGGTGACAGGTGCGGTGGCCACGGTGAAGCTGGACAGGGAGCCGGTCGGCGGCCCGGTCGTCGACGTACCGGCCGGTGGCGTGCTGGAGATCGGGCGGGCCGTGCGCGGAGTGCGCTCCTACCTCGCGGTGGCCGGTGGGATCGCTGGCGAAGCAGTGCTCGGCAGCCGATCCACCGACACCCTGGCCGGGATCGGGCCGGAGCGGCTGACCGACGGCATGACGCTGCCGGTCGGGACGGTTTCCGGTGGGGCGGACGGCATTGCCGGGGACGGGCTGGAGATCGGCGAGGAGATCGTGCTCGGGGTCCGGCTCGGGCCGCGCGACGACTGGTTCGACGGGGCGGGACTGTTCGGTGCCCCGTACCGAATAAGTCCGATGAGCAACCGGGTCGGTGCCCGGCTGGCCGGCACCGCCGTGACCCGCACCCGGGCCGGCGAACTTCCCTCCGAAGGAGTGGTGCTCGGCGCGGTGCAGGTGCCCGCGGACGGGCAGCCGATCGTCTTCCTGGCCGACCACCCCACCACCGGCGGATATCCGGTGATCGGCGTGGTCGGCGACGTCACGCCGCTCGCGCAGGCGCGGCCGGGGACTACGGTACGTTTTCGTGACCTCGATTGATCTCAACGCTGATCTCGGTGAGGGCTTCGGCGCCTGGAAACTCGGCGACGACGACGCCCTGCTGTCCGTGGTGACCTCGGCGAACGTGGCGTGCGGCTTCCACGCCGGCGACCCGTCCACGATGCGCCGGGTGTGCCGGACGGCCGCGGAGCGAGGCGTCGCGGTCGGCGCGCAGGTCGGATATCGGGACCTGGCCGGTTTCGGTCGCCGGCGGATCGAGTACGCGCGGGACGAACTGCGCGACGACATCCTCTACCAGGTGGGCGCGCTGGAAGCGTTCTGCCGGGCGGCCGGTGATCGGGTGCGGTACCTGAAGCCGCACGGCGCCCTCTACAACACCGCCGCGGCCGATCCGGTGCAGGCCGGCGCCGTGGTCGACGCGGTGCTCGCCTGGGACCCGGCGATGCCGGTGCTCTGCCAGCCCGGATCGGTGCTGGCGGTGGCCGCGGCCGAGGCCGGGCTGACCGTGGTGGGCGAGGGCTTCGCCGACCGGGGTTACTCGGCGGACGGCCGGCTGGTGCCGCGGTCGGCGCCCGGCGCCCTGGTGCACGCGACGGGCGACGTGGTGGAGCGGGCCGTGCGGATGGCGGCCCGGGGTGAGGTGGTCGCCGTGGACGGGACTGTCGTGCCGTGCCCGGTCCGGTCGATCTGCGTGCACGGCGACACGCCGGGAGCGGTGGAGCTGGCCCGCGCCGTCCGATCCGGGCTTGCGGGCCGGCTTCACGTCGAGCCGTTCGCCTAGCTCTCGTCCATGCCGCGCAGGATCAGGGGCAGCCGGTTCGGGGCTGCCGGGTCGATCACGATCGGCACGCCCCAGTCCTGGCGGGTCAGGTGGCAGGCGCCGAACTCGGCGTCCACGTCGCACGTTGCCGCCTGTGCCACCACCTGCAGCACACCCTTCGGCACGTCCGGGTTGAGCACCAGCGTGCGGGACAGATCCGTGGTGACCCCGTCGCCGTCGAGCAGCAACTCGGCCGGCGAGGCCGACACGGTGAGCCGCAGCGGGGAGCCGAACTGGCTGTCCAGTTTCTGGCCCGGCGCCGGAGTGAAGATCACGTCGAGGGTGACCTCGCCCGGAGCCAGGTGCGACGGCGGGCGCTCGGTCTTGTGCCGCTCGCCGCTGACCGTTTTGACCACGCCGGGCGCGAGCCGGGTCAGCCGGTGCGCGGCGGACTCCACGACCAGCACCTGGTTGTCGCTCGTCACCAGCACGTCGCTCGGCTCGGCCAGACCGGAGTCCACCGTGGAGACGGCATCGGCCGCCGGGTCGAACCGGCGGACCGCGCCGTTGTACGTGTCGGCGACCAGCACCGAACCGTCCGGCAGGGCCGCCACGCCGAGCGGGTGCTGGAAGAGCGCCTCCTCGGCCTTACCGTCCACGTGACCGAAATCGAACAGTCCCTGGCCGACCGCGGTGTGCAGCACGCCGTCCTCGACGTAGCGCAGCGCCGACGTCTCGCTGTCCGCGATCCAGAGGCGTTTGCCGTCCCGGCTGACCGACAGGCCGGACGGCTGGGCCATCCAGACGTCCGGGAGCGGGCCGTCGCGCAGCGCCTCGACGGTGGTGCCGGCGTAGACGCCGACCGTGCGCTTGATCGGGTCGAACCACCAGAGCTGGTGGATGCCGGCCATCGCGATGATGACCTTGCCGTCGTACCACGCCAGGTCCCACGGGGAGGAGAGGTCGGCGGCGAGCGCGTCGTGCGGGCGGTCGTCCACGGTGGAGCGCCACGGCTTGCCGGAGCCGGCCACCACGTGGATCTCGCCGGTCTCGGTGCTGAGCGCCCGGAGCCGGTGGTTCACCGTGTCGGCGACGATGACGTCGTAGTTCGTGATCTTGGAGATCTCCGGCGGCAGCTGGACCAGGCCCTGCGGCTCGCTGAACGGCTCGTTCCGGTTCTCGCCGCCGAACCGGCGGACCAGCGTCTCACCGTCCCTCGCCAGCTCGACGATCGAGTGCCGGGCCGAGTCGGAGACCAGCAGGTTGCCGTTCGCCAGCTCGATCGCCTTGCCCGGGAAGCGGAGCAGTCCCTCCGGAACGGGCGGCGGAACGAACGGCCCGTCGCCGCGATGCAGGGTGCCGTCCGCCTCGTGTTTGACGATCAGCTCGTCGATCAGCCGGGACAGGCCCTCGGCGTGGCCCTCACCGGCCATCGAGGCGACCAGGTAACCGGTCGGGTCGACCACGGCCAGGGTGGGCCAGGCCTTCGCGGCGTACTGCTGCCAGAGGTGCATGTCGCCGTCGTCGACGACCGGGTGGTGCACGCCGTACCGCTCCACGGCGGCGGCCAGGGCCACCGGGTCTCGCTCGTGCTCGAATTTCGGGGAGTGGACGCCGATCACCACGATGGCGTCGCCGTACTTCTCCTCCAGCGGCCGCAGCTCGTCCAGGACGTGCAGGCAGTTGATGCAGCAGAACGTCCAGAAATCCAGAATGAGGATCTTGCCCCGCAGGTCGGCGAGGGTGAGGTCCTTGCCGCCGGTGTTGAGCCAGCCGCGGCCCTTGAGTTCGGGCGCACGCACGCGAGAGTTCATGACGCCCATCGTGCCTCACGGCCGCGGTCCCGCCCACCGGCGGGACCGCAGCTGTGATCAGGCTTTACTCAGGCCTTCGGCTTCAGGCACAGGACCTGGTCGCCGCCGTCCTTCGGGACCACGATGTACGGCTGGGCCTGGTCGGCGCACTGCTCCTTGGCGCTGGCGATCGACACGACCTCGAACGCGCCGGCGGTCGAGCAGTCCGCCTTCACCGGCTTGTTGGCGGCGCTCCGGGTCACGCAGTCGCCCTGGGCCACGCTGAACTCGTCGTCGCCGGAGATCAGGTACACCAGGCCGAACACCAGGGCCAGCAGCAGACCCGCGCCGAGCACGACCGCGATGGTGACCGGCACGGTGCGCACGTTCACCTTCGGCGAGGCCGGCGCCGCCGGCTCCTCGGCCTTGAACTGCTCGAACCGGTCCTGCTCGTCCGGGCCCGGCCAGCTCGTGGTGTCCTCCGGACCGGGCGGCGTCACCGTGGCCCGGGTCGCCGGGCTGCCCGGGTAGACACCGGGAGCCGGCTCGCCGGGCATCGGCGGCAGCGCGGGCGCCGGGACGTACGGGTTGTTGCCCCGCCCCGAGACGTCCGTGGTGTGCTCGCTGAACTGGTCCGGCGCCGCGCCACGACCGGCGAGGTCGGTGGTGAACTCGTTGTACGGCGGGCCGGCCGGGTCACCGGGGCGAGCCGGGGAACCGGGCGCGCCGAACGCGGGACCACCCGACGACGGGAACTGCGGAGAGCCGGGCATCGAGTACGGGGATCCACCCGAACCCGGGAACGGCGGCGCGCCGGGGGTGTCCTGCGGGGCGATCCGTGCGCTGGCCGAGGCACGGGCCGGGGACTGCGGCGCGACGCCCGGAGCCTCGTTGCCGAAACCGCCGTCACGCTGCGGGAACGGGACGCTGCCGAAGCCACCGCTCGGTTCGGAGCCGTGGTTGTCGTCAGCCCGCTGCCCGTAGGTGTTGTCCTCCGCGCGCTGGCCGTAGGCGTTGTCCTCCGCGCGCTGGCCGTAGGTGTTGCTCTGCGGGGCCTCGCCCGGACGGGGGCCGAACGGGCCGTTTCCCTCGGTGCCGGGCTGCTGCGGGTAGCCGCGCTGCGGAAGCGGAGCCGCCGCGAAGCCGCCGCTCGGCTCGTCGTCGGTGCGCTGTCCGGTGCCGGGGAAGCCGGAACCGTTGTTCGACGGGTAGCTGCCGGGCGGCGTGAACCGGTCCTGCTGGAACCCGCCGGACGGCTCGTCCGCGTCCGGTCGCGGTGCTGCGAACGGAGCGGCGAACGGTGCGTCGTTCCGCTGTGCGGCGAACGGTGCGTCAGCCGGCGGCGAGGAGAACGGAGCCTCCGCCTGCTGAGCTCCGAAAGGCGCGTCCTGCTGAGCTCCGAAAGGCGCGTCCTGGCGCTGCGGCATGCTCGGCTGCTGCGACGGGAACGGCGCTTCCGCGTGCTGCGGGGCGAACGGCGCATCTTCCCGTTGGGCTCCGTAGGGAGCGTCCTCGCGCGGCGAGCCGAACGGTGCGTCCTCGCGCTGGGCTCCGTAGGGAGCGTCCTCGTGCTGGGCTGCGTAGGGGGCGTCCTCGTGCGGCGAGCCGAACGGAGCCTCCTGGCGCTGCGGGGCGAAGGGCGCCGCGCCGGCCGGGGAGAACGGTGCGGCCGGGAACGCGCCGGACGGCTCGTTGTCGGAGCGGTTCTCGTCGCTGGTCTCCGGCTCGGCCGGGGGTGTCGCGGCGGGGCGGCCGTAGACCCGGGCCTGCGGCGCCAGTGCCGGCGGCGGGAGTTCGGTGGCGTCGACGCGGGCGCCGGGTACCGACGCGCTGGCCGTCACCGGGCGGGCCGAGCCGACCGCGGGCCGTTCGCCCGGGTCGCGCGGCTGCGGTACGGCGCTGCCGGAGATCGGCGCGGGAGCCGGAGCGGGAGCCGGCGCCGGAGCCGGAGCGGGAGTCGGCGCGCCACCGGTGCCGAGCGCGGCACCGGGCACACGCTGCGGGAAGCCGGAACCGCCGGCAGGCTCGGCGTCACGCTCGGCGGAAGCCTCCGGACCCGGCTCAGCCGACCCGAATCCGCCCCCGGGCTGCGGAGCGTTGCCGAACCCGGACTGCGGACCGGCACTCGACTGCGGAGTGTTCCCGAATCCGGACTGCGGACCGGCGCCGTATGCGTTTCCGGACTGGGGTGCGTTTCCGAACGCGCCCTCCGCCTGCGGCGCGGACCCATAGGTGCCACCGGACTGCGGCGCGGGAGCGAATCCCGGGTCGGGCTGCTGCGGAGATCCATAGGCGCCGCCGGACTGCGGGGCGGACCCATAGGTCCCACCCTGCTGCGGGGCGGAACCGAACGGCTGCGCACCCCCGTCACCCTGCGGCTCGGAGCCGAACGGCCCGCCGAACGGCCCGCCGAACTGCGGCTGCCCACCGGGCTGCCCGACGGGTTGTCCCCCGGGCTGCCCGACGGGTTGTCCCCCGGGCTGCCCGATGGACTGTCCCCCGGGCTGCCCGATGGACTGTCCCCCGGGCTGCCCGACGGGCACCGCGCCCGGCTCGGGTGCGGTGCGGGCCGGGAGATCCAGGCCGGCAGCGCCATCGTTCTCGGCGGTTGGGCTGGCCGGCGTGCGCAGCGGGAAACCGCTGCCGTCGCCGCGCCGGGTCGGGAAGGCGGCCGGCCGGCTCGGGTCGGAGCTCTCGGGGGCGGCGGTACGAGCGTTGTTCTGCATCCAGCTGTTCTGTGCCGGGCCCGCGGTGAAACCGCTCGGGCCGGAAGAGTCGGGGAGGTCGGTGAGGCTGGCGCCGGGCACGCGCACCGGCTGGTCACCGAAAGCGGAGAAACTGGTGCCGCCGGAATCGTCCGAGGCGGGAACGGAGGCGCCCGGGGTGCGGGTGGGCAGCCCACCGGGCCCGTTCGAACCAGCGGCGGCCTGAGCCGGGGGAGCAGGCGGCGGCGCCCAGCCGGCCTGCCCGGCGGCGCCGGGATCAGCGGGAGCGCCGGAAGAACCGGGACCGGCGGGCCCGCCGGAAAAACCGGGACCGGCGGGAGCGCCGGAAGAACCGGGGCCGGCGGGAGCACCGGGACCATCGGGTACCGCCGACCCATAGGGCGACGCACCGGGAGCGACCGGCCCATAGGGCGACGCGGTCGGTTCGCGCCGGGGCAGTTCGTTCTCCTCGGACGGCACGCGGGCCGCGCCGTACGGAGTGCCGGCGGGCTTGGGCCCGGCGCCGAACGCGGCGACCTGCGGGACCACGAACGGCGAGCCGCCGTTCGGGGTGGCCTGCGGGGGAGGGCCGTACGACGTGGGGACGTTCTCGGCCGGTGCCGGGGCGGATGCCCGACCGGCCGGTCGCTGACCTTCGGCATCGGGCGAGTAGCCACCTGAACCGTCGGGTGAGTAGCCACCTGCACCGCCGGGCGAGTAACCGCCCGCACCGCCGGGCGAGTAACCGCCTGAACCGCCGGGCGGGTAACCGCCCGGACCCTCGGGTGTGTAGCCACCTGAACCCTCGGACGGGTAACCGCCCGAACCATCAGGCGAGTAACCGCCCGAACCAGGTCCGCCCGACGTGGCTTCAGCCGGCTGCCCGGCGTGGTGCCCCTCGGACGTCATACGCGCCTCCTCGTTTCTGCGGCCGTGCCAGCTTTGCACGGACGCGGCCCCGCCGGCGTCCTTCCGCCGAAGGGCCGTGCCAGCTCTCCGGCCAGGCCGTGCTGGGGCCGGGATCAAGCAAGCCGCCGGTGGCCCCGGTCCCTTCGCCGACCGGCCGCGCCGGCTCGAGGACCGTGCCCAACCGTACCGGGCGTCGGCGACCGGAGGAATCCCGGTGTACGCCCCGGAGGGACCGGTGTCCGATCTTCAAGAGTGGTTTTTGACACGAAAAGGCCCGTCCGGATGATCCGGACGGGCCGTTCGCTGCTCGTAACCCCTCGAGAAGCGCCCTTGGGTCAGCTGGGCTGCCTCTGGGAGAAGAAGGCGATCTCATCACGCATCGCCTGCGTGGGCGCCGACTGCATGGCGCGGTCGATGGCGCGGTTCTGGCGGCTGATCATCCGACGCCGGCGGATGCGGTCGATCATGCTCATGGCCCTGCTTCTTTCCCCGGCTCTTGGCCGGCCTTGCTCATGACGAGCGCGCCGGCCCCGCTTGTGGCGGTCACCTCGGCGCACGTCTCGGTGTTGATCCAAGTATGCGCCTCCAATGAGGAGCTTTCCAAACTATTTAGGGGTGAGCTGGGTCATCTGCTTAAGGATCGAAGGTCCGCACCCGTCCGGGCCGAAAGAATCTATCCCCAGGTGAGCATCGCCGTCTTCGGGTCGGAGAGGAAGGCACCGACGTCCCGGAGGAACTTCGAGCCCAGCTCGCCGTCGATGATCCGATGGTCGAAGGAGAGCCCGAGGGTCGTGACCTGGCGGATCTTGATCTTGCCGTTGTGCACCCACGGAGTCGGCCGGATCGCGCCGAGGGCCAGGATCGCCGACTCGCCGGGCGGCAGGATCGGCGTGCCGGTGTCGACGCCGTACACACCGACGTTCGTGATCGAGAACGTGCCGCCGGCCATGTCGGACGGCGGCGTCTTGCCCGAGCGGGCCGTCCGGATCAGATCGTTGAGCGCGGTCGCCAGCTCCGGCAGGGCGAGCCGGCCGGCGTCCTTGATGTTCGGGACGATCAGCCCCCGCTCGGTCGCTGCCGCGATGCCGAGGTTCACGTACTCCTTCACGATGATCTCGCCGGTCTCGCCGGACCAGGTGGAGTTGACCATCGGGTACCGCTTGATCGCGAGCAGCACGGCTTTGGCCACGAGCAGCAGCGGGGAGATCTTCTGCTCGGCGAACTCCGGCCGGCCGCGCAGTTTCTCCAGCGTCTTCACGGTCCGGGTCACGTCGACGGTGAGGAACTCCGTGACGTGCGGCGCGGTGAACGCGGACGCGACCATGTTCGCCGCGGTCAGCTTCCGCACTCCCTTGATCGGGATCCGCTGCTCCCGTGACCCGGCCTCCGCGGCGCCGTTCAGCGCGGGCGCGGCGGTCAGGTCCGGCTCGGCGGCGGCTTGCGCCACTGCCTTCTGTACGTCGTCACGCGTCACCGACCCCGAAGGACCGGTCCCGATGAGCGTCGCGAGGTCCACGCCGAGATCCCGAGCCAGTTTGCGTACCGGCGGTTTCGCCAGCACCGGGCCACCGATGGTCGCCACCACCGGGGCGGGTGCGGGCCGGACGGGTGCCGCAGTGTCCTGCGATGCCATTGCGGGCGGGGCGGCCGGAATCCCGGCGGCCGCCGCAGGCGGGGTGGCCGTCGATGCGTTCGTGGCAGGTGTGGCCGTACCTGATCGGGGTCTTCTCTTCGCGCTTGTGGTTCTCGGGCCGTAACCGACGAGCACGGCCGTGCGGCCGCCCGGAGCCGGACCACCGATGAGGCCGGCCTCGGGGTCCTCGCTCGCGGCCGACGCGACGCTCGCGGGGGCGGGATCGGCGACCGGGCCCGCGCCGGGGTCCGTGTCGATCGAGATGATCGGCTTGCCGACCTCGACCACCGTGCCGGCCTCGTGGAAGATCTTGGTGACCACGCCGGCCCACTTGGCCGGGATCTCGACGGCTGCTTTCGCCGTCTCCACCTCGACGATCGGCTGGTTCAGCTCGATCGTGTCGCCGACCTTGACCAGCCAGGCCAGGATCTCGCCCTCGGTGAGGCCTTCGCCCAGGTCGGGCAGGTTGAACTCCTTGATCCGGGACATCGGCGTCACCAGCCGAACGCGCGGTCGACGGCGTCCAGCACACGGTCGAGATCGGGGAGGTACTCCTCCTCGGCCCGTGCTGCCGGATAGGGAATGTCGTAACCGGTGACCCGCAGGACCGGCGACTCCAGGAAGTAGAAGCACTCCTCGGTGATCCGGGCGGCGAGTTCCGCGCCCAGGCCCAGGTTGCCCGGCGCCTCGTGCACGACGACCGCGCGGCCGGTCCGCTTGACCGACTCGAAGATCGTCGGGTAGTCCACCGGGGAGAGCGAGCGCAGGTCGATCACCTCCAGCTCACGGCCGTCCTCGGCGGCTGCCGCGGCGGCGTCCAGCGCCACCTTGACCATCGGGCCGTAGGCCAGCAGCGTCGCGGCCGAGCCGGGACGGGCCACCCGGGCGGCGTGCAGGGGGTACGCGCCGTCGAGCGAGGCGGCCAGGTCGACCTCGCCCTTCTCCCAGTACCGCCGCTTCGGCTCGAAGAAGACGATCGGGTCGTCCGAGGTGATCGCCTGCTGGATCATCGAGTACGCGTCGGCGGGGTTGGCGCAGGTCACCACCTTGAGGCCGGGGGTGTGCGCGAAGTACGCCTCGGGGGACTCGGAGTGGTGCTCGACCGCGCCGATACCACCGCCGAACGGGATCCGGATGACGATCGGCAGCCGCACGTTGCCCTTGGAGCGGTAGTGCATCTTCGCGACCTGGCTGACGATCTGGTTGTAGGCCGGGAAGACGAAGCCGTCGAACTGGATCTCACAGACCGGCCGGTAGCCGCGGATCGCGAGACCGACAGCGGTCCCGATGATGCCGGCCTCGGCGAGCGGGGTGTCGATCACCCGGTCCTCGCCGAAGTCCTTCTGCAGGCCGTCGGTGATCCGGAAGACGCCGCCGAGCTTGCCGACGTCCTCCCCCATGATCACTACCTTGGGGTCGTTCTCCAGCGCGCGGCGCAGGCCGTGGTTGAGCGCCTTGCCCAGGTTGATCGTCTCGGTCATCAGTGCCCACTCCCCTCGAACGAGGCCTGGTACTCGGCGAACGCGTCGCGTTGCGCCGCCAGTTCCGGCGAACCGTTCGGATAGACGTGGTCGAACATCGCGACCGGTTGCGGATCGGGCATCGCGAGAACCCGCTCGCGCAGGTCCAGCGCAAGTTTGCCCGCGGTCTCGTCCACCTCGCCGAAGAAGTCGTCGCCGGCCAGCCGCTGCTTGGTGAGGAAAGCCTTGAGGCGCTTGATCGGGTCCTTCGCCTTCCAGGACTCGACCTCGCTGGAGATGCGGTAGCGGGTGGGGTCGTCGGAGCTGGTGTGTGCGCCCATGCGATAGGTGTACGCCTCGATCAGCGTCGGGCCCTGACCGGTCCGGGCGTTGTCCAGCGCGGCGCGGGTCACCGCGTAGGTGGCCAGCACGTCGTTGCCGTCGACCCGGATGCCGGGGAAGCCGTAGCCTCCGGCGCGCTGGTACAGCGGGACGCGGGTCTGGCGCTCGAGGGGTTCGGAGATCGCGTACTGGTTGTTCTGGCAGAAGAAGACGATCGGGGCGTTGAAGACGCCGGACCAGACGAACGACTCGTTGACCTCGCCCTGGCTGGTGGCGCCGTCGCCGAAGTAGGCGATCACGGCCTCGCCGTCCGCGCCACCGGTCTTGCCGTCCATCGTGACGCCCATCGCGTAGCCGGTCGCGTGCAGCGTCTGTGCGCCGATCACGATCGTGTACGTGTTGAACCGGAACTCGTTCGGGTCCCAGCCGCCCTGGTCGACGCCGCGGAACAGGCCGAACGGCATGATCGGGTCGATGCCGCGGCAGTAGAGCACGCCGTGCTCGCGATAGGTGGGGAACGCCATGTCCTGCGGGCGCAGCGCCCGGCCGGAGCCGACCTGCGCCGCTTCCTGGCCGAGTAGGCTGGCCCAGATGCCGAGCTCGCCCTGCCGCTGCAGAGCGACGGCCTCGGCGTCGAGCCGGCGGACGGTCACCAGATCGCGGTAGAGCTCCCGGTACTCCTCGTCGGTGAAGTCGACGGTGTAGGTGCTCCCGTCGGCGGTGGTCGCGCTGTCGATGCGCTCGCCGTCGGGGGTCAGCAGTTGGACGAAGCCGCCGGCCGGAACGTCGCTCCCGGCTTTGTCGCGCTCGCCTTTCGCCATCCGTGTCTCCTGTTTCCTCTCTGCGCCCGCGGCGGGTGTCTCCCGGCCACGCGGCTGACCACTGGGGCTGGCCGCGCCTGACCCGGGTGGGGTTGCCGCGCGGCTTGTTCCGGCTGCTCGTTCTGCCGGGACGACCCGCCGAAGCCCCGCTGGTTGACGGAGGGCGACGGCGGCGGTGCCGTCGGTCCCATCCTGACAGAGGGAGTGAGCTCGGTTACAGACTGCGTGGATCACAAATACAGGTTTTCTCCTGACACATCGTTAACGGTATTTGTCCGATTTAGTGGACTTTGTGCTCTCACTCTAGTACGAATGCCCTCGCTGTGCCGCTGCCGAATGCGGAATGCATCGTTGCGTCAGGTGTCCGGAACAGATCCAGATGGATCTTTCTTCGCGCAGTTCGAACTGGGAGCCTTGCGTGCCGCACCTGCCCGACGACGACCACTTCGCGCCACCGCCCAAGGTGCTGCGGAAGAGGATCGACGGGGTGTATCGCGAGGACCACGGATTCGCCGGGCCGACCCGCCGCTACGTGATCATGGTGGCGCTCCTGGTGGGACTCGCCTCGGTGCCGACCCTCGCCGTGCTCACCACCGGTTCGAAGGAGATCTCCGGCCGGGATCGGCCGGGCGCCATGGACGTGCCGTTCCTGCCGCCGCCGGCCACCGGGCCGGTCGGCCCGGCGGCTTCCGCCTCGCCCGGCCCGTCGCGATCGCCGTCCCCGCCGGGCGGTGCCGCGCCTTCCGCTTCGGGATCGGGCTTGGCCGATAAAGATCAGACCCCGCGACGGTACGGGGGTACCGGCGCGCCGCCGTCGACGGCGAAGCGGGCTAGCCCGTCGCGAGGTGCGCCGGCGATTTCGGATTCTGCGAAACGACGTAAAGCTCGGGATATGCCGTATTTGTCCGATAAGCCGAGCTCGACGCGGAAGTCGCCGCAGAGTCGGCCTGGCGGTGGGCGGGTCCGCGATTCTCCGGTGAGCGGGGATTCGCCGCGATCCGGCCGGGCCGGGCCGGGTCGGCCGGGGCCGGACCGGGCGGGGTCGGGTCGGGCGGGGTCGGACCGGGCGGGGTCGGGTCAGGCGGGGTCGAATCGGCCGGGGCCGGACCGAGCTGGGTCGGGTCGGGCGGGGTCGGGTCGGGCGGGGGCGGGCCGGGGAGTGCCCGGTCTGCCGGTGATCCCCGGTCTGCCGGTGGTGCCTGAGGACGACGACGTGAACCGGCCGGACCAGCCCCGTGACTTTCCCACCGTGCCGGGCCTGCCCGAGGTCCCGGACGAGGACGAGGACGAGCCGGGCGGAGACACGCCCGGCGACGAACCGCCCCACGACCGTGACGAACCGCATTGGCGGCGTTGTGAGGCCGCCACGTCCCGGGAGAACCCGTCCCGGCGCCGAACAGTCCACAGCGGCCGGTCGCCCGACCGGTCCGAGTCAGCCGGAGAACGATCATGGCCGATCGCCCGTACAACATCCGACCAGCCCGCATCCTCGAACAGAGCTACCCGGAGCGCGGCCTCAACGTGCACCGGCTGCTCACCCAGCCCCGATCCAGCGAGGACCGGACGGTGAACCGCCCGTACCACGGCGCGCACCGGGCCGAGCACGCCGACACCGACGACTGGAGCGAGGCGGCCTGGCAGCGCAGCACCCGGGTGGGCCGGCACCACGCCGAGCCGGCGAACGACCACTACACGAACCGCCGCTGACCCGATCGCTGCCTCAGTCGTCGCGGTTGGCCTCCAGCCAGGCTTCGATGGCTGACGTGTCGCTGGGGTCGACGCCCTCGGCGATCAGCTGGGCGACCGCCGCCGTGGCCGGGCTGCGGCGCTCACCGGTGCTGTAGAGCCGGACGAACTCCGGGACCAGCTCCTCCACCACGGATCTGGTCTGGTCGATCGCGGCCGCCGGCAGGCCGCGCCGACGGCCCGCATAGGCCGTCCAGGCGCGGACGACCTGCGGCAGCATCGCGGCGTCGTCCATGTCGAGCACGGCACGCCGGTGCACCCAGTCCAGCAGGAACAGCCCGGCCACCGACGGGCTCCAGCGCAGCGGGTCACCGCCGGGCAGCGAGTCGGCGTGGTCCAGGATCAGGCTGAGGCAGAAGGCGAACGAGTTGCGGTCGGCGTCCGGCAGGCCCTCGGCGGCCGCCTCCGGTGAGTCGGCGAAATCCCGGGCCAGATCGGCGCCGGCCGGGGCGCCGGACGGCTCCTCCAGCGGCGGCGTCGTCAGCACCGGCAGCAGGGCGAGCCGGGCGGCGGCGAGCGCGCGGTCGGTGGCGAGCGAACCGTCGGAGGGCAGCTCGCTCAGATCATCGGTGATCTCCAGGTGGCGGCCGACCTCCTCGCGGAGCCGGCCCGGGTCCTCGGTGCGGAACCAGATCAGCTCGTCGGCCTCGCAGAGCTGGCGCACCTGGCTGAGCAGCGTCCCGGCCGCGGTGGAGACGAACAGGTCCTTGGCGATGCCGATGTTGTGGTCGACGACTGCCACGACCGCGTGCTCCGGTCCACCGTCCGAGCTGTCCTCGTAGGCGAACGTCATGAGGTAGGAGGTCTGGTCGCCGTAGACGTCCCCGTACGCGAAGCAGCCGGTGGGATGCACCCGGCCCAGCTGGGCGCCCCAGGACGGCGCCCGGTCGTCGTGGCCGACCTCGGCGGCGCCGTCGGCGTCCGGCACGAGGGCGGCGAAGACCTCGCGGATCGTCACCGCCTCCGCCACCGGACCGGTCTTGCTCAAGAACTGGCCCACGAAGTCGCGCACCGCCTCGGCCCGGTGCTCGGCGGCCACCTGGTAGACGCTGCCGAGCAACGCCGCACCGAGCATCTCCGCATCGAGCGCGCAGCCCAGTTTCGTGACGTCGCGAGCCGCGTGCAGAACGGCTTCGTACGCGGTCTGGGGTGCCGGCATGTCGCGAGCCTACGCCCGGGACACCTGGCTGACCTACTCCGAACGCACTACGCCGAGAGCTTCTCTCGCCTGGGCGTAAGCGTTCAGCACCTCGCGGACCGGCGCGACCACGTACCCCCGGGCCACGTCGGTGACCGCGGACCGCAGACGCTGCTCGGCGCGGCGTCGTGCGCGGCGGGACCCGGCCGCGATCAGAGGCTTCAGCAGCAGCCAGAGGAGCATGCCGGCAAACAGGCCGCCGAGCAGCAACAACGTCGGCAACGGGACCGCGCCGACCGCCGGGTTGTCGAGCGCCGGCAGGCCGAGGACCCGGACCGCGTACCCGACGATCAGCCAGCCGAGACCGACCACCGCTGTCGCGAGCAGCACCCACTGCAGCGCCCCGATCACACGCCACCAGATCGGCGTCTTGGCCACGCCGAGGTCGGTGGTGGCGACCGCCCGGTCCAGCGCGTCGGGAAGGTCGTCGGCCCGGGACCGCGCCGCGGTGGTCAGCGCCGGCGCCCAGACCTCGGGCAGCGGCGCGGCGGCGCGGCTGGCGACCGCGCGGACCGAGATGCCGACCGCGGAACGTTGCGCGGCGCCGGCGGCCGGGACCGAGGTGCGGGGCACGATGTCGGTGGAGACCGCGTCGGTGGCGGGTTTCTCGCTCAGGTGCAGCCGGCGCAGCGGGTCCGGGCGCAGCCGGTTCAGGCCGCGGACCAGCGGCCAGCCGGTCGACGCTGTCGCCCGCTGCCGGTACGCCTGAGCCGTCGCGTCGGCCACCGCCGGCACCCCGGCCGACGCCGCCAGGGAATCGGCCAGCTGGCGGACCGTGCTCCGGTCCACCTCGTCCTCGGCGGCCGGTGGGCCGATCGTGGCGGCCAGCTCCTCGCCGACCGTGTCCAGGTCGGCGGCGAGGCGGCGCAGCGCGGCCTGCCGCGCGGCCACCGTCGTCTCCAGCGCCTCGCGCAGGTCGGTGAGCATGCCGGGCTGTTTCGCCGAGGAGGCGAGCACCGGCGTGCCGCCGAGCCCGTCCTCCTCAAGGAGCCGGCCCAGGTCGGTGAGCACCACCTCGGTGTCGCCGGGACTCAGCCGGTCGGCCTGGTTGAGCACCACGATCGTCACGCCGGCGTGCGAGCTGAACTGCGAGAGGTACGCCCGGTGCAGCACCCGGTCGCCGTACTTCTGCGGGTCGACCACCCAGACGATCTGGTCGACCAGCCCGAGCAGGCGGTCCACCTCCAGCTGGTGCGCGCGTTCCACCGAGTCGAAGTCCGGCAGGTCGAGCAGGACCAGGCCGTGCAGGGCCACCTCGTCGTCGCCGTCCAGCGCGCTCTCCCGGACGAACCGCTGCCGCGGCAGCACCCCGATCCAGTCGAGCAGCCGGTTCGCCGGCTCCAGCGGCCCCCAGACGCAGGCGTGCGCGGTGCCGGTGGTCGGCCGGCGCACGCCGACCTGCGAGAGCTTGAACCGGGCCAGGGCGTTGAACAGGCTGGACTTGCCGCTGCCGGTGCTGCCGGCGAGCGCCACCACGGTGTGGTCCAGGGAGAGCGAGAGCCGGTTGCCGGCCCGCTCCACGAGCGTGTGCGCGGTGACCAGCTTGCCGTCCGGCAGGTACGGCCCGGTGACCCGCAGGAATCGGGACAGCGCGTCGAGCCGTCGCGCCAGATCCTGGGCGTCCACTCTTTTCTCAACGACGTTCATTGCCCCGACCCGGTCAACGCTAGTTCCTTCCTCGCCGCCTCCACCTCGGTGGCGACCCGGCGCAGGAGCGCGCCCGGTTCGGCCTCGAGGCGTACCGCCGCGGTCCGCTCGGTGAACCGGGCGGCCTCGGCGGCCAGCAGATCATCCACCCGGGCCAGCAGCTCGGTGCGGGCGCGGGTGGCAAGCGTGCGGATGGCCTGGTCGCCGAAGACGGCCTCGAGCACCTTCTGCGCGGCGACCGCGCTGCTCGCGCCGGCCGCGACCTCCAGGCCGGTGGGTATGAAAGCGGTGGTGGTGAACACCGCGATCATCACGGCCAGGCCGACGCCGTTCACCGCGTACGCCGCGCCGCGGGCCACGGTCCGCTTGTCGGCGGCCTCCCGGCGGACCACGTCGAGCACCCACTGCTGCCAGTCCCGGACCAGCCGGTCGGCGAGCTGGGGCAGGTCGTCGGAGGCTCGCTGCAGACCCGGCTCCAGCAGGGCGGCGCCGGCCGGGTGGGACTGCCAGGCCGCGTACGCCTGCTCGGCCGCGTCCGCCGCCACCCCGCGCAGCAGGGTGACCAGCTGGGACTCCATCGCGACCTGGAGGTTGTGCCCGGGCGCCGGCCGGCCGCTGATCGCCGCGACGAGCCGGTCCCGCAGGTGACCGATCCGCGACTCCAGGCTGCGCAGGAACTCGCCGGTGCCGATGAACTCCTGCCAGCGGGCCAGCACCTCGCCGCGGAGCAACCGGCCGTCCTGCAGGCCCTCCTCGGTGGTGCGCCGGGCGTTGCGGTACGCCGCCTCGACCCGCTCGTCCAGCGTCTGCGCGGTGCGCATCTGCTCGTCGGCGGCCTCGGCCAGCCCGTGCAGCGCCGGGGCCAGGGCGCCGAGCGCGCCGTCGAGTGTCTGCCGGACCACCGCGGCGCGGGCGTTCGCGTCCGAGGAGAGCTGGGAGAACCACTGCCGCATCGAGCCGACCGCGGCTTCCGGCAGCAGGCCGTTGCCGCCCAGGGCGGTCTCCGGGATGACGAAGAGTGGCGCGGAGCCGAGGTCGCGGGCGGTGAGCATCTCGCCGAGATGTGCGGCGACCTCCGCGGCCGCGTCGACCGGCACCCGGTCCAGCACCAGGGCGATCACGGTGCCGCGCAGCCGGGCGGTGGTCAGCAGCTCCCACGGGACGGCGTCCGCGTACCGCGCCGCGGTGGTGACGAAGAGCCACAGGTCGGCGGCGGCCAGCAGCTGCGCCGCGAGTTTGCGGTTCTGGTCGACGACCGAGTCGATGTCGGGCGCGTCGAGCAGCGCCACGCCGGGACCGATCGACGGCGCGGCGACGACCTGTAACGCGTTCGGGTCGGTGCTCTGCTCGCCGGTGCGGACCAGGCCGGGCAGCAGCCCGCCGCGGCCGAACCAGTTCAGATCCGACGGGTTCGCCACCAGCACCGGTGAGCGGGTGGTGGGACGCAACACGCCGGCGGTGCTCACCGGCGCCTGAACCAGGCTGTTCACCAGCGTGGACTTGCCCGCGCCGGTGGATCCGCCGACGACCACGAGCAGCGGGGCGTCGAGTCGCGCCAGGCGCGGCAGCAGATAGTCGTCGAGCTGGGCGAGCAGCGCCGCGCCGACCTTCCGAGCCTCTTCGGCGGAGGGCATGACCAGGGGGTACGAGACCGCGCCCAGCGCCGAGCGCAATCCACTCAGTGCTGTGGCAAGGCGTCCTAAAGCGGGAGGAATGGTATTTTCCTCGTTTGCTGGTCGGCCTTGGCCGCTCCCCGTACGCTCTGATGGGCCACCGCTGACCTGGCTCTTTCCATCCGATGCGGTCTCGTCCGATGCGGCGGAAAGGGCCGACGGACCGACCGCGTCTCCGTGCGTCGTCACAGGTAAAGCGTGCACGATCTATGCACCCAGTACAACGGGTCCCGGTATGCCGTGACCGGACAGGTATGTAGGTGATTTCCGAATCACCCACCTCACGGGCCGACTTGCGCCGCTCTGGCTCAACTTCGATTTGACGTTGCCTGTCACCGTGGCATCATTGAGTCGGTTCCACTCAACCCTGGTACGAACCAAGTCGGTTAGCGAAGCGAGGAACACCATGGCACGTGCGGTCGGCATCGACCTCGGCACCACGAACTCCTGCGTCAGCGTTCTGGAAGGAGGCGAGCCCACCGTCATCGCCAACGCGGAGGGCTCCCGGACGACTCCGTCGATCGTCGCCTTCGCCCGCAACGGCGAGGTGCTCGTCGGCGAGGTCGCCAAGCGTCAGGCGGTGACGAACCCCGACCGGACCATCCGCTCGGTCAAGCGCGAGGTCGGCACGAACTGGTCGATCGACATCGACGGCAAGAAGTACACCCCGCAGGAGATCTCCGCGCGGGTGCTGATGAAGCTGAAGCGCGACTCCGAGGCGTACCTGGGCGAGACGATCACGGACGCCGTGATCACCGTCCCGGCGTACTTCAACGACGCCCAGCGCCAGGCCACCAAGGAGGCCGGTGAGATCGCCGGTCTGAACGTGCTGCGGATCGTGAACGAGCCGACCGCGGCCGCTCTCGCCTACGGCCTGGACAAGGGCTCCAAGGAGCAGACCGTCCTGGTCTTCGACCTCGGCGGCGGCACCTTCGACGTCTCGCTGCTCGAGCTCGGTGACGGCGTCATCGAGGTCAAGTCCACCTCGGGTGACAACCACCTCGGTGGCGACGACTGGGACCAGCGGATCATCGACCACCTGGTCAAGACCTTCCGCGGCGAGCACGGCATCGACCTCTCCCAGGACAAGATGGCCCTGCAGCGTCTGCGTGAGGCCGCGGAGAAGGCGAAGATCGAGCTCTCCGCCGCGACCACCACCAGCATCAACCTGCCCTACATCACGGCCGGCGCGAACGGCCCGCTGCACCTCGACACCACGCTGAGCCGGGCCGAGTTCCAGCGCATGACGCAGGACCTGCTCGACCGCTGCAAGGGCCCGTTCGAGTCCGCGATCAAGGACGCCGACGTCAAGCTCTCCGACATCGACCACGTGATCCTGGTCGGCGGCTCGACGCGTATGCCGGCGGTCACCGAGCTGGTGCAGAGCCTGATCGGCCGCGAGCCGAACAAGGGCGTCAACCCGGACGAGGTCGTCGCGGTCGGCGCCGCCCTCCAGGCCGGTGTGCTCAAGGGCGAGGTCAAGGACGTCCTGCTGCTCGATGTCACCCCGCTCTCGCTGGGCATCGAGACCAAGGGCGGCATCATGCACAAGCTGGTCGAGCGCAACACCACCATCCCGGCGCACCGCTCCGAGGTCTACACCACGGCTGACGACAACCAGCCCTCGGTGCTGATCCAGGTCTACCAGGGCGAGCGCGAGATGGCGGCGTACAACAAGAAGCTCGGCACCTTCGAGCTCAGCGGCATCGCGCCGGCCCCGCGTGGCGTCCCGCAGATCGAGGTCTCCTTCGACATCGACGCGAACGGCATCGTGCACGTGTCCGCCAAGGACCTGGGCACGGGCAAGGAGCAGAAGATGACGATCACCGGCGGCTCCGCGCTGCCGAAGGAAGACATCGAGCGCATGATGCGCGACGCTCAGGACCACGCGGACGACGACAAGAAGCGCCGCGAGGACGCGGAGGCCCGCAACCTGGCCGAGCAGCTGCAGTGGCAGACCGAGAAGTTCCTGGCGGAGAGCGGCGACAAGCTCCCCGAGGAGAACAAGAACAAGATCGGCGAGGCTCTCGGCGAGCTGCGCGGCGCCCTCGGCGGCACCGATATCGAGAAGATCAAGTCGGCGCACGAGCGGCTGTCGCAGGTCTCCCAGGAGGCCGGTTCGCTGCTCTACTCGCAGGGTGAGGCCCCGCAGGGCGCTCCGGACGCCGGCGGCGCTCCGGGCGGCGCGACCGGTGCGGGCCCGTCGGCCGGCGGCAACGACGACGTCGTGGACGCCGAGATCGTGGAGGACGACAAGAAGTGACTGCCAAGGACGACGAGAACGACGGTCAGGTGACCGAGCGGGAAGTCATCCAGGGCGAGATCGACGAGTCGGCCGAGGAGACTCCCGCCGAGGAGCCGGTGAACCCGCCGGTCGGCGCGCATCGCGCCCCCGAGGAGGAGGACGAGAGCCCGGTGTCCGAGGACGCCACCGCCACTGCCGCCGGCGCCGAGCTGGGCGCGCTGCGCAGTGAGCTCGACGAGCGCACCCACGACCTCCAGCGGGTGACCGCGGAGTACGCGAACTACCGCAAGCGGGTCGACCGTGACCGGGGCGCCGCGGCCGAGCAGACCACCGGCACGGTGCTCACCGCTCTGCTGCCGGTGCTGGACGACATCGACCGGGCGCGCGAGCACGGCGACCTGGTCGGTCCGTTCGCCTCGGTGGCGGAGCAGCTCACCGCGGTGACCGGCAAGCTGGGCCTGGTCGCCTTCGGGGAGAAGGGCGACGCGTTCGACCCGAACCTCCACGAGGCGGTCGCGCACCAGACGTCGGCCGACGTCACGGAGCCGACCTGCGTCGAGGTGATGCGCCGCGGTTACAGCCTGGGCGAGCGGTTGCTCCGCCCGGCCATGGTCGCTGTCGCAGATCCTGAGTGAGCAGGGCCTGAGTGAGCTGGACCGCAATGAAGTCGGTGTCGTGTCCCGCCCGCCGGTTCGCCGGCGGGCGGGTCCTCACAGCGAAGTCGAGGAGGTGGACTGAATGAGCTCGAAGGACTGGCTCGAGAAGGACTTCTACGCCGTGCTCGGTGTGAACAAGTCCGCCTCACCTGACGAGATCAAGAAGGCGTACCGAAAGCTCGCCCGTGACCTTCACCCCGACCGCAACCCTGGCAACAAGGAAGCGGAGGAGAAGTTCAAGGCGGCCTCCGAGGCCTACGACGTGCTCGCCGACGACAAGAAGCGCAAAGAGTACGACGAGATGCGCTCGCTGTTCGGCTCGGGCGCGTTCCGCCGGGGCGCGCGTCCCGGCGGCGGCACCCAGTTCGACCCGTCCGACCTGTTCGGCGGGTTCAGCGGGGCCGCGGGTGGCGGGGCCGGTGCGGACCGCCGGTTCGGCGGCACCGGCTTCTCGGACATCTTCAGCTCGATCTTCTCGGGCGGCGGCGCCGGTGGTCCCGGCCCGGCCGCGGCGCGGCGCGGCCCGCAGCGCGGGCGTGACGTCGAGACCGAGGTGACGCTCGACTTCGTTCAGGCGGTCCGCGGCACCACCCTGCCGCTGACGCTGCGCACCCCGGGCGCCTGTGACACCTGTCGCGGGTCCGGGGCGAAACCTGGCACGACACCGCGGTCCTGCCCGAAATGCCAGGGCACCGGCATGATCTCCAGCAACCAGGGCTCGTTCAGCTTCTCCGAGCCGTGCCGGGACTGCCAGGGCTCGGGCAGCATCGTGGACGAGAAGTGCCCGGAGTGCCGGGGATCCGGCGGGGTCACCAAGACCCGGACGATCAACGTGCGGTTCCCGGCCGGCGTGGCCGACGGCCAGCGCATCCGGCTCAGCGGCCGCGGCGAGCCGGGTGACCGCGGTGGCTCGGCGGGCGACCTCTACGTGCAGGTGAAGGTGCGGCCGGACGAGCTGTTCGGGCGCAGTGGCGACGACCTGACACTGGCCGTGCCGATCAGCATGGCGGAAGCCGTGCTCGGCACCGACCTGAAGGTGCCCACCCTGGACGGGCCGGTCACCCTGCGGGTGCCGGCGGGCACGCCGAGCGGCCGCAAGCTGCGGGCGCGGGGCAAGGGCGTGGTCCGCAAGGAGGGCCAGGCCGGCGACCTGATCGTCACTGTCGACGTGCAGATCCCGGCGGTCGTCAGCGACGAGGCCCGGGACGCGCTGGAGAAATTCGCGAAGCTCACCCCGCCCCCGGGGCGCGAGCGACTCGACGCCCGGATGCGCCGGGCGGGGTAACAGGCCCTCCGGACCCTCACGGGAGGTGGCACATGTATGAAGAGATCCACGTCTCGACGGAAGCCTCCGACGCGAAGGTTTTGATCATCTCGGTTGCCGCACGGCTGGCCGGGATGCACCCGCAGACGCTCCGGCAGTACGACCGGCTCGGGCTGGTGCAGCCGGGCCGGACCGGCGGCGGCGGCCGTCGGTACAGCGAACGGGACGTCGCGCTGCTCCGCGAGGTGCAGCGGCTCAGCCAGGAGGACGGTGTCAACCTGGCCGGCATCAAGCGGATCATCGGGTTGGAGCAGCTCGTCGGCGACCTCCAGCAGCAGCTGGCGGAGCTGGCGGAACAGCTCGACGCGGCGTACGACCGGATCGCCCAGCTGGAGGCGATGCGCAGTCCGTACGCCGGCCGGGACCTGGTGCGCCAGGAAACCCACTCGACCGCGCTGGTGGTGTGGCGGCCGCGCCGCTCCCCGGACAAGTGAACGGCGGCCCCTCGATCAGAGGGGCCGCCGTTGACTACCTGTAGTCACTCATCAATTACCGTCGGTTGAAGAGCCCCAGCCGACGCGGGTGGCGGACCAGGCCACCCTCCATCCAGTCGTGGTGATCGAAGAGCTCCGGCCGGGTCATCAGCACCCGGCAGTTGTGCGCCCAGATCTGCATCGGCTCGTCGCCGACCTCCTCGGCGCGCTCCACGAACTTCTTCAGCCGGCGCTTGCGCTGCCCGCTCGCGTTCTGCCGCACCCCGTCCGCGGCATAGATGTACATGCAGTGCTGTGCGAATCGCCGCGCCGGGCACTGCCGGTCCATGGCCAGCTCGAACAGGGTCGGGCCGAGCACGTCGCCGGAAATCAGCAGATCCCAGTCGCGCGGCATGGTGTTCAGCGGGACCGACTCAGGGTGGTACGCCCACGCCTGAAGCTCGTCCGGCCGGGGATCGACCGGATTCCCGAATCCGAGGAATGTTGCTTCACGCACGCTCACGCCGCCGCCTCACTCATGCGTCCGCCCGTGCGACCGGCCTCACTCCACCGGTCACGGGTGTCGGACGTCCCAATACTCAGAGTCGTCGCTCGGAGACGGTAGCGCGCTGAGTGTTTCAGCGGAAGTGTCAAGGCTTCACATTCAGATACTCGACAGTAACCTTGGGCGTTCGCTGTGGAGACGCCTGTCACTCCGGTGCCGGCAGCGGTTTCGTACGTGCCGCCTGGGCCGCCATCCGCTTCCGGACCAGGTCTTTGAACCACTGGTAGTCGGGCAGCCGCGCCAGCATCGGACCGGTGACCACGGTGATCAACACGTACGCGGTGGCGAGCGGCGCGAGCCGGGCGTCCACCCCGTAGGCGACCGCGAGGCCCGCGATGACCACGGAGAACTCGCCACGCGGCATCAGTGCGAGACCGGCGCGGAGCTGGCCGGGCAGCGCGATGCCGGCGCGCCGGGCGGCCAGATAACCCGTGATGATCTTGGTGAACATGGTGAGCACGGCCAGCGCGAACGCGGGGAGGAGCACCGCCGGCATGTCGGCCGGATCGGTGGAGAGTCCGAAGAAGACGAAGAAGACCGCCGCGAACAGGTCACGCAACGGGGAGAGCATCTGGGTGGCGTGGTGCGCGACCGGGCCGGAGAGCGCGATGCCGACCAGGAACGCGCCGACCGCCTCGGAGACCTTCAGCTCGCCGGCCACCCCGGCGATGAACAGCGTCAGGCCGAGGACGCTGAGCAGCAGCGCCTCCGGGTCCTTGACCGAGATGAATCGGCTGATCTCGCCGCCGTACCGGATCGCCACGACCAGCACCGCCACCACCGTGACCACCGCGACGCCCAGCGTGGTCAGGCCCGGGATCAGCCCGGCGCCGGCCAGCACCGCTGTCGCGATCGGCAGGTAGAAGGCCATCGCCAGGTCCTCGATCACCAGGACCGAGAGGATCACCGGTGTCTCCCGGTTGCCGACCCGGCCCAGGTCGCCGAGCACCTTCGCGATCACGCCGGACGAGGAGACCCAGGTGATGCCGGCCAGCACCAGCGCGGCTTCCCAGCCCCACCCGAGCAGCAGGGCGAACGCCGCGCCGGGCAACGCGTTCAGCAGCATGTCGATCAGGCCGGCCGGCGCCGCCGCGCGCAGGTTGTCCACCAACTCGTCGGCCGAGTACTCCAGGCCGAGCATGACGAGCAGCAGCACGACGCCGATCTGGGCGCCGATGCCGATGAACTCCTCGCTGGCCGAGAGCGGCACCAGCCCGCCGTGCCCGAACGCCAGGCCGGCCAGCAGATAGAGCGGAATCGGGGACAGGCCGAACCGCCGGCCGATCCGGCCCAGCATGCCGAGGCCGAAAAGTATCGCGCCGATCTCGATGAGCAGAATCGTGGTGTGGTGCTGCACGGGCTCAGCCGTCGTCGCCGGCCAGGATGGCTGTCACGCCGTCCAGGCCCTGCCGGGTGCCGACCGCCACGACCACGTCATTCGTTTCGAACCGGAACGAAGGCTCGGGGGAGGCGATCACCTCCCGGTCGCGCAGCACCGCCACGATCGACGCACCGGTCTGGCTGCGGGCGCGGGTGTCGCCCAGGCGCCGGCCGACGAACGGGGAGCCGGCGGGCAGCGCCACCTGCTCGGTGAGCAGGCCGGCCGCCTGCTGCCGCAGCCCGGCGAGCTGCCCCAGCATCAGGGACGCGCCGAGGACGTCGGCCAGGGCCTCCGCCTCGTCGTCGGTGAGCGGGATCGAGGCCAGGCTCGCGTCGGGGTCGTCCACGTCGTACAGCACCAGGTCGCGTCTGCCGTTGCGGTGGGAGACCACCCCGACGGTACGGCCTGAGGAGGTCACCAGGTCATGGCGAACGCCGATTCCCGGCAGCGGAGTCTGTTCCACCCGTACGCGCACGATCTCTACGGTAGCCCTCACCGGGTCGGTCCCCGCCCGGAAACAGACATCGTGATCATTGTGCCTGTTCGGCGACCTTTTCCGGGACGTCCGCGCCGGGAACGGGCGGCTCCGGGGCGGTTCGCGGCCGGGCCACGACGAGCAGGATCAGGCCGAGCACGACAAGGATCAGATTCATCAGGTACGCCAGCCGGAACCCGTACTGCTGCGCCAGCCCGAAGAGTGGGGCGGCCAGGATGTTCCCGATCGGGAAGGTGTTGGTGAACATGGTCGTCGCCCGGCCCGGGAAGCGCGGCATCAGGTCCTGCACGTAGGAGATGCCCAGGCCGGAGGTCGCGGCGATGAACAGGGCGTTCGGGATCTGCGCGACAGCGAGCATCCAGACCGAGCCGGCCGTGACGGTGAGCACGTGGTAAATGACCGCGCAGGCCGTGCCGCCGATGATGATCAGCCGCAGCGGCACCCGGGTGGAGAGCCAGCCGAAGCCGAGCATCAGCGGGATCTCCAGCGCCGCGCAGAGTCCCAGGAGCAGGCCCGCGTCGCCGACCGAGCCGCCCAGCTCAGCGCTGAGGTACAGCGGCAGGGCCTGCACGCCCAGGACCATGGCGGTCTGCAGCAGGACGAAGCCGGCCAGGATCACGAAGAGGACGCGCGGCACCTTCCCGGAGACCTGCCGGCCGTCGTGTGACGCGGCCGGCGCCTCCACCTCGGGCAGCCAGCGGATCGCGACAAGGGCGGCGATCAGGTACGTGACCGAGGCCGCGCCGAAGACGTACTGGAAGCCGCCGGTGGCGAGCAGGGCCGCCGCGAGCGACGGGCCACCGACCCAGGCGACCGAGAAGACCGTGCGCAGGGTGCTGATTCCCATGGCTGCCCGGGCCGGATCGTCGCGTTGGAGCACCTGACGTGCGTACGCGAAGGATTGTGGGAAGAGGGACCCGGCAATCGCCGTCGCCGTCGCGGTGAGCGCGAGCAGCACCCAGTAATCACGGACGACGGCGGTCAGGCCGGTCCCGGCGCAGCCGGCGATCGCCGCGATGATCAACAGAGTGCGCCGCATCGGACGCCGGTCGGAGATCCGGCCGATCGCCCAGGACATGGTGACGCCGGAGAGGGACGACACCATGAGGAAGAAGGTGACCTGGACGGGGGTGGCGTCGACAGCGGTGCTGAGGAAGAGCCCGACGAAGGGCCCGACCACGGCGGTGGCGATGCCGGTGGTGAGGAAGACGAGACCGAGCGGAAGAAGCCGTCGCGTTACGGAGGGCAGCGACACAGTCCGTACGTTACGGGTTGTTTCCTGTTGTTGTGCCGGTCCGGTGGTGGCCGTCACGCATTTCCGGCGCGCGCTAAAGTTGAGTTGCTTACGCTCAAGTCTGCTTGATCGGGATCCGTTCAGGGGAGCACATGAACACCGAACGCTTGACCACCAAGAGCCGCGAAGTGATCACCGCCGCGGTCGCCGACGCCGGCAGCCGCGGGCATGCCACGGTCGAGCCGTGGCACATGCTGCTGTCGCTTCTCGACACCGGCGGGTCGACCGCGACCGCGCTGCTGCGAGCGGTCGGGGCCAACCCCGCTGACGTGCGCCGGGCCGCCGCCCGCGCGCTGGAGCAACTTCCCTCCGCCCGCGGCGCCAGCACCGCCGAGCCCAGCCTCTCCCGCGAGTTCGTGAACGCGATCGGGTCGGCCGACCTGATCGCCAAGCCGCTCGGCGACGAGTACGTGTCGACCGAGCACCTGCTGGCCGGCCTCGCCCGGGTCGGCGGCGCGGTCGGCCAGGCCCTGCAGAGCGCCGGCGCTACCGAGGACGCGCTCGTCGCGGCGTTCCCCCAGGTGCGCGGCGGCGAGCGGCGCGTCACCACGGCCGACCCCGAGCAGACCTACAAGTCCCTGGAGAAATACAGCGTGGACCTCACCGCGCTGGCTCGGGACGGCAAGATCGACCCGGTCATCGGCCGGGACGCGGAGATCCGCCGGGTGGTGCAGGTGCTCTCCCGGCGTACCAAGAACAACCCGGTGCTGATCGGTGAGCCCGGCGTCGGCAAGACCGCGATCGTCGAGGGCCTGGCCCAGCGGATCGTGGCCGGCGACGTGCCGGAGACGCTGCGCGACAAGAAGCTGGTCTCGCTCGACCTCGGCGCGATGGTCGCCGGCGCGCAGTACCGCGGGCAGTTCGAGGAGCGCCTGAAGAGCGTCCTGGAGGAGATCCGCAGCTCGAACGGGCAGGTCGTCACGTTCCTCGACGAGCTGCACACGGTCGTCGGCGCCGGCAAGGGCGAGGGCTCGATGGACGCCGGCAACATGCTCAAGCCGATGCTGGCCCGCGGTGAGCTGCGGATGGTCGGCGCCACCACGCTCGACGAGTACCGCGAGCACATCGAGAAGGACCCGGCCCTGGAGCGCCGCTTCCAGCCGGTCGTCGTCGGTGAGCCGACGGTCGAGGACACGATCGGCATCCTGCGCGGTCTCAAGGGCCGTTACGAGGCGCACCACCGGGTGCAGATCACCGACGCCGCGCTCGTCGCGGCGGCCAGCCTCTCCGACCGCTACATCAGCGACCGGTTCCTGCCGGACAAGGCGATCGACCTGATCGACGAGGCCGCCTCCCGGCTCCGCATGGAGATCGACTCCCGGCCGGTCGAGCTGGACCAGCTGCAACGGCAGGTGGACCGGATGCGGGTGGAGAAACTGGCGCTGAGCAAGGAGACCGACCCCGCGTCGGTGGCCCGGCTGGAGCGGCTGGAGCGCGACCTCGCCGACCGCGAGGAGGATCTCACCGCGCTCACCGCCCGGTGGGAGCGCGAGCGCGGCGGCCTGAACCGGGTCGGTGAGCTGAAGAAGCAGCTCGACGAGGCACGGGCCGCCCAGGAGCGTGCCCAGCGCGACGGCGACCTGCTGGAGGCCTCCCGGCTGCTCTACGAGGTGGTGCCCACCCTGGAGAAGGAGATCCAGGCGGCGTCCGACGCCGAGGACGAGCGGGCCGAGCCGCCGATGGTCAAGGAGGAGGTCGGCGCGGACGACATCGCCGAGGTCGTCTCGGCGTGGACCGGCATCCCGGCCGGCCGGATGATGGAGGGCGAGACCGCCAAGCTCCTGCGTATGGAGGAGTCGCTGCAGGACAAGGTGATCGGCCAGCGCGAGGCGGTGGCGGCGGTCGCGAGCGCGGTCCGCCGCGCCCGGGCCGGCATCGCCGACCCGGACCGGCCCACCGGCAGCTTCCTCTTCCTCGGCCCCACCGGCGTCGGCAAGACCGAGCTGGCGAAAGCGCTGGCCGGCTTCCTCTTCGACGACGAGCGGGCCATGGTCCGCATCGACATGAGCGAGTATGGCGAGAAGCACTCGGTGGCCCGGCTGGTCGGCGCGCCGCCGGGATATGTCGGGTACGAGGAGGGCGGTCAGCTGACCGAGGCGGTGCGGCGCCGGCCGTACAGTGTGGTGCTGCTCGACGAGGTGGAGAAGGCCCACCCGGACGTCTTCGACCTGCTGCTGCAGGTGCTCGACGACGGGCGGCTCACCGACGGCCAGGGCCGGACGGTCGACTTCCGCAACGCGATACTGGTGCTCACCTCGAACCTCGGCTCGGCGACCTCCGACTTCACGATGGGCGACGAGGAACGCCGGGACGAGGTCCTCGCGGCCGTCCGGGCGCACTTCAAGCCGGAGTTCCTGAACCGTCTCGACGACATCGTGGTCTTCCACGCGCTCACCAAGGCGGACCTGACCGCGATCGTCGACATCCAGCTCGGCCGGCTGCGCGACCGCCTCGCCGAGCGCCGGCTCCACCTCGAGGTGATGCCCGAGGCGGTGGAGTGGCTCGGTGAGCACGGGTACGACCCGATCTACGGCGCCCGCCCGCTGCGCCGCCTGGTCCAGTCGACAATCGGCGACCTGCTCGCCAGGGCGCTGCTGAGCGGCGACATCCGGGACGGCGACGTGGTGCTGGTCTCGCTCAGCGAGGCCAAGGACGGCCTTGCCGTCCGGCGCGGCGTCTGATCCTCTCCTGGAAAAGGAACGGCCCCGGGTTTCCCCGGGGCCGTCGCCTTTCTAGTTCTCCGCCTCCCGCTGCCGGTAGGCGTGTGTCATCAGTACGTCCGTGATGGCGTGCTCGCCGTCAGCGGACCAGATCCGGATCCCGTCGCGGTGCAACTGGTAGCGAACGTCTTTGAACCACGTCCGGGTGTCGTCATGGTGAACGACGGTCAGGGTGTCGGCCTGGGGCATGGGACTCACCGGTCCTTGTCAGCTCTGGGGCAGCCGCGGTGTGGTCACGCGGCCCGCCTAATGGGTTGGGTGCCCGAAACCGGTCTGCCTCGGCCCCGGAGATGCGTGCGCGGGGCGGGCGACTCGTGTCACGGGCAGGGCTGTCCGCCGGAGGTCTTTGCTGCCGGCTGGACGCCACGAAATCGAAGTGTAGGCGGGCGCGTCGAGGTGTGCCGCCCCCTGAAAGAGCGACGTTTTAGGGGCCATGTTGGTGTTGTGAGGACGCGTCGTCGCCCGATGCTGCCACATCGTCGCGGACCGTGAGGTGCGGTCGCGTGATATGGCCTCCGACCGATACCGTAAATGGATCTAGAGGAGGGCAGTGTGACCGTACCCATATATCCCACCCCAAATCCGGCACCGGCTGCGCGTCCACCGCGCCCGGGGGTCGTCACCACATCGTCATACCTGCTCTACGGCGTGGCGCTCCTGCAGCTGCTGAACGCGCTCGCGGCGCTGCTGACCATCGGCGCTGTTCAGGACGCCTATCGGGACGCGTACGCGGGAACCGAGCTCGCTAGCGAGGGCGAGACCATCGCGGCCGTCGTCATCGTGATCCTCGCGCTGATGTACGCGCTGCTCGCCGCCGGGCTCGCCACCCTGTCCTACTTCAACAGCCGGGGCGCGAACGGCTCCCGGATCACGACCTGGGTGTTCGCCGGCATCGGCCTGTGCTGCAACGCGCTCGGCCTGACGAACGCGGCGGGCGGGGCGGTCAACACCAACGAGGGCGCGGGCCTGCCCAGCGACACTCAGGTCGACGCCGCGGTCACGGACGCGATGCCCGGCTGGTACGAGCCCGTCCTCTGGACCCTGACGCTGCTCACCGTGCTGGCGCTGATCGCGGTGATCATCCTGCTGGCGCTGCCGGCGGCGAACGCGTTCTTCCGCAAGCCGGGAACCGGGTATCCCGGGTACCCGGGGTATGCGGGATATCCGCAGCCCGGCGGGTTCCCGCCCGGTGGGGGTTACCCGCCGGCCGGTGGTCCGCCGCAGGGCGGTGGCTATCCGCCGCCCGGTGGGTATCCGGCCCCCGGTGGTTACCCGCCGGCCGGGCCGGGGCAGCCGACCTATGGGCAGCCGTATCCGGGGACGCCGGGTAGCGGTGCGCCGGGTGGCCCGGAAGGTGGGTATCCGGGGTCGTCGGCACCCAGTTCGCCGGGTCCGTCCGGTCCGCCTTCCTCCTCTTACGGGCCGCCGCCCGGTCAGCCGTCCTACGGGCCGCCGCCTGGGCAGCCGTCTTATGGGCCGCCGCCTGGGCAGCCGTCTTATGGGCCGCCGCCCGGTCAGCCGTCCTACGGGCCGCCGCCCGGTCAGCCGTCCTACGGGCCGCCGCCTGGACAGCCGTCCTACGGGCCGCCGTCCGGGCCGCCTTCTTACGGGCCGCCGTCCGGGCCGCCGGCGTTCCCGGGTCAGCAGGGACCCGGCCAGCCGCCGTATCCGGGACAGCCGGGCGAGGCGAGCCATTTCGGAACGCCGGAACAGTACGGTCAGCCCGGTCAGCCGGCGCCCGGGCTTCCGCCGTACCCGGGGCAGGAGGGAACCGGCGCACCCGGCACCCCGCCGCCGAGCGCGCCTCCCGCGCCGTTCACCCCCGCGGCCCCGCCCGCGAGCCTGCCGCCGAGCGACCCCTGGGCCGCGCCACCCCCGTTCCCGGGCGGCGACCGGCCGGGAAGCGATCCCACCGGTCACCCGGGCGCCGACCCTGGCGGCCAGCAGGACGCTGACCGCACCGGCCAGCAGGAGGCTGACCGCACCGGCCAGCCGGGCGACGGGTCGCCCGGCGAGCCCGACCGTGACCGGCCGGAGGGTGAGCAGCCGCCGCGGCCACCCGCCTGAGCCGCCCACCCGACCCACCTGAGAGATCTGACCCGGACCGGCCCGCCGACAACGGCGGGCCGGTCCTTCTCCGGCGGCCTCCACCGCACGCGAGCTGCCGGTCCCAGACTCACGCGAGCTGCCGGTCCCAGACTCACGCGGGCTGCCGGCTCCAGGCGCACGCGGGCTGCCGGCCTCCGCGGCCCCGCGGTCTGTTCCTTGCGGGCTGAGCGGTCCGGCCACGTTCGGCGGCCGCAGCGGGTAGGTTTTGGCCAGCCGATCCACTGCGGGAGATCATCGATGTCGTACGCCGCCCAGCCGCCCGTTGCCGCGCCTCCGCAGAGCGTGCCCGGCGCGCCACCGGCGCCCGGCCGCCCGGCGGCTGTCACTGTCGCTGTCGCTCTGCTCTGGACCATGGCGGTTGCCGGGTTCGTCTATGCGGCCGGCATGGTGGCGGTGACGCCCGGAACGGTCGGCCGGTTCCGTGACGCCACCTCCGGATCCGAGGTCGCGGAGAACTTCATCGCCGTGGTCTGGCTGGACTCGGCGGTCGGCGCCGTGGTGGCACTGCTGATCGTGGCGCTCTTCGTGGTGCTCGGTCTCGGCCTGCGGCGGGGCAGCCGGGTGGCCTGGGGTGTGACGCTCGCCGTCTGCGCGCTGGGCGTGCTCGGCGGCTGCGGGTCGGTGGCGGCGATCGGCACCCAGCAGTCCGGTGACGCGGTGTCGGGCTCGCTCGGCGAGGCTCTGAACGAGGCTTATCCCGCGGGCTGGATCGGCCTGAACGCCGCTGTGGCGGTCGCTCAGGTGATCGCGTACCTGATGGTGGGTTTTCTTCTGCTCCTCGCCCCGCGTGCTTTTTTCAGCGGCGCCGGGGCTTCGGTCACCCACGGCGGGATGCCGCCGGCCGGTTTCGGGTACGGGATCCCGCCCGTATACCCGCCGAGTGAGTCGGCCGTCACAACTTCTCCGTGGGCCGCGCCACAATCGGCGGATCAATACTCCCCATCGGATCAATCTCCGTCCGAAGCGGATCAGAACGTGGTTCACCCTCCGGTGCAGAAGCCGGCACCCCGTCCCGAAGACGAGTTCTGGTCACGACCTTCCGACTGAACTCGCCGGTAACAAACGCAAACCAGCCCGGTATCGACGACTGTGGGTCACTCGAACGGGTACAGACCGTTTCTACGAGCGTCACCCGATCGGCTGTCCGGATAGATGTCGGTCGTCCGGACGGTGGGTGTTTTCGCCTGGACGGGCAAACGTGATTCTGGGCTCTCACAGGAGTCTCACAGCGCATCCACCAGGTGATCCTGAGGTGCGCAGAGGTACCGTGGCGACGTTACCTGCTTTGAGCTGCATCTATGGTCGGGGGAAAGGCTGACGTCCCATGGGCGATTGGTAAACCTTCTTTACAGAGGCCGGCAATCCCCTGGGTCAATAGTTCCGTTCCGCCCCGGCGGGGCGAAAGATTCCGGTTTTAGTCCAGCCAGTACGCTCGATGTCATGGAAGCACGGCACGACCTGGGTAAATTCATCACTGAATTAGCCGTCGCGCAGCGTGGCGCCGTGCTTTCATCGGGTCGTGAGCTGTTGGGTTCGGAGAGTGGCGTCCAAAAGATCGCGCAGTGCCGCGTGATGGTCTCGATGCGTTCTGTTGCGGGTCATCGTCCGAGATCGGTGAGCCGAAACAATCGACGAATTGACAATGTGGGCCGCCTCACTCCGGAGACGGGGATCGAGAGCTCGACACGGATGGGTAGCGACCAGATGGCGGCTGAGGCGTTGCAGGAGGCAGAGACCGAAGTCGGTGTCGCAGGTTTTGGGCGAGCGGATGCGGGAGCGGTGCGGTTTGCCGGCCCTCTCAGCCGGTCGGCCGTCCCGGCGATCGATCTCGGCCTTACGGCCTGAAAGTTAGCCGGTTCGTCCCTGCACACATGCAGGAGAATCGATGCAGTTGGTGGAAGGATGGAGATCGTGGGAACTGCGTTGGCGGAAATGACTATGCCTCAGATCTCGCCGCTTGCTGGCGAGCCGATTGAACGCGCTGACGCCGAGCGCCTGGCGGGAGTGCTGAAGGCGCTCGCCGACCCGGCCCGGCTGCGGCTGCTGAGCCTCATTCAGTCCGCGACTGATGGCGAAGCGTGCGTCTGCGACCTGACGGCCCCTCTGGGCCTTTCGCAGCCGACCGTGAGCCACCACCTCCGGATTCTGACGGAGGCTGGTCTTCTGGAGCGCGAGAAGCGTGGTGTCTGGGCGTACTACCGCCTGGTGCCGACGGCGATCGCGACGATTGCGGACCTGCTCACCCCGCCGCGCAAGCGGGCCACCAAGAAGGCCCGCTGATCCGTTGGGAAACGCCTGGCGTCACTGAAACATGGGGGCGTGACGCCAGGCCGAGGATCAGGAGGAACGGGTGAACTACGTTCCCGGCGACCTGCGTGACCAGCTGGCACACGTGGGTTACGACGTGGTGCAGGCGGGCCTCGTGTGCGGGTCGGGCGGCAACCTGTCCGCCCGGATCCCTGACGAGGACGCCATCTGGGTCACCGCGAGTGGATCCTGGCTCGACCGGCTGAGCCGCAACACTTTCGCGCCGGTCCGCATCTCCGACGGCGAGCCGGCCATGGTCGGCACGACGCCGCCGCCGCGGACCGAGCCGACCAGCGAGCTGGCGCTGCACCTGGCGCTCTACCGTGCCCGCCCGGACATCAACGCGGTGGTCCATCTGCACCCGCAGACGGCCCTGCTGCTGGACGCCCTCGGCGAGCACATCCGGATCGTCACCACCGACCACGCGTTCTACCTGCGCCGGGTGTCGACGGTTCCGTTCCGGCTGCCGGGCAGCACCGAGCTGGCGTCGCTGACCGCGGCGATGGCCGCTGACGGCACCGACTGCCTGGTGCTCAGCCAGCACGGCTGCGTCGTGATGGGCGACTCCGTCGAACTGGCACACAAACGGGCTCGCAACCTGGAGGAAGCGGCCTCTCTGACCTACCGGGCTCTGACGGCGGGCCGGCTGGAGAACCTCCGGGACTGCCCGGAAGAGTTCCTGGACCGGCTGCACGGCTCCACTGCCGTCACGGTCTGAGAAACGCGGAACGGCCCGGCACCCCTGGGAGGGGGCCGGGCCGTTTTTCGTAGCCGGGGTCAGCGTGGCCAGTTCTGGTTCTGCTGCCCATAGGGGTCGTCACCCGACGCGGGCGTGCCGTACACCGCTCCCGAGGACGGCGGCGGGTACTGCTGACCGCCGTACTGCCCGGTGGGCTCGTCATAGCGGTCCTGCTCGCCGTGCTGCGGCTGCCCGTAGGACTGGGGCTGCCCGTATGCCTGGGGCTGGTATGCCTGCGGCTGGCCGTGTCCCTGGCCGTATCCCTGCTGCGGCGGCTGGCCGTAGGTCTGGCCGCCGTAAGGCTGCTGGTGGTGCGGGTGGATCTCCTCGTGGGCGGCGTCCGCGGCCCCGGCCACGGTGGCCGCGGCGACCACGCCGAACGCCTCGGCCGGACCGGGGCCGTCGGCGGGGGCGTTCTTCTTGTGCTTCCGCTCGCGGAGGATCTCGATCAGGATCGGCAGCACCGAGATCAGAACGATCAGCGCGACCACCGGCAGGATGTAGTGGTCGATCTGGTCGCCGATGGCGTCGTAGATCTGCTGGGCCAGCAGGTAACCGATCAGGATGATGCCGTCGGTCCAGAGGATCGCGCCGACCACGTTCCAGATGAAGAACTGCCGGGCGGGCATGCCGAGGGTGCCGGCGACCGGGTTCAGGAAGGTCCGGACGATCGGGATGAACCGGGCGAGCACCACGGCCTTGGCCGGGCCGAACTTCTCGAAGTAGTACTCCGCCTTCTCGACGTACTCCTTCTTGAAGAGCTTCGAGTCGGGCTTGTCGAACATCCGACGGCCGTACCTCGCACCGAGCCAGTGTCCGAGCTGGGCACCGGCGATGGCACAGAGCGGCGCGCCGATCAGCAGGGCGGTGATCGACAGCTTGCTGCCCGGACCGAAGATCGAGTCGGCCACCGAGGAGGCCGCGACGCCCGCCAGGAACAGCAGGGAGTCACCCGGGAAGAAGAAGCCGACCAGCAGGCCGGTCTCCGCGAAGAGAATGGCCAGAACGCCGGGAACCCCGAAGGCCGATAGCAGGTCCTTCGGGTCCATCGGGTTCAGAGCGAGCTGCTCGGTGAGCGCATGGATGTCCACGAGGAGCCAGGGTACCGGCCTGTACAAGCCGGTACCTGAATGAATCCTGTGGACACCGTTCGCTCGTCAGAAAGTCACCCGGTGGTCACAACCGGGGGTCGACCGGCTCGGACTCGGCCGCCAGGATGGCGAACACGAGCTCGTGCACCCGCCATGCCGGCGCGCCCTCGGCCAGCCGATCCAACGCGGCCAGACCGAGGCCGTGCTCTCGCAGCGCGAGCGCCCGCTTGCGGCCCAGGTTCCGTCCGCGCAGCCGGTCCAGCTGTTCCGGGCGGGTGTACTCGGGACCGTAAATGATCCGCAGGTACTCCCGGCCGCGGCATTTCACGCCCGGCTGCACGAGCCGGCCGGACGCGTCCGTCGCCGCCAGCCCCGCCCACGGTTTGACCACCATGCCCTCGCCACCGCCGGCGGTCAGCGCGAGCCACCAGTCGGTCGCGGCGGCCTCCGCCGCCGGGTCGTCCAGGTCGACGTTCATCCGCCGGGTGGGCGTGAACAGCTCCGGGTCTGCCGCGACCAGGAGGTCCGCCAGCGCCAGGTGCCAGTCATGGTCCTTTCCCGAGTACGTGTGACCGGCACCCGCCAGCACCGCGAACGGAGCGAGAGTGACACCGGTCAGGCCGTCCGTGGGTTTCACGTACGCCCGGTACGCGGCCGAGTAACCGTCGATCTCCGCCGCGCGCAGTTCGAGCCGGTCCCGCAGCGCCGCCACGTCCAGCCCGCGACCCGCCGTCCGGTCGAGCACGGCCAGCGCCGCCGGCAGCGCCGACCGTCCGGCCGCGCCCACACCGGCGTAGTGGTCGCGGATCAGCGATCCGGCCTTCGCCGACCACGGCAGCAGCTCGGCGTCGAGCAGCAGCCAGTCGGTCTCCAGCTCGGCGAAGAGCGGCGCCGCCGCGGCACGGACTCGGGCGAGCAGCGGCTCGTCCAGTTCCGGACCGAAGAACGGCCGCCCGGTACGCGTCCAGATCGCATCCCCGGCGCCGGATGCCGAGACCCGCACCACGGCTCGCGAACCCATGTGCTTCTCCTCGCAGACCACCCGGCTCACCCCGGCGGCCCGCAGATCGGCGAAGGCCGACGACGGGTGCTCGAGGTATCCGTCCACGGTCGAGCTGGAGCAGGGCGCCATCGTCGGCGGCAGCCACACCAGGGTCTCCGGGTCGACGGCGAACCGGCCCATCACCTCCAGGGCGGCTGCCGCGTTCTCGGCGGGGACGGTGGTTCGCCCGTACCCGTAATCGATGTGACGACGGCCCGTCACGTCCGCGATGTCCAGACCCGAGTCGGGTTTGGTCGCGACCGCGACCAGCGGTCGCACCGGCGCGTAGTACTCCTTCGCGGCCGGCACCGCGACCAGCTCGCGCGACGGCCAGCGCAGTGCGGTGAGCGAGCCACCGAAGACGCAACCGGTGTCCAGGCAGATCGTGTTGTTGATCCACTCCGGCACGGGCGTCGGCACGTGGCCGTAGACGACGGCGGCCGAGCCCCGGTAGTCCTTCGCCCAGGGATAACGGACCGGCAGGCCGTACTCGTCGGTCTCGCCGGTGGTCTCGCCGTAGAGCGCGAAGCTACGCACCCGGCCGGACGCCCGCCCGTGGTACGCCTCCTTCAGGCCGGCGTGCGCGACCACGAGCTTGCCGTCGTCGAGCACGTAGTGGCTGACCAGGCCCTCGATGAAGGCCTTCGCCTCGGCCACGAACTCGTCCGGCTCGGCGGCGAGCTGCTCCAGCGTCTCCGGCAGACCGTGGGTGAGCTGCACGTTGCGGCCGTTGAGCTTGCGGGCCAGTTTCTGCTCGTGGTTTCCCGGCACGCAGATCGCGTGACCGGCCGCGACCATGCCCATCACCAGGCGCAGCACGCCCGGCGAGTCCGGTCCGCGGTCGACCAGGTCACCGACGAAGACGGCCTTGCGTCCCGGCTCCGGGTGCACGGCGTCGACCGGACGCCCCCGCTCGTCGCGGACCAGGTCCCAGCCCAGCTTGCCGAGCAGCAGCTCCAGTTCGGCGCGGCAGCCGTGCACGTCGCCGACGATGTCGAACGGCCCGTGCTCGTCGCGGCGGTCGTTGAAGAGCTTCTCGTACCGGATCTCGGCGCCGGCGATCTCCTCGGCGCCGCGCAGCACGTGGATCTTGCGGAACCCCTCGCGGCTCAGCTGGTTGAGTGAGCGTCGCAGGTCACGGTGCATCCGGGTGAGCACCTGACGGCCGAACGTGCGGTCCGCTCGGGCCTGCGTGCGCTCCCAGGCCAGCGACTCCGGCACGTCCAGCACGATCGCCACCGGCAGCACGTCGTGCTCCCGGGCGACCTTGACCAGACCGGCCCGGGCGTGCGGCTGCAGGTTGGTCGCGTCGACGACGGTGAGCCGACCGGCCGCGAGGCGCTTGCCGGCCACGTAGTGCAGCACCTCGAAGGCGTCCGCCGACGCGGACTGGTCGTTCTCGTCGTCGGCGACCAGGCCGCGGAAGAAGTCCGACGAGAGCACCTGGGTGGATTTCCAGTGCTTGCGGGCGAACGTCGACTTGCCGGAGCCGGAGATGCCGACCAACGCCACGAGGGCGAGGTCGGGAACGTCGATGATCATGCGGACACCTCGGTGCTGGTGAAAAGGGCGAGCTGAGTCGGTGCGCCGGTGACCTCGTGCTCGTCACCGACGCCGCGGATGGTCACCGTGTAGCCGTGCTCGGCGGCGACCCGGCCGGCCCAGCCGGCGAACTCGGCACGGGTCCACTCGAAGCGGTGGTCCGAGTGGCGCATCCCGGTCAGCCCTTCGTAGTGCACGTTGTACTCGGCGTTCGGCGTGGTCACGATCACCGCGCCGGGCCGCGCGTGCCCGAAGACGGCGGTCTCCAGCGCCGGCAGCCGGGTGAGGTCGACATGCTCGATCACCTCCATCAGCACCGCCGCGTCGAAGCCGCGCAGCCGGTCGTCGCGGTAGGTGAGCGCGGTCTGAATCAGCTTGATCCGGCCCCGCTGCCGTTCCGGGAGCCGGTCCAGCCGCAGCCGCCGGGCCGCCTGCTCCAGCGCCCGGCTGGACACGTCCGCACCGACGATCTCGGAGATCGATCGCTGCTTCATCAGCGCGGTGAGCAGGGCGCCGCCGCCGCATCCCAGGTCGAGCACGCGGGTGGCGGCCACCTCGGCCAGCGCGGCGAGGACGGCGTCACGCCGCTGCTCGGCGAGCGGCGCCCGGCGCGGCACCGGCAGCTCGGCGTCCTCCTCGGTGGCCGGCTCCTCGCCCGCGTCGAGCAGCTGCAGCGCCGTGGTCGCGAGCGACTTGCGGTGCGCCAGGTAGCGGCGGGCGATCAGCACCTTCTCCGGGTGGCCGGCGAGCCAGCCCTCCCCCGAGCGCAGCAGCTTCTCGATCTCGTCCGGGGCGACCCAGTAGTGCTTGCCGTCGTCCAGCACCGGCAGCAGCACGTACAGGTGGTTCAGCGCGTCGGCGAGCCGCAGCTCACCGGAGAGGCGCAGGTCGACGTACCGGCTGTCGCCACTGGGCCGGCCCGCCGGGGAGGACCGAGGCAAACCCGCGACGACCTCCGGCTCCAGCGGGATCGGGGTGGCCGTCACCGTCCAGCCGAGCGGCGTGAAGAGGCGGGTCACCAGGTCGGTGGTGCCGCGCAGCACCGGCACGTGGACCTCGAGCGGGATCGGTGTGGCGGCCAGCTCCGGCCGGTCCTTCGACGCGCCGCGAAGGGCGCTGCGGAACACCTTGGCGAGCGCGCTCGCCAGCAGGCTGGACGCCGCGTACGGGCGATCGTTGACGTACTGACTCAGCTCGAAGGCGTCCCGCTGTGCCCGCAGGCGCCGGGGGTCGACGTCCAGCAACAGCGCAGCCGTGCACCGCTCCTCGGTCGCCTCGGGGTACATGACGTACGCCGTACCGGTGGGCACGTCGAAGGAGTGAACCTTCTCGGGGTGCTTGACCAGCAGGTAGCCGAGATCGGTCGCGGGCCGGTGAGTGGTCGTCAGGGTGAGCAGCACCCGCTGATCGTGTCAGCGGGTGCGCTTCGGGTCGATCGAATTGCCGTGGTGGTCAGGGGTGATCATCGCCGCTCTGTCAGCGGTAGTCGTCGTCGAACGCCACGGTCCGGCCCTGCTCCTGAGCGTCCCACTCGTTGGCGTCGGCGACCACGGGAACGTCGTCCCCCTCGTCGTCCTGCCAGCTCGGAACGGCGGCCACCGCCTGCTCCGCCGCGTCCACCTCAGGTGTCTCCAGGTCGAGGTGCTCGATCGGGTGCGTCATGGCCGGCTCCCTTCGCTCGTCGCCGCCTCGTGGCGATGCGGCTTCCCCGCCGCCTCCTATGGTGCGGCTTCCCCGGTGAGGATGCCGCGCAAACCGGCACGTGTCGCCGGATCTCGCGGTTCAGCCGACCGGGCCGGAGCGACGGCGGGACAGGAAGCGGACGCCCGTGCCCACGGCCAGCAGGAGGAGGCCGCCGGTCAGCAGGCCACCCGGCCCGGTGATCGGCAGGTCGTCGCCGCCCGCCACGTCGATCACGATGGACGCCGTGTCGTTGTCGTTCGCCCCGCTGTCGGACAGCTCCTGGACCTGGACCGAACCCTTCTGTCCGGGCTTCTCCTCCACCTCGACGTCGAAGTCGTAGACCTCGCGCTGGCCCGGTTCGAGCGCCGCCACCGTCGCGCACGGGAATCGGTTCGGGTCCTTCGCGCTGCAGACGGCGCCGGTGCCGTCCATGTACGTGTGCGGCGGCAACCGGACGTCGAAGATCACGTGGTTGTTCTCGAACAGGTCCGGATAGAGGCGGCCGGGCCCGTTGTTGACGACGCCGATCCGGACGTTCACGTCGCTGCCGGCCGTCGCCGTCACCTTGTCGCCGACCGCGGCGAAGTCCGCGACCGCCCCACCGGCGACCGCGACGGTGACCGCGCCGTTGTTGTTCGTGTAGTCCAGCTCGACCTGCGGCGTGCCGGCCGCCGAGGTGACCTCGGTGAGGGCGAGCTCGCCGCCGTCACCGGGCTGCCGGTCGCCGAAGATGTCGTCGAGCAGATCCTCCGGCCAGGACGCGACAAGGTCCTCCCACTCGGTCACCGACGTCCAGGAGAACTCGCTCTCCAGTCTGCTCCCGTCGATCGCGTCGTCGGGTATGCCGATCCCGAACGGTTCCGCGAGCTCGTACGTCGTACCCGGCTGCAGTGTGGTGTCGAAGGTGCAGAGGACCGCGTAGCCGTACTCGCAGTTGCTGTATCTGGTGCCGGTCAGCACGTCCGGTCGCACGCCGAGGAAGAGCGCCACCCCCTCGGCCGCGGTGCTCCCGGCGTTGTGGAGACGCCCGGTCAGCTCGGCGGTCTCGCCGGGAGCCGACTCGACCGCGTCGCTTTCCAGCGCCTCCAGGCTGATGCCCTCGCCGATGCGTACCGGGGATTCGCTCGTGCTCTCCGTGCCGTCACCGACCGACGCGGTGACCTTGACGACGCCGGCGTCGCCGGCCTCCGCGTCCGCCTTCGGCTTGATCCCGAAGTAACCGAGGCCGAACAGCGGCGCGGTGCCCTCCAGGTAGGCTCGGACGCTGCACACGAACGTGGTCCCGCCGGCCGTGCAGCCGCCCTCGGACGGCGCCGCGCTGGCCGTGCCGCTCACGTTGTCACCGGTGGGCGACAGGCTCCCGAGCGCGATGCTCTGGAACGCCTCGGTCAGCTCGACCTCCGCGAACGACGTGATGCCGGAGTAATCGACGGTGTAGTTGATGACGTCGATGCCGGATGTGTCGCCCGCGTCGACCGCCGCCCAGAGCAGCGCCTCCTGACCCTCTCCCCCGGGCGCGAGGGTGAGCTGCTGGAAACGGGTGGCGATGGTGGCCTCGGTCGCTGCGGCGATGGCCGGAAACGGACAGCAACCGACGGCGAGCAGGACCGCTGACGCAGTGGCCGCGATCCGCCCGGCAAATGCGGACATGACATGAAGGTTATTCGTCGCTTATCCGGGATATGCCGGAATGGCGGTCCGAGTTTCGGGGCGATTTCCGCTACGCACCGCAACTGCGGAATACTGCCTGCTGGAGGACAGCGCGGTCCTGCCCTCTGCTTCCCGTTCCAAGAGCAAGGAGCGCCCGATGCCTATCGCTTCCCCCGAGGTCTACGCCGAAATGATCGATCGTGCCAAGGCTGGCGCGTTCGCTTACCCGGCGATCAACGTGACGTCCTCGCAGACCCTCAACGCGGCCCTGCAGGGCTTCGCCGAGGCCGGCAGCGACGGCATCGTCCAGATCTCCACCGGTGGTGCGGAGTACGCCTCCGGCCCGACGATCAAGAACATGATCACGGGCGCGGTCGCGTTGGCCGAGTACGCCACCGAGGTCGCCAAGAACTACCCGATCAACATCGCGCTGCACACGGACCACTGCCCCAAGGACAAGCTCGACAAGTACGTCCGTCCGCTGATCGCGATCTCCCAGGAGCGCGTCAACAAGGGCCTGGCCCCGCTGTTCCAGTCGCACATGTGGGACGGCTCGGCCGTGCCGCTGGACGAGAACCTGCGGATCGCCGAGGAACTGCTCGCCGCGTCCGCCGCCGCGAAGATCATCCTTGAGATCGAGGTCGGCGTCGTCGGTGGCGAGGAGGACGGCGTCTCCGCCGCGATCGACGACAAGCTGTACTCCACCGTCGAGGACGGCCTGGCCACCGCCGCCGCGCTGGGCCTGGGCGAGAAGGGCCGCTACCTGACGGCTCTGACCTTCGGCAACGTGCACGGCGTCTACAAGCCGGGCAACGTCAAGCTCCGCCCGGAGATCCTCAAGGAGATCCAGGACGCGATCGGCGCGAAGTACGGCAAGGAGAAGCCGCTCGACCTGGTCTTCCACGGTGGCTCGGGCTCGCTGCTCTCCGAGATCCACGGCGCGCTGGACTACGGCGTGGTGAAGATGAACATCGACACCGACACGCAGTACGCGTTCACCCGCCCGGTCGTCGACCACATCATGCACAACTACGACGGTGTGCTGAAGGTGGACGGCGAGGTCGGCAACAAGAAGGCGTACGACCCGCGTGCCTGGGGCAAGCTGGCCGAGAACGGTCTGGCCAAGCGCGTCGTCGAGGCCTGCGAGCACCTCCGCTCGAGCGGAACCACCCTCTCGAAGTAATTCGATCCGGCAGCGGCCGGTCCCCGAACGCGGGGACCGGCCGCTGTTGTCTTGCGTGGTTACACAGCGACATGGGTACGATCAGACGTTCAAGATCGGCGGGACGGTGATCGTGCTCGGCATCGAAGGCTGGAAACCCGAATGGCATCACGATGCCGAAGCCCTCGCCGCCACTCATCGACACATGTTTGTGCGGCTCATCGGGCGCAAACTGCGATCAAGCTGGCTCATGTGGGACGTGGCGCAGCGCGGCTGGTTCGCGGACGGCCCGGTGATCCTGGACTTCGGCCTGAGTCAGGTAGAGATCACTCACCGTAAATTCGACGAGTGCGCGATCACCTGGGACCAGATCGACATGGCTCAGTCCATCGACTGGTACGAACACTTCGACTGGCGCTCCGACCCGCACGCCGCGCTGCGCAAGGCCCGCGGCCGCCCGCTCCGAGCCGTCAACATCATCGAGCGGACGACGTCGGCGGACTGGCGGCCACGGGTCCTGCATGCCGTCGAGTTCCTGTTCGACGGGGCGCGGCTCGCGGTCTACAACGCGATGGACGAGAACGGGCTCACCGATGTGCCGGAGGCGGATCTGCCGGCGGTGCACTGGCGCCGGGTCCACGTGGCGTGAGGTTGTGCTCCGTCCGTGAAGTGCTGGTAGTTCTCGCGGTCAGGCGCAGTGGCCTGGCCCTAGCCTCAATGCCGGGTAGTTAAGGATCCGGGCTGGTCGTCAAGGCTGGTCCGGCGAGGACCGTGAGGCTGATGGTGGCCTTGTAGGTTCGGCGGTCGATG